>JAPNUJ010000007.1:11243-13594 GCA_026627155.1 Bacillota bacterium | reverse complement strand
AGCTAGGGCAGGAGTCACGCGAAAGTGGGTACGCTTCCCGGTGAACAGGAGAGGGAGAGGGCTCGTTGCTGATCTTGATGCACGTCCTCGCGATCATGGGCGGGGTGTCGATCGTGGCCGCCTCGCTGACCTCTGCGGTGCGGACGCTGGTCTTGCCGCGCAGTATGCGCGATCCGTTTACTTATGGTCTCTTTACTGTAGTCCGAGGTTTTTTCTTGATCGGGAACCGAGCGCGCACGTACAGCGAAAGGGACCGGATCATGGCCTTTTACGCGCCGATTGCCCTGCTCCTCCTGCCGGTGATGTGGTTGACTCTCGTTGGCATCGGGTACATGTTCGTCTTCTGGGGGCTTGACATCTCCTCGTTGCGAGAGGCGTTTTTCCTGAGTGGTTCGTCCGTCTTTACGCTTGGCACGACGACGACCACGACCGTATTGGGCCATGTCATCATGTTCTCTGAAGCCATCATCGGACTGTTGTTGATGGCGCTCTTGATCTCGTTTTTGCCGACGATGTACGCCGCGTTCTCGCGACGGGAAGTGGCGGTGACCCGCCTCGAATACCGGGCGGGCGTCTCTCCGTCGGGGGTGCAGTTGCTCATCCGGTTCTACACCTATGACATGATTGACCTCTTTCCTGAGCTCTGGAATGCCTGGGAAAACTGGTTTATCGAAATCGAAGAAAACCACACGTCTTTCCCGTCTCTGATCTTCTTCCGGTCGCCTCGTCCGGAACGTTCATGGATTACGGCGGCGGGCGTGATCCTGGACGCGGCGGTCCTGACCTTCGCGGTGCTGGACACGCCGCGCGATCCACGCACCTATCTCTGTTACCACGCCGGGTACACATCCTTGCGCAGGATTGCCTCTGTTTTGTCACTATCCTTTCCCGAAATTCCCGACGAGCACACGCCGATCACGATCGCTCGCACAGAGTTTGACGAGGCGTGCGATGAACTCGCCCAAGCCGGGATTCCGCTGAAGCCTGATCTGGACGCGGCGTGGCAGACGTTTAAAACGATGCGCGCGCATTATGACGCCGTTCTGGTCTTACTTGCGGCCGTGACCCAGGCGCCCAGGGCTCGATGGTCGTCGGATCGTTCCATCCTACTTTCCCAGACCCGCCGACAACTACAGGACGACAGAGGTTAGATGAGACCGAGGTGGCGCAATCCGTTTGCGATACCGTCCTCGTCGACGTGACTCGTCACATAGCCGGACTGCGCCTTCAGCTCGTCCACGGCGTTGCCCATGGCGACGCCGAGTCCGACATAAGCGAGCATCTCGAGGTCGTTCGGCCCATCTCCGAAGGCGACCGAATCCGCCTTCGCGATCCCGAGTTTGGCGAGGATCAGTTCAATCCCGTAGGCCTTTGACACGCCCTTTGGAATGACGTTGAACGCGTTCGGGCGCGACATCCACGGATAGAAGGTCAAGTTGGGGAAGGCCGTGCCATAGGGAGCGATTTCGTCGTCGGTGCAAAACAGGTCCATTTGTGAGATGGGCTCGTGCAAGTCTTCGTACGCGACGCGCTTGTCGTGGTCCCACGCCTTGGCGTAGGTCTCGATGATGCGCTCGGGTTCATGACTGACGAGGCTGAAGTGGCGGGCCCCTTCTGGCATGATCGAGTGGCCGTTTGTGCGAACGCGTTTCACGAGGGACGCGGCACTCGCTTCATCGATGGTTTCCTGATGGAGAACGCGCCCATCGTGTACGATCAGTCCACCGTTGTAGACGATGTAGGTGTCGATATGAAGCGCGTCCAACCACATGTGGATGTTAAACGGTGTTCTGGCTGAGGCAATGGCACCGATCACGCCACCTTTGCGCAGGGTCCGGATCGCCTCGATCGTACTCGCGGGCAACTCCTTCTTCGTGTTCAAAAGTGTTCCATCCACGTCGAAAAACACAATTTTGTACGTCATCCCGGGTGTACCCCTCTCGTTTTGCCGCAGTCTCAGTCTACGCTTCGGAATCTTGCCCTGACAAGCTGCGGATGCAGGCGTATCGTCGGGACCCTGTAGACCCACACTAGCCAGATCACAGATCAAGGTGAAAGAGGGCATGTCCTGTGCAAGGTCGCGTCGGTGTGGTTGGAGTTCCCTTTGCGACGCCGTATCCACCCGATACGACGAAACCAAATGGACGCGTGAGTGACGGGCCGGACGCTTTGCGACGGTTGTTCCGCTTGCCCGGGGCCAGTCGGGCTGCCGAGGCGTGGGTCGACTACGGGAACGTCCGCCTTGACTTGCCGGCCACGCCCGTGGCCCCGGACCAAGTCGTATCTCTAGAGCGGGCGATCACAGCAGGCGTGAACGAGTGTGTTCTCGCTACGGACTTTGTCGTCATCTT
>JAPNUJ010000007.1:5378-11233 GCA_026627155.1 Bacillota bacterium | reverse complement strand
CCTTGTTGACCCGCTATCCAGACTTGCACGTCCTGTGGTTTGACGCGCACCCGGACTTTCTGAATGAGGCGCAGTCGACCACCCATTTTCTAGACGGCATGTCCATGGCTCGCGTGGTGGGACTGGCCGGATCGCAAAGCGGCCTCTTGCGACGGGATCAGATCACGCTCCTCGGCGGTCAGGAAGTGGAGGAGGCGGAGTCGCAGGCCATGACCAAATGGGGGCTGGACTGTGTCCGACTGCAGGAGATCGATGCCTGGGTCAAAGGATCGTTGCCGGGCGGGGACCTGTTTTTGCATGTCGATGCGGATGTCTTGGATCCTGCGGATATGCCGGCCGTCGACTTTCCCGTCACGCCCGGGATGCGCGCGGGCCAGCTGCTCGATGTCTGCACGCGGATTGCAGCGACGGGCCGCCTGCGCGGCATCGAAGTCACGTGTTACAACCCGGCCCTGGACGAGATGGACCGCGGGGGACGTAGGCTGCGCTCGCTGATCGAGACCGTGTTGCCAGCGTGAGCCATTCGGGGAGCTTCGCGTACGTCGGACGGGCACCCTCTGTGTGCGGTATACTAGGGAGAATTGGGAGACTCGCAATCTAGCCATTGCCAGTAGACCGCCTGATTTCGGGAAGAGGGATGAGACATGGCCAGCAAAGACGTCGTGGAGGAACAACCGAAGCTCGACAAGAAGGCGCGCAAGCGCGAGTACAAACGGGCACTCTATGCCCTGCAGGTCGAACTGGTGAAGCTGCAAAAGGACATCATCGCCCATGACGACCGGATCCTGATTATCCTTGAGGGGCGCGATTCGGCGGGCAAGGATGGGACCATCAAACGGATCACCGAGCACCTCAGTCCGCGTGAGACGCGTGTGGTGGCACTCGGCAAGCCGTCCGACCGCGAACAGACTTCCTGGTATTTTCAGCGGTATGTGACGCATTTGCCGGCAGCTCACGAGATGGTTCTGTTCAACCGCAGCTGGTATAACCGTGCCGGCGTCGAACGAGTGATGGGGTTTTGCACCGATGAGCAGTACGAGGAGTTTCTGGAGACCGTGCCGCTGTTCGAGCAGATGCTCGCGCGTTCGGGAATCCGCATCTTCAAGTATTATCTGGATATCACCAAGGGGGAGCAAAAGAGGCGCCTCAAGGACCGCCATCGGGACCCGTTGAAGCAGTGGAAGATCAGCTCGATCGACGAGGTGGCCACAAGTCGATTTGCGGACTACAGCCAGGCGCGAAACGACATGTTTGCGCGGACCCACCACGTCGCGGCCCCTTGGTTCGTCGTCAACGCCAACGACAAACGCACCGCGCGGCTGCAGATCATCAAGCATCTGCTCTCGCAACTCAGCTACGAGGACAAGGATGAGGCGTTGACCACGCCGGACCCGGACGTGGTCTTTGCGTACGAGGAAGAGGCCCTGCGTGCCAAGAAAATCGCCCGCTGACACGCCCGTCGCTCCGCTCCCGCACCGGTGAAAGTGGACTCGAGGGCAGAAGTCAGCTCTCGGGCTGATCTCCGAAGACCCAAGATACTTTACAAGGAAAGAGAAGTGGCGACTGTGACGTGGACGGAACGGGACATTCCCGATCAGACGGGGCGGCTGGCGATCGTGACCGGGGCTACGAGCGGCCTGGGCTATGAAACCGCTCGCGCCCTGGCACAGTCGGGCGCGACCGTCGTATTGGCTGTACGCGATGTCGACAAGGGAGCTCGCGCCAGCCAGCGTATCAGTCAACAGGCTCCTGGCGCGACGCTCGAGGTGATGCGACTCGACCTTGCAAGTCTCGACTCCGTGCAATCCTTTGCCCATGAGATGGTGCGACGTGACCGTCCCATCGATCTCCTGGTCAATAACGCCGGTGTCATGGCCGTACCCACGCGTCAGCTCACACAAGATGGCTTCGAGTTGCAGTTTGGCACGAATCACCTCGGTCATTTTGCCCTGACCGCGGGACTGCTCCCGCTCTTGCGAAGGGGGCGTTCGGCCCGCGTGGTGAGCGTCAGCAGTCTGGTGCACAAGTGGGCGAAAATCAATTGGGGCGATCTTCAACGCGAGCGAGCATATCGCCCGATGTCAGCGTACGGTCAATCCAAGCTCGCTGTCTTGCTCTTTGCAAAGGAGCTTCAACGTCGCAGTGTCTTGCACGGTTGGGGCCTCATGAGCAACGCAGCCCATCCCGGCTTTGCGCGGACTGGTTTGCAGACCGTCGGCCCGAACCTCGGTCGCGAAGACAAGGGAAAATCCACGCAAGGCGGGTATGCGCTGATCTCATTTCTGTCACAAGATGCAGCGAGTGGGGCCTTGCCCACTCTGTTTGCGGCGACCAGTCCGGACGCGCAGGGCGGTGGCTACTACGGGCCGGACGGGCGCTTTGAACTCAAGGGGACGCCGCGGCGGGCGAAGATCGCTCGCCAGGGCCGCGCCGATCAGGATGCCGCTCGACTTTGGGCGTTGTCGGAGGCGGTCACTCAGGTCACGTGGAGTTGATCTCGTGCCGTCTAGCGGTCTAGCCGGTGATGGTGTAGCCCGAGGGGCAACGGGGCGGGTCGGACCACGGATGTGGTCAAGGTCATATGGCGCTCAGTCTGCGATGACTCAAACACGCCGAGTGAGATGTCCAACACGTGTTGCGCCAGGCGTCCGCTGGCCCGGTGCGGGCGCTGGAGCTGTACGGCGTAGGCCATGTCGGCGATGCCGGCACCGCGACTGTCTTCCGTGTAGGGGTGCGAGTAGGCGACCTCGCGCGGCTCCCCATGAGCGGGGCGCAGGAGAATGGGGCCACCAAAGAAGTTTGGATCTGGCACGACCAAGTTGCCTTCGGTACCGTATACCTCCAGTCTTGGCATATAGCCAAAGCTCTCTTTGGTCGCTTGCAAGGTCGCCACGACGCCGTTGTCAAAGTCGAGCACGGCGGAGACGTTGGTGGGGGCGGAGACGGGCACCGTTTGCCCGTACGCGTGAGATCCCGGGTTCTCGACGCGGACTTCTTGCCGCAATTGTTGCGCCGAGCCTGTGACGCGGTGCACGGGTCCGAACATGGCAATCAGGGCCGTCAGATAGTAGGGGCCCATATCCATCAGGGGATCCCCGCCGAGTTTCAAGAAGTTCTGAAAGTTTGGGTGCAGGCCATCCCAGGCGTTGCCCATCACGATCGTGCTGCTCGCAGCATACGGTCGACCGATCCAGCCGTCGTCGATGAGTTTGATACAGGTCTGAATGCCTGCGCCCAAAAAGGTGTCCGGCGCACACCCGACCAGAAGCCCGCGGGCCTCTGCAAGTTGCAAGACGGCCTCGGCATCCTCGCGATTCAACGCAAACGGCTTCTCCGTGTACACGTGCTTGCCGGCTTCGAGCGCTCGCAGATTCAGCGCCGCGTGAACAGCAGGAGCGGTGAGATTCAGCACGATTTCGATCGTCGGGTCAGCGAGTAACTCGTCCACCGTGTAGACCTTCGCGATGCCGTACGCTTCGGCTCGCTGCACGGCCAGTTCATGCACCAGATCGGCGATGGCCGTCACTTCCACCGCCTGGCTCCACATGCCCGTGCAATTCTTCAGATAAATGTTGCTGATGACGCCTGCGCCAATGACGCCCACTTTCACTCTTGCCATTCTCTTCTTCCTCTCTCTCGGACCATGCCGTCTATTATTCTCCATTTGGCTTTGGAATTCAATGCCTTGTGTGCCCGCTCGCCGACGCAGGACGTCAGCGAACTGGGCCGTCCTCGTGCGCAACGTGTCAAGTCATCAGGGGTGCTCGCAGACCGTTCGCTGTAGCTGTGCATAGCGGTTCCAGGTGATTTGGATGGCCACCGCGTCGTCGAGGAACCCGATGGGGAAGAGATCGTCGGGGATGGTGTCGGTCGAGAGCACAAAGTACAGCAGACCACTGCCGAGAATGGACATCTCGGCCAGCGTGCCGCCTTGTTCGAACCGTTTGTAGATTTCGTCCAAATAGTCGAGAAACGGCCCTGAGCCACTGATTTGGCCGCGCTTGTCAGGGAACTTTTCTTTGATCAGGGCGATGCCCTCGGCTGTCGTTGCATAATTTTCGCATTTGACAAGTTCATGTTCAATGTCGCTTTTGGTGAATGTCCACTTTGCAAAGTCTGGATGTTGCAAGACGGTCGTCATGATCTCGGTTGACATGTCCACCGGACTTTCGACCTTCGCCCCCGCGTTCGTCAAGCCAGCCGCTTCGAGCAAGCTGTCTTCCGCTACGTTGAGCGCGTGGGCGATGCGCTTCAAGTGTGTGGGTTTGGGGCGTTGCTTGCCAGCGAGGATGCGGGAGACCGTGGCGACGTCAAGGCCGCTCTTGGATGCCAAGCCTCGCATCGAGAGGCCTTGCTGGATGAGCAGCTGTTTCACGGCGTGTTCTAGAGTATGAACGGTCCTAGACGTTGCAGGTTCCGGCACAGTGCTCCCCTCCCTGCGGGTACTCTGGTGGTCGCGTATGAACTCATGGCCTATCAGCACATCGCAGCGCACAGGCGATCCTTTCTCTATGATATGCTTGGGTCATGCGATCAGACTGTTGCGAAAGGGGGGACGGGATGAGACCGCGCATCGTCATTGCGGGAGTGAGCAGCGGAGTCGGCAAGACGACTGTGACCCTCGGGGTCATGGCCGCATTCGTCGCCCGCGGCCTGGATGTGCAAGGATTCAAGGTGGGGCCCGACTACATCGATCCGAGCTATCACGCGGCCGTCACGGGCCGTCCGTCGCGAAACCTCGATACGTGGATGACCCAACCGGATGTGATGAGGGAAATCTTCGATCGGGCTAGCGCGCTGGCCGATGTGTCGATCATCGAAGGTGTGATGGGCCTCTTCGATGGCCGCGACGCCTTGGCTAACGACGGGAGTACGGCAGACGTCAGTGTGGTCCTTGGCACCCCCGTCCTCTTGGTTGTGGATGTCTCGAGCATGGCGCGCAGCGCCGCTGCCATCGTCCTGGGGTTCCAGCAGATGGAGCCCAACCTGAGGTTGGCCGGCGTCATCGTCAATCGGGTGGGCAGCCGTGGTCATTACGAGATGGTGCGGGCGGCCATCATGCAAGTCTGTGGGGTTCCCGTCGTGGGGTATCTTCAGTCGCAAAGTGAATGGGAGATTCCCGAGCGCCATCTTGGCTTGATCCCGGCGCTGGAGCGTGGCGAGGTGGCTCCGCTTTTCAAACAGTTGGCGAAAGCGTGCGAGGAGACGTTGGATCTTGACCTCATCCTCTCGCTGGCTCGCAGTGCGGATGCCTGGGTGTCGCCGGCACCGAAGCTGTTTGCCGGCGTGTCGGAGGAAGCGACCGTGACGATCGCCGTGGCACGCGACCAGGCATTCAACTTCTACTATCCGGAGAACCTGGAGTTGCTGGCCTGGTTTGGCGCAAATCTCGTGTTCTTTAGTCCCTTGGCTGGCGAGTGCATTCCAAAAGAGGCCGATGGCCTGTATCTGGGCGGCGGCTTTCCCGAAGAGTTTGCGGCGGTTTTGGCGGGGCGAACGGAGGTGCTGGATCACGTCCGACAGCGAATCGAAGAGGGTATGCCGACATTGGCCGAATGCGGCGGGTTTATGTTCCTGACGCGAGCGATTACGGACCGGCTTGGCCACGTGTATCCCATGGTCGGCGTGATACCGGCCTCGGTCACGATGCAGGCGCGGCTGGCTGCACTGGGCTACAGGGAGGCACGGGCCTTGACTGGATCGGTGCTGATGAGTGCGGGCGACGTGATGCGCGGGCATGAGTTTCACTACTCCACGGTGACGTGGGACGATCAAACGGTGGCTGCAAACGGACGGGAATTCCCCGGTCACGCGTACGAAGTGACCGGAATTCGCGGTGTCAAGCAAGAGGGTTA
>JAPNUJ010000007.1:0-5368 GCA_026627155.1 Bacillota bacterium | reverse complement strand
CGACAGACACGCTGCAAGCGGGCTACACCCATCTTTACTTCGGGTCGAACCCGCTTGCCGTAAAACGCTGGATCAAGGCGTGTCAAGTGCGACGGGATGATGGCCAGGCGTCTGTCCATCGCGTCCACAGCAGGTAGGTGATCAGCGCGACGAGAAACCCGACAGAGAAGGTCAGATCCACCCCTCCGAGCGCCTTTGCGATGAAGCCGGTGTACCATGTGGAACTCATGAATGGCGTTGACAGTGCGAAGCCTGCAAGGAAGCTGACGAGGCCCGGAAGATAGACCCGCTGGCGCTCCCGCCCGCGCTTCTCGGCCTCGCCGCCGGCAGTCCCAGTCTGGCGACGCAAGTAGAAATCGGCAAACAACACGCCCATCCACGGCGTGATCCAATAGCCAAGAAGCAGCAAGAAGTTTTCGTAGTTTTGTTCGAAGGCTCCCGCCCCCAACAGACTGAGGAACAACCCCAGTGCGGCTGCGAACAAGGCCAGACCCCAACGAGGCACGCGGATGTCGAAGGCTCCCGCCGACAAGGCGTTGGAGTACAGGTTCAACGCGTCGGCAGCGGTCCCTCCGAGGATGATGGCGATCACGGCGAGCGTGCCGAAGTCGCCCGTGACGTCGTGCAGGGCCACGATCGAGTTGTTGCCCGCCGCACCAGCAAGAACCGTCACGGCCGCCCCCAGGCACTCAAGCCACACGGAGGCGAGGAACGCCCCCCAAAACGAATAACCGATGATCTTCCTTCTCGGCGTCGCCTTGTTCAGGTACCGACTGTAGTCCGAGGCATAGGGCCCCCAACTTCCGATGTAGGAAAATGCCGCACTGACCATGATCAGAAACAACGGCCACTCCGGAGCCGCCGCCGGATGGTACGCTCCGAGCGCGCCGTGACGCATGACGACGATCACACTGACGATGGCAAAGAGTACTCCGAGCACGACCGACATGATGCGTTCGTAAGCGTGGATCAGGTTATGCCCATAGATCGCGAGCAGTCCCTGCAAGACCACGAGAAGCAGGGCTCCCTCCCAGAATGACAGCGCCGGGAAGAGAATGCGCAGACCAAAGGTCCCCAGGATGTTGTTGACGGCAAACCAACCGATCGTGCTGAAGTAGTTCAGGGCAGCCGGCAGGTACCCTCCGACGCGACCGAAGGTGTGCCGTCCGATCATGAGCTGGGGTACCCCGTACACCGGCCCCATCGCGGCGCAAAGTCCAAGTGCGAGACCGCCGACGAGGTTGCCGACCAGAATCGCCGCAATCGTGTAGCTCCACGGCATGCCAAGCGCGATCGGCAAGGCGCCGAGAGCAAAATCGGCGATGGTCAGATTGCTTCCAAGCCACAAGGTGAACTGACTGCGTGCGCTGCCGTGGCGGTCGGCGTCGGCGATGCGTTCGATGCCATAGGGCTCGACTCGAAAGACGCGCCCGCCGTAGCGCGATGAAACGGGTTGTGTTGACATGTGCAGCCCCCTTGTTATGTGTATATACACTATGTATATACACATAACGAGGGGGCATTTGCAAGGGGGTTGTCAGTTTCACGGTCGCAGGCGCTCGTCGCCCTAGTCCTGAACGCGGATGCCAAGGGCGCGAAGCGCGTCGATCGCCTCTCGCAGGTGCTCCGGGTTGGTGAATTCGACCGTGTGCATGTGATGCCCCGATGTCAGCGAGGACAGCAGGGCAATCCCTTGTGACTCGACCTGAGCGGTGAACGACTCGACCTCCCGGCGTGATCGCAAATGCAGGCCGCCGGTTATCTCCCCGTAAAGGGAGTGTTCGACCATCACATCCACGACATGGATGCCGTGATCGACCAAGGTCAAGAGTTCGGCTTTCGTCTGTTCGGGCGCGTGTTGGACGGACAGAACGGTGCGTTGGCTGCCTTCCCGTTGCCCAGCCAGGCTGTAACCGCGCGCCGTGGATACGACAGGCGTGCCACTTGCCTTGAGCAGCGCGATGTCTTGGACGACGACTTGGCGCGTGACCTGAAGTCGGGCCGCAAGTTGTGTACCGGTCACGGGTTCGCCGCTGTGCTCGAGCTCGTGCACAAGCAACTGCTGTCGTAGGATGCGGTCTCTCATACGTTGCCTCCCGTGCTGCGATCGCGCCAATTCAGGCCAAGGTCACCTCGTCACACAGATAGACATCCTGGATCGCGTGGAGGAGTTCAACGCCTTCGCGCATAGGGCGCTGAAACGCCTTGCGTCCCGAGATCAGCCCCATGCCGCCTGCGCGCTTGTTGATGACGGCCGTGCGCACGGCATCGCGCAGATCGTTGTCACCTGAGGCGCCACCGGAGTTGATCAAGCCGATCTTGCCCATGTAGCAATTCGCCACCTGATAACGGGTCAGGTCAATCGGGTGATCTGTCGACAGTTCACTGTACATGCGAGCATCGGTCTTGCCATACTTGACTCCGCCTCGGTTCAGCGCCGTGTAGCCACCGTTGTTCTCCGGCAACTTTTGCTTGATGATATCGGCCTCGATCGTGACGCCGAGGTGGTTGGCCTGACCCGTCAAATCTGCGGCCACGTGGTGATCAGCGTCGCCCGCCGCAAAGGCGCCGTTACGCAGGTAGCACCAGAGAATCGTGAACATGCCCAGTTCGTGCGCTTCCTGAAACGCGCGGCTGACTTCTTGCAATTGACGGGTCGACTCATCCGATCCGAAGTAGATCGTGGCGCCGACGCCTGCCGCCCCGAGGTTCCACGCTTGTCTTACGCTGCTGAACATGACTTGATCGAAGCGGTTTGGATACGTCAACAGTTCATTGTGGTTGAGCTTGACGATGTAGGGGACGCGGTGGGCGAATTGGCGACTGGTCAGGCCCAGCACGCCAAGCGTCGAAGCCACGCCGTTGCAACCGCCTTCAATGGCGAGGCGAACGATGTTCTCTGGGTCGAAATACGCGGGATTTTTGGCAAATGACGCGCCTGCCGAATGCTCGATGCCCTGGTCGACAGGAAGAATCGAGGCGTATCCGGTATGGGACAGTCGACCCGCGGAAAACAGGCTTTGCAGGCTCCGCAGTGTCTGCGCGTTGCGGTCTGTGCTGGCATATACGCTATGTACGATATCGGGCGACGGTCGCGTCAACACTTCACGGGGAATCGTTCTGCATTCGTGAAGCAACAAGAATTCGGATTCCTGTCCAAGGCGCGCTACGATGGAATCGATCACAAGCACACACTCCCTTTGGCGTTTCGTAATGGCGATCCGTCTTGCATCCTCAGCATACCACTACCGGGTTGACGGGTCACGTGGCCCGTCCTTGCTTATCCCCTAGCGCGAGGCGTATTGTAGAATCAACTGTACGAATGCGATTTAAGGAAGAGAGATGATCGCGATGCCGAGAGACTTGCCGGTGGGTAACGGAAATCTGCTCATCAACCACGACTTGCACGGGCATATCCGTTGTATCTACTTCCCGTATGTGGGACATGAGAATCACGCCCTTGACCATCTGTCCCGTTTCGGTGTTCACGTCGACGGCGAGTTTTTCTGGCTTGATGACGACCAAGTGCGAACGGATGCACGCTACGTAAAGGAGGCCATGGTCGCTCAGTTGACCTGCACCCACGAGCGCCTTGGCATCACGTTGACGATTGCAGATACGGTCGATCAGCACGACGACGTCTTCATCCGTCGCGTCGTGGTGCTAAATCATCGCGACGCGCCGCGGCAGCTTCGCCTCTTCTATCATCTGGACATGAACATGTACGGGAGCCAGATCGCCAACACCATCTTTTATCACCCTGCGTTACATAGCCTGGTTTTCTACAAAGGGCATCGCTATGTCTCCATGTCGTGTCAGGCCAGTGGGAACGCGGGGTCTGCGCTGGATGGCTATGCGTGCGGGCAAAAGGGCATTCATGGTCTGGAGGGAACGTGGCGCGATGCCGAGGACGGTTGGCTGGAAGGCCATCCGATCTCTCAGGGATCGGTGGATGGGACCATACAGTTGAATCTCGACTTGACTCCTCACGGCGAGAATGTCGGGTTTTTCTGGTCCTGTTTCGCAAAAAGTCTGGAGCAAATCGAGACGATGGAGGCGGGGGTTCGCACGACGGGACCCGGAACGCTTGTGGAGCGGACGGAACTGTACTGGCAGCGCTGGTTGGCGCGCGACAAACACGACTTGAGTGGCTTGCCCGACGCGCTTAAAGAGGCGTACCAGTATAGCCTTCTCATCGTTCGGTCGAACACGGATAACCGCGGCGCGATCATTGCAGCCAACGACTCATCCATGTTAAAGGGCGCACAGGACACCTATTCGTATATGTGGCCGCGCGATGGTGCGCTGATCGCAGATTCCCTGGACAGGGCCGGGTATCATGACATCTCGCGGCGCTTCTTCAACTTTTGCAAGGATGCGTTGACGGCGGGCGGCTATCTGATGCACAAATACAATCCTGACGGGTCGGTGGGTGCGAGCTGGTTGCCGTGGATCGATGAAGAAGGCAGCGCGCAGTTGCCGATTCAGGAGGATGAGACCGCACTGGTCGTGTATGCGCTGTGGAATCATCATGAACTGGCTGACTCCCTCAACGGCTCCCTGGATGACTACGAGAAGTTCGTCATCCCTGCCGCAGACTTCATGCTCAAATTTCGCGACGTGAACGGGCTTCCGCTCCCGTCTTGTGACCTCTGGGAGGAGCGGATCGGTGTCTTCGCGTTCTCGGTGGCGGCCGTCTATGCGGGACTGGCGGCGGCCGCTCGTTTTGCAGAGTTTCACGGCGACGGGGCGCGGCAGAAGGCCTATGCCGATGCAGCAGAGACGATGCGCGATGCGGTGGCGACACATATGCTGGAGCCTTCATCGGGGCGCTTTGTGCGTGGCCTGATCGCACATGGCAAAGGGGACGCGCTGACCTATGAACAGGACCTGGCCTTAGACAGCAGCTTGTACGCCCTGTGGGATCTCGATGTGTTTCCGGCCAAGGATCCGCGGATCGTCGCGACGATGCGCGCGATCCAGGAAGAATTGCAGGTGCGGACGGCCGTCGGAGGTCTCGCGCGGTACAAGGGTGACCAGTACTTCCGCGAGGTCGGGGACGACCCTAACGTGCCCGGGAATCCTTGGTTCATTTGCACGCTCTGGTACGGCGAGTGGCTGATTGAGTGCGCGGAATCGGCGGCCGATCTGGAGGAGGCGCAGGGCTGGCTCCTCTGGGCGTCACAGCACGCGCTTGCGTCCGGCGTCATGGCCGAGCAACTGCATCCCTACACGGGTGAGCCGAGGTCCGTCTCGCCGTTGACGTGGTCGCACGCGACGATGATCAAAGTCGTTCAAGAGTACCTCGGCGCGCGCAAGCGGCTGGGTGTTGACGCGTAAGCAAGGGCGGACGTAGAACTCTGTTCCA
>JAPNUJ010000079.1:389-11979 GCA_026627155.1 Bacillota bacterium | reverse complement strand
CGCCATCCGTCGTCAGAAAGTCCGCCCATCGCGACCTCATGTTCCCAGCCATGTGTTTGACGATGAGCGCGACACTGTTGCACTCTTCATTGGGCGCCCAGTTCAACTCCTCGATGTTGAGTTGCTCCATCGCGCGCTCACCCGTTCTCTTCATCCCTTGAAAACCTTCCAGAACGCAGTCCAGATAAAGACGTCCCAGTTCCATGGAGATCCCCCTTCTGTACGTCTCGTAACGACAGCCACGTTGCGCCAACTATTTGCAGGCCCTTGGTCCACAAAAAGAACGCTAGTGCCGTCGAAACGACGCCGAGATACAGGACACCGCCTACCAGTAGGGGGTGCGACAGCACGGCCGGCACTTCGTGTAACTGTGCGAAACACAGGGGCGTGATGGCCAGCGTCGCCACAGCAATGGCGTAGAGCGTCACCACAAGCTGCGACGATTCCCTGGCTATCCCGGTCACCAGCACAGACATGAACGCCCACGTAATGGCAGCGATGGCCAGCGCCACAACACCCCATGGGTTACCATGTCCCATTTTACTGACCCCGACGATGAAGAGGACCCCAATCGTCGCGACCGCTACGGCAAGCGTCTTGCGGCGGGTCATCCGCTCCCGTCGCATGATCCGTGCAAATACAACCATGAAGGCCGGTGTCGCCGAGGTGATGACAGCGCCCATTTGCGCTGTGGAAAGCGCCGTACCGACAAACTGAGCCCACACCGATACTGCGTACCCTGTGATACCCACCCCTGCAATGAGCCAAAGGTCCCCCGCTCTCACTCGCCACGACGGCTGCGTCGCAAAAACGAGAACCACCAACGTCACCAGGGCAACGATATAGCGCAACCAAAGCAGCAACAGTGGTGAAACGAACACCAAGACCATCTTGCTGACCACATACATGCCACCCCAAATGCTGGCCGCGATCACCAGGTACAAGGTTCCCACCATCGTTTGATTGACTTTCGAGATCTGCCGCATCCTGTTCCCTCCGCCCGACTGTGGACTCAAGCCGATGTCCCTGGGCAAAAGGCAGAACGCCCGCTCAGGGACGAGCGGACAGCGGCACGTCACATTCGATTCGAGATACTGTGCGCATGGTGTCACCTCCCAATGAAAGTATACGGGACCGCGATGACCACAGCCAGCTCACGTCTCGAGCGGCGAAGCGTTGCCTGCGGTCTCAGCGAGAAATTCGCGGATCTTCGGCAAGACGGTCGCTGCCTGCTCGATGTGCGGAGAGTGACCCGCTCCTGCCACGACGACAGGGGCAGTTTCCCTGCCAGCACGCCGGCAAGGGCACGCCATCACTCCTGACGCGTCGCCCCCGTCCATTCCCGATAGACAGCAGTCGTCTCGTCGCTGACATCCAAACCGTACTCTTGCTCCAGCACCCGCTTGCAGTTGCGGTATGTCTGAGCGACCATCGTCCGGTTGCGCAAATGCCCATATGCGCGCATCAAAGGCAAATAGGCTGCTTCCCACGTAGGCTCGATTTGCAGTGCGCGTTCGCACATGCGGATGGCCTCCATCTCACCTTGCTGTTGCAGGCAGACTGTAGCGTACTCGACCGCCGTCCTGAGGAACCGGCGGCGGTAATGTTCCCGCGCGGCATCCGCCCAGTCGCTGTAGCGTGCCTCCTCCAGATAGTCGCCTTGATAGGTTTGGGTTGCGGCCCACAGTGCCTGCATGCGCGCAGCCCGAATCGGCGAGTGCTCCGCTTGGTCCGCGAAGCGCATGAAGCGGTCACTGTCGACATCCAGGTGGGCATGATCTACGAGTTGGTAGGTGCTCCCTTCGCGGGCGACAAAGACGTTGCCCGCGCCCCCGCGCCCTCTTCTATCCGGTTCCAGCACCTGCAACAGCGTGCTCAGCGCCACCTTGAAATCGCGCTCAGCCGTCTCCGGGTCGCGCTCGCCCCACAAGGCCTCCGTAATCTCTTCTCGATGCACCCACGTACTGCGCTTTGTCAGAAAGTACTGAAAGAGTTGTCGAGCCTTTTCCCTCTGCCACTCCCTGCGCGACACCTCATGGGCCCCGCGCCACACTCGAAAACCGCCAAGAGTCTGGACACGCAGTGTGTAGCCAGGAACTGATTGACCCTGTTGTCCGCCAGGCCAAACGGCAGGGAATCCCGCGGTGTGCCCGAGCGATACGCGAGTCCTCTTATACGCTTCATACAGAGGCAGCAGCTGCGCCCTATCTCTCAGACCAAAGTAGGTCGGACGGTACAACATCTCTTCGCAGTCGTGCCGCCGGGCCAAGTCTACAGTTCGCGCGAACATCTCATGCGCTTCAGGCGAGCCCTGCGCAGCGAAAGACAGCGCGCGCCACAGCAGGGCGGCGCAGGTCAAGTACGGGTCGCCGGTGGACTGAAAGGCCGTCGCCGCGCGGGACAGGGCCTCGTGTGCCTCATCATACATCCGATTCACACAGCAGCCTTGCCCATACGCCAGCCGGACCAGATTGGCCATCCAGGTGTCCTCCACCCGTTCCGCGATGGCGATGCCCCGTTCTGCACAAGCGCGAGCCAGTTCAAACTGTCGCTGATACGCATGCGCCAAACTTTGACCCATGAGCGCCTCCGACTGTCCCCGCGCGATGTGGAGGGCTTCCATTAGCCCCATCGCCTGGTCATAGGCTTGCATGACCTGCGACATCAGCGGGTCAAATAAGTGCAGGGCATGCCCCAGCCGAATGTACCCCACCGCCTGCACAAACGGTGAGTGCAACGTGTCGCCCACAGTGAAACTCCGCAACGCCTGCTCCCGGGCGGCCAAGGCATCCCCTGCCAGACTGTAGAGCAGCGACAAAAGCAACGTGGCCTCGCGATGCGAAAGGGACGTGCGTCGATCCATCTGATCCACGCCCACGCGCGATTCGAGCAACTGGATCGCCTCGTGAATCCGACCCGTTCGCAAGAGCAGGCGAGCATCACTGTTATTTTCCAGAGCCGGCGCGCTGGCCAGAGCGCCGAGGACATGCCCCAAACGATTCGCTCGCCGAGTATGACCGAGATTGATGGCATTTTCGAAGGCCAATTGTAAAATCGTCAAACGCACCTCAGCACCGCCATCCCGGCTGCGCCTCTGTGCGTCACGGATGGCCGCGCGCGCGAGTGAAGGCTGGATCGTGTCGAGGAATAGGCGCGCGAGCCCGATCTGCGCCAACACCTGCGAACGCACATCACCAAGCTCCTGCGCCCGTTCGCACGACGTCTCGTACAGGCGGCGCGCCTCGGCATAGTGATTGCCAAGACGGGCCACCTCCCCCCTGGCCCACAGGAGAGCAGGCCACGCATCCGCCTGCGCCGCTGAGATCCGTTCCAGCCATCCCTGCACGGTCGCCACTTGACCCTGGGCCAGGTAGTGCGGGATATGAACCTGCAATTCGTCAATGACGGCCGCCTCGTCATCCAGGGCAAAGAGATACTGAATGGCACGCGCCTGTTGACCTTGCGCTTGATGCCAGTTCACGACGCGCCAGATGAGTTCTCTTCGCCGCGCAACAGAAAGCATCGATTGCAAATGTTCACGGACAAGCGGATGCACGGTGTAAGTGTCGGGTTCGTCCATCGCCACCAAAAAACCCTTCTTCTCACAGGCGGACAGGACCGTAGCACTGTCCGAGCGGCCAAGCAAGGCATCACAGAGCGGTGGCGACAGACTGGTGAGGATGGAGGCCTGCGTGAAGAAATCACGCTCCCCTTCGGACAAGTCGGAGAGAAACAGAGTGCCTACTTGCTCGCGCACAGAGTCGCTTTGCGTCAAAGCACGCTTTAACAGGGGAAACTGCTGGCGTTGCTGCCAACGGCGCCACAACAGCGTGACGATCATCGGCATCCCACCCGTGTGCTCCTGCAGCCAGTCCAGTTCAGCACGATCCAGTCCTGACACCGGGTCATCGGGGGACGCCTGAAAGAGAAAGCTCACCTCATCTCCCGTAAACTGAAGGTCTCGCTCCCGGAGCAGCAAGAGGTCTCCGCGCAAGGAGTGCTCCTGGTAAGCTGCCAGCGCCGGTTCCGTGCGCGAAATGAGGACGACATGCACCGTGTCAGGCAGGCGCCGTAACCATAGATCGAGCCACCGCAAGATCGCGGACACGTCCTGTACAAGATGAAAGTCATCGAGAATACAGACACTGTCTTCCCGCATGTGCTGCTGTGACAGCGACGTGAACAGTTGCGCCGAAGCATCCCACGAGAGCGGATGGTTTGCTGCCTCCCAGACGCCTTGGCGTTCAGTGGCAGAGATCTGCGGCAAAAACGTGTCCATCATCCGCGCGATGAACAGCGTGGGGTCCTGCTCGTCCGCTGTCACCGTGAGCCATGCGACCGGCAGTTCCAGGGAACGCGCAAACGCGCCGAGGGCCGTCGTCTTTCCGTACCCCGCGCCGGCTTTCACGACGGTGAGTGGGTAGTCGACGATGTCTGACAAAAGAGTCATGACTCTCGGTCTAGGCACCACAGAACGACGCGCTCGCGGAATCTCCCGATGTTCGGGCAGATGCATGGGCTCCCTCTCCTCTGCTTGGCGACGTAGCGCGGAGCTCTCGCCGCAGACTACTGCGCCGTGTATCCCCCGTCGATCACGACCGCCTGACCCGTGACACTGCGCGCCTTGTCAGAGGCAAGAAAGACAGCATAATCGGCCACCTCGATGGGATCGAGCAGACGGCGCTGCGGCACCAGCGGATAGATGACCTCTTCCAGCACGCGCGACGACGGGACGCCGCGGGCTTGCGCCAGATCCTCCAACTGATTGCGCACGAGCGGCGTGTCAACGTACCCTGGACACAGCGCATTGACCGTGATGCCATACGTCGCGCCTTCCAGAGCCGCTACCTTAGTCAAGCCGATGACACCGTGTTTCGCCGCGTTGTAAGCCGCTTTGCCCGCAAACCCAACCAGTCCGTTGATCGACGCAATGGTCAGGATCCGGCCCGAGCCCTGCGCCTTCATTACCGGGAACGCCTCCTGCATGGCGAGAAAGGGACCGACGAGCATCAGACGCACGAGTTGTTCAAACTTCTCCAGGGGAAAGTCCTCGATGGCTGCGACGTGTTGCATGCCCGCGTTGTTCACGACGATGTCCAGCGGTTCGCCCCCTGACTGCGCATAGGCCATGAGCGACCGAATCTCCTCTGGGCTCGCCGCGTCGGCCCGGTATCCCTCCACTCTCAGCCCCTGCGCCCGCAAGTTGGCGGCAGCGGCCTGCGCCTCCGCCTCGCGCAGATCCGACAACACCACGCGCGCTCCGTGTTGCGCCATGCGCGTCGCAATCGCCAACCCGATACCGCTGGCCGCACCCGTCACGACTGCCGTTTTGCCTTCTAATTCGCGTGCGCTCACCGCAACTCCTCCTTCCCCACTTGCGAAAACAGTCTGCGTTCACCAGCGAAGTCTCCGATGTCGGTGATCAGACCGGAATCCGGCGGGCTGATGCCTTCCTCCACCCAATCCTCAAGGTGGTACAGTGCCGCCTCATAAAAAGGTTGCATCGGTTGCGCAGTCCCTGTACCCTGCACCAGCAGGCCATCGACATGATTGACGCGCGCCATTTCATACATGCGGTGCCAGTGCGCGGACCCGGCGTCTGCCACCAGGCGTTCATACGCTTGCGCGTGGTGGCGATAGGGCACCAGACAGTCGTGACTGCCTGCCAGGGAGAGCAATGGTTTGGTGATGGTTCCCGAGTTGGCGATCGCAGATATGCGCTCGCGCGTTTGCTCACTGCGCTCTTTCCATGGATAGTCAGCCAGCGCTGAGGGGTCCTGCAGCCAGTCATTGGACCAGTCACGAGCAAAGGGCGCCCAACTTGGGTCGAGGTTGCGTCCATAGAGCCACAGCGAGATCACCCAGTAGTGCAAGAAGTACTGGTCCCATTCCTGTGCAGACTGTGGGTTCAAGCCTGCGTCATGCAACTGTGCCAGTGCCTCTGCCCGATCGTTGCCGGACGCACTCCCCCGCCAGTTGCGGTAGACGGGATACGCGGCCAGATAGACGGGCAAACAGGTAAGTAAGTGCGGCAGATCGGGGTGCCAGAGCACTCCTTCGCAATCCACCCCGCCGTCAAACAGCGCCGGCTTTCGCTCAAGCATAATGCGCGTAATGTAGCCGCCGTTGCTCACGCCAGAGATGTACGTTCGACGTGCAGGCTGACGGTAGAACTTTTCGACTGCGGACTGCGCGAGCTCCGTCAGCGCCTCATAGCTGTCCGCCCATTCTGTCATCTGTCGGTTCGGGTCGCGCAAGGTCAGTTGGGGCGTCGCCTTGTCGCAAGCTGCATAGGCGTAGCCGCGCTGCAACGCGGCATCGCCGAGCATCAGGTCCAGCGAAAATTCGGACCGCACGGCCGGAGTGGCGCCGATCAGCAGCCGACCATTCCACTTGTGCTCTGCGGGGAGGCGTATCACGGCACGTGACCTGCCGATTTGCCCCAGCCACTGTGCGCCTGGCACAGCGTCCGACACCCTTGGCGCCCGATAGACGATGGCCTGCGCATCCGGATGCGCGCCGAGCCCCTGCGTCGTAAGGTCCGGGTAGACGACGAGATCCCGCAGGATATCCGGCATCAGTTGGCTCTCCTCCTCACTCTTCCTGACCACTCCATCGCTTTAACGCCTGCGCCACCGTGCCGACGATGCCCCGAGGCATAAAACGCACGATCACAATGTACAAGACCCCAAACAGTATGGTGTACCGCCCGAATATGGGAAATGTACCGGCCAAGTTGGTGAACTCCGTCTGGGCGCCAATGATCAGGAGTGCGCCGAGCAACCCGCCGTACAGCGTCCCAACGCCCCCGATGATCGTCATCAGGAGGACATCCAGGCTGATCGATACATCATAAACCCCTGTACTGACAAACGTCTGCGCAATGACGTACAGAATGCCTGCGATCGTCGCCATCAGACCCGAGATGACAAAGGCGACCGCCTTGAATCGATACACGGAGTGACCTAGCGCCAACACGCGCCCCTCATTTTCCCGAATGCCCTGCAGAACCTGCCCCACTGGGGATCGAACAAACAGGCGCAGCAGCCACACGCAACAAACCAGGACCAAGAGAGTGACGTAATACACGGTCCGGTCATGCATCAGCCACACAGGCAGTGGCACTGTCATGCCGTCGTCGGCGTTGGTCAGCGGTTGTAGCATCTGCGACCCAGCCAGAACGTAAAACGTCTGGCCCACCGCCAGCGTGATCATGGCGAAGTACACGGTGCGAATCCGAAGCGAGATCGATGCAATCAGCAAACTGAGCAAGACCGAAACGCCGAGGGCCACCACAATGCCCATGAGCAAACCTGCAGTACTGCCACCGCTGTGGACGAGAAAGATACCCGCTACATACGCGCCTGTGCCGAAGAACACCGCATGACCGAACGAGACCACGCCCGTGTAGCCGATGAGCAGATCATACGACATGGCAAACAGTGCAAAGGCAAACACCTGCTCCAATAGGTTAGTGGGACCGCCGATGCCAAAGAGGACCGGGACCAAGACGGCGAGCAGAAGAAGAAGGAAAAGGGAACCGATCTTCCACGTGCGCGGGGTCATGCCGGACTCTCCCTCTCGCCAAAGAGTCCTTGCGGCCGGATGAGTAGCACGACCACCATGACCAGAACATTGACCAGCACGGCCAGCGATGAAAAGTAGAAGCTGACAACGGCGGTCAGGATGCCGATGAGCATACTGGCCACAAACGACCCCGTCAAACTGCCGAGACCGCCGACGACGACAATGATGAAGACGTTCAGTTGCATATCAAAGCCCATGGTTGGCGTCACCGCGCCCAGGTAGGGACCGGCAATGGCTCCAGCCAGCCCGGCCAGCCCGGCACCCACGGCAAACACCATCGTAAAGACCCGTCGAATGGCGATGCCGCAAGCCTCGACCAACTCCGGGTTGTATACGCCGGCGCGGACAATCATGCCGAGCCGAGTCTTGTGCAGGACCCACAAGAGGAGGAGAAATACAATCACACTGGCCGCAATCATGAACAGTTGATACTGCACGATGACAACTTGACCCACGAGCCACGAGTTGGAGAGGTCGTTGGGTGTATTGGCGCTGAGTTCGCTCGGCCCAAAAGGCACTTTGATCAGCTCCGTCAAGATCAGCATGATCCCCATGGTCACGAGCAACTGACCATTTTCATTGTGGTAGACAAAAGCGATCAGCCCGCGTTCCATGACGACCCCCAGCACGATCGCCACGACTGCGCCTCCGGCAAGCGCCAACGTGAAGTTGCCTGTCGTAGCGAACGTGAACGCGGCCAGATAGGCGCCCCATAGGTAGAGGCCGCCGTGGGCGAAATTGACGACGCGCATGAGCCCAAAGATGAGCGTCAGTCCTGCCGCCATGAGAAAATACAGCGATCCGTTGACGATGCCATTCAAGGCGAGCGTCAGGTAGATTCCCAATCCCTAAACCTCCCCGCTGGTTACCGCGAGACCCAGATACTGGCGTTGCCAGTCTGCGCGCTCGACGAGTTGCGCCATCGCGCCAGACAAACAGGTGTGTCCCTCATCGATGACGGAGAAGTAGTCTCCGACTTGACGCGCCAGATGAAAGTTCTGTTCCACCAGCAGAATCGTCGACGTCTCACGCAACACGCAGAGCGTGGCTGCAAGGGCCTCCACCATCCCCGGCGACAGGCCTTTGCTCGGCTCATCGATGAGCATGAGTGCAGGATCCGCGACGAGCAACCGGGCCAATCCGAGCATCTGCTTCTGACCGCCGCTCAGCGTCCCTGCACGTCGCGCCCACGCGGTGCGCAGGTCGGGAAACAGCGTGAGTGCGCGCTCCAGACGCGCTGCGTGCTGAGTTCCCTTGGTCCCCACCATGGCCAAGTTCTCCTGCACGGTGAGGTTCCCAAACAGATGCCCCTCTTCCGGCATGTACCCGATCCCACGCCGGGCGATCTGATACGGGCGCAGTCCGGCAAGGGGCTGCCCGCGCCACGAGATCTCGCCCGCTGCAGCCCGCAGATAGCCCATGATCGCGCGCATGGTGGTCGTCTTGCCCGCGCCATTGCGCCCCAAAAGGACGGTCACGGCGTGCTCGGGAACAGTGAGGTTGACGCCCTGCAGGATGTGATACCCGGCCAGGTTCACGTGCAGGTTTGTGACTTCAAGCAGAGTCTCCATGTGTACCTCCCAGATACGCTGCCTGTACCCGTTCATCCGCCATCACGTCACGCGCACTCCCTTGCGCCAGAATGCTGCCTTGTTGAAGGACGACCACTTCGTCACACAGGCGAAAGACGACATCGAGCTTGTGTTCCACCAACAGAATCGCATACGCCCCTGACGCCTTGATCTCTTCCAGCAGCGCCAACATCGTGGGAACCTCCGCCAGAGCCATGCCCGCCGTCGGCTCGTCGAGCAACAGCACCGCAGGACGCAGCGCCAGCAGCATCGCGAGCTCAAGCTTGCGCTTGTCTCCGTGTGACATCGCACTCGCCGTTTTGTTCGCCTGATGGGACAGGGCCGTCTGCGCGAGGTAGGTGTGCGCCTCCTCGACCCACTGCCTGGGAACGCGGGAAAAGAGACGGCCGAGCAACGTACCCTGCCGCGCTGCCACCGCGAGCGTCACGCTGGCCAGCGCAGTGAGGTGAGGAAACAGATGGATCCCTTGAAACGACCGCCCGATCCCGATCCGGGCGCGCTGGTCAACCGACCAGCGCGTGACATCCTGCCCAGCGAACGTCACTCGCCCCGCACGCAAGGGACGGTGTCCACTGATGGCGTGCAGCAGAGTGGTTTTCCCCGCACCATTGGGGCCGACCAACGCCATGCTCATGCCGCGGCGCAAGGTGAGCGAGACATCGTGGATGATGGTCGTTTCCCCGTAATCCACTCTGACGTGAGCGAGTTTTAGATCCATATCGATCACCGGGTTACTTGCCGTGATTGAGAATGGGCGGAACCAGACTCTGCGCCGGTAGCACCTTCGTGAGCACGGGCACCGGATAGTCCACGCCTTTTTCGTCTTTCAGGACGACGGCATACAGGTTTTGCAGCGCCTGATGATCCTGCGGGCGAAACGTAAACGTCCCTGTCGGACCGGCAAAAGACAGACCGGACAAGACACCTTTCAGGGCGACGCCACTGGGGTTTCCGTGCGTCTTGACGAGCCCATCGACAAGCGCGATGGCAGCCGCCATGCCGTCCGGGTCAAACAAGTCGGGAACGGTCTGATACTCCGACTTGTCATGGCTGATCAGGTAGTTGTTCACCGCATTGTGCGGCAGCGTGTAGTAGTAGGTCGTGTAGCCGCGCATGCCCGCATCGCCCTGAAACAACGCCTGAATGGCGGCGATATTCGGGATCCCGGTGACTACCTGAATGCCCTGCTGCTGCAGCTTCATCTGCGCGATCGCCTTCCACGGTCCCGGTGCACCGGCCCAAGTCACGTACAAATACTGTGGATGCATGCTGATAATCTTCTCGAGTTGTGGAGTAAAGTCTGTGGCGGTGGGATCTGCATAGACGTCGATGATGTCTTTCATGCCGGCAGCCGTGGCCAGCGTCTTGAAGGAGGAGACCGAATCCCACCCAAATGAATAATTGGGCGCCAGTTGCGCCACCGTCGCATTCTTTTTGCCAATGGCGTCGACGGCGGCCTTCGACTCCATGAAAGAGTTGGGCGACACCTTGAACACGAACGGGTTGTAGTCGGCCCCCGTAATTTCGTCCGCGACGGCCGGTCCGATCATGAGCAACGTGCGGTACCGCTCTGCGAACGGCTCGACGGCGATGGCGCTCGCACTGTTGACGAGGCCAGCCAGAATGTTGACATGAGTGTCTTGCAGCAACTGTTTGGCCTCTTGCACCGCCGTGTCCGGGTTGCCCCCATCATCATCCACGATGACCTGAAGTGCGTGCCCGTCCACCTGATCGGTGCCCCGCGTCGCATACTGAAGACCGATGCGAAACCCGCGCATCCACTCGACGCCATAGGGTCCGAGCGGCCCGGTCAGCGTCGTGATCACACCCAGCTTGATCGGGCTCTCCGTCGTCTTGGCCAGAGTTTGGCTGCCATTGCCCACCGCGCCAGCCAACAGCACGCCGGCTGCCGCCGCCGTCGCCAGGACTGTCTTCCACTTGTTCACTCACGTCTCCCCCTCGTCTGAAACCGCATACACTGCGAGTTGACTATAGCAGGGGGCAGTTACACAGGAGTTACACGCCGCTGGCGGAGGGCGGTTCCAGCCAAATCACCTCAACCCGCCCCTAGTCGAGTTCCACCTCGACACGCAAACCTGTTGGCTCGCCAAAAGGCGCCGTGAGTTCAGTGAAGATAAGCAACAGGCCCAGAGGGACGTCGGGTACTGGTGGATGGACAACAAACGTGTGCGTTCTGTGGTCACCCATCCCACCACCGCCATGACTGTAACAGTCATACCCCTCAGCGATGGATAGACTAAACTGCGAATGCCTGAGTGGCGGCGAACTCTCTGCGTCCTGTGCACGAGGCACGGAATCGATGTGAAGATGAACGACGCTGGCGTTATCGTATTGCTGAATAAACGTAACCGTGTACATGTCCTCGCCCTTGGCTACGGATTTAAGAACAG
>JAPNUJ010000079.1:0-379 GCA_026627155.1 Bacillota bacterium | reverse complement strand
TTCGACGCGCGGACGATACATCTGTTCGTTCCTCAAATTGCCGAACACAGATTTTAGAAGGTCTTCATAAAGTTCGAATTGCTTTGCCCACTTGGCCAAAAGTTCGAAAGGTGGATACCCAGGGTTGTTGTTCGAAATGTCTTTGCGCTTCTTGATCAGGGCGCAAATTTGCTCATCAATGGCGACGATGCCCTCATCATAATGATCCGTCGGTCGTTCGAATCGCATGCCTTTCAAGTTCCATTCCCTCCTATGCAAGTGTACTTGGAACCACTATACATCCACCTGACTAACTTTTGGAAGTGACTTCGCATGCGCTGAGTGGCGACGTCCTCCACGCGAACTGCGCGCAGAAGGAGATATCTGTACGCCGCCCGGT
>JAPNUJ010000078.1 GCA_026627155.1 Bacillota bacterium | reverse complement strand
GTTCGCACGGGACGAACAAACACGGCCTTTTCCTTGCACCTGGCTCCGTTGTCTGTCGCGAAAATCCTCCGCAGCGAGTTGTTCGACCAAAAGAGCAGCGTGATTTGCACCTCGGCCACGCTGGCCGTGGATGCAGACTTTACCTATTTTGCAGGGCGGACGGGTCTGTTCGTGCCGGACGACCCCAACCCGCCGCAGACGGTGGTCGTGTCCTCGCCGTTTCATTATGAAAAGCAGTCCGTCTTGTGTGTCGTGACCGACCTTCCGGACGTGCGCTCCGACTCATTCCTGACTCAGGCTGGCCGCGCGATCACGCAATTGGCACGGGACGCCGGCGGCCGCACCCTGGTCCTGTTCACGTCGCACCAGATGATGCAGGCGGTCTATCAAGCCGAGCAGTCGCATCTTTCCCAGTCGGGACTCCGCTTGCTGGCGCAGGGAGTAGATGACCACCGGCGATCGCGCCTGGTGGAAACCTTTCGCACAGGGGAGCGTACTGTCCTCTTTGGCGTAAACAGCTTTTGGGAAGGCATCGACATCCGAGGGGACGACCTGTCGTGTCTGATCATCGTCAAATTGCCTTTCGCTGTGCCGAGTCACCCCGTGGTGCAGGCGCGCAGTGAACGGCTGCAAGCGGAGGGCAAGGATCCGTTTCGCGACTACAGTGTGCCGCAAGCGGTGATTCGCTTCACACAGGGTTTCGGACGTCTCATTCGGTCGGAGCAGGATCGCGGCGTCGTGTTTGTGCTTGACAAGCGCATCGTCACGACGAGCTACGGGCGTCTCTTTCTGAGATCGCTGCCACATCCGGAAGTGGTTGTCGGCCCGCTGCAAAGGACTCGTGAGCGGGCTCGTGAATTTTTTTCGGTTTGATCACACACCCTCCTAGAGGCAGGTCATGCGTCAAGGAGGAAGCCGGATGAAGATCAAGCCGAGGCGCACAGGATTCGTTCGTCAGTTTGTCACGGGGTTCGCGGCGATCGTCTGTTTCGCGCGTCTCGCGTGTCCGGCGCAGGCTGAAGTCATGGATATCACCCTCCAGACGCGACCGTTGCAAGGGGTTGTCATCGCAGCGCGCTCCGGTCCACGCCTTGTGGTCGAGCTGTACTCGCCCGCCGGGTTTGACAGAATCGTTCGCGGTGTCGCCACGGTCGGCTTCACGTCGCGCGACCGCCTGGTGGTCTTGGGGGTTCCCGAGCCGGTCGTGAACCGCTGGTCCCAGACCCCCTTTGTTCGCAGTGCCCAAGTGTATGTTGCACCGATGTGCTTTGATCATGCACAGGTACATCAGTGGCAGCGAGCCGGTAGTTTCTTGAAGCACGACGGTGCCGGAGACCGCGGGCGTGAGTCGGGGGAAATGGTTTCCGTGGCACCACTCCGCGTTCTCGGTGCGACCGCGGTGACGGTTCCCGGCATCGGCGACATGAGTTTGTCTCCGCTTCATGGTGAAGGGCGAGAGCGCGTTGGCTACGCCATGCTGCGCGTCCAGACGTTGTCGGTCAGTGCGGGCATTCTCTACCCAGCTTATCGATTGCGGGACGACGCCCCCATCCGCGCGGACGAGTTGTTGGTCTTTGCTCCTACCGTATTGCCGGCCTTTGCAGATTCGCGGTTGCTGCGCCAGTTGGACCCTGACGTCGCTATTGTTCTGAGCCGTCGTCAAGACCTGCAGCAAAATGAAAAGTGGGAGACCGCACTTGAGACGCTTCGCGAACTCTGGATTGACGTGTACACAGTCGAGGGACGGGCGCTGGTCATCGCGGTGGGTCCACACGGCATGCTCCTGCCATCGATGCGGTCGGTTCGCTGATCGTTCACGCTGATTATGATACACTGATCCTAGTTTGACATTTGACCGTTTGACGTTCATGTGGGCTTGCACAGGGCAAGCGGAGGGGATGATGGGTAGAGTGGTGTATGCAGATCGGGCAATCATCGGCGGGACTGGCGTGTATGACGCTGCCCTTTTGACGGATGCGAAAGAACATGAGATTTCCACCCCGTATGGGTCTGTAACCTGTACAGTGGGGACCTACGAGGGGCAGTCCATCGCTTTCATGCCGCGCCACGGGAAGGGACACAGTGTGGCGCCGCATCAGGTTAACTATAGAGCCAACTTGTATGCACTGCGCGACATCGGTGTAAAGAACATTCTGTCGACCGCGGCTGTCGGAAGCTTGCGGCTCGCACTTGCGCCAGGGGCGTTGGTCATCGTCGACCAGTTTCTGGACTTTACCAAGGGTCGGCCGTCCACGTTTTTTGAAGGAGATCGTCCGGTGGGCCACGTCGACATGACAGATCCTTACTGCCGGCGTCTCCGTGAGCACCTGGCTGCGACGGCGCTGGCGCAGGGCATCCACGTGAGCCACGGAGGCACATACGTCTGCGCTGAAGGCCCGCGCTTTGAGACGCCGGCCGAGATTCGCATGTTCGCGCAACTCGGCGGCGACGTCGTGGGGATGACCTCTGTTCCGGAAGTGGTGCTTGCCAAAGAACTCGGCCTTTGTTATGCGACCATCGCCATGGTCACCAATCTGTGCGCGGGTTTGAGTGGACGCCCTCTGACGCACCAGGAAGTGGTGACTGAGATGGCGCAGAACGTCCATCGCATTCGTTCCCTGTTCTTCGCGGCGTTTGTCACCCTCGGGCAAAGCGCAGGTAGCGCGTGCGACTGTGCTAGCGCCGCCGGGATCATGGGCACCTGACACGCTAAAGCCAGTAGCCTTCAACCTCTGCAGGCCTACTGGAGGCTGTCCGGTGCAAGCGCCCGGTACAACTCGTGCGGGCGAGTGATCAGCGGACACTTTGCGGGCACGCGCAGGATATAGTGGGGTATGCTTTCGGCGTCCGCGGGGTCCCCGAGGTACTCGGGGCCATGCGTGACATGGGCGTTACGGCGTTCGCTCATCAGAGCGCCACCTCCTGTCCTTGTACAACAGTATGACCCGTCCCCAAAGACGCACACAGGGCAACTACTGGCCGTTTATGAAAGGACTTGCGCAAATGCATCTGCTACTTGTCAACGACGATGGCATCATGGCCAAGGGGATTCTGGCCATTGCCCAGCGCGTTTCTCAATTTGCCACCGTGACAGTCGTCGCGCCCGACCGCCAACAGAGCGCGACGAGCCATTCGATCACGCTGCACAAGCCGCTCCACGTCGACGAGGTGGATCTGAACCTGGGAGCCGGGCATCGGGCCTATGCCGTGAATGGCACGCCAGCGGATTGCGTCAAGCTGGGGATTGGTGCCCTGTGCCCGGAGCATCCGCCGGATCTCGTGGTCAGCGGCATTAATGCCGGGCCCAACCTCGGGCTCGATATCATCTACTCCGGGACCGCGTCGGCAGCGGCAGAGGCCGTTCTTCTGGGGATTCCGGCCATCGCCGTCTCCCGTACGGGAACGGAGCCTTACGATTACGAAGCGGCCGTTATGGTGTCAGAGCTTCTGATCAGGAAGGCCGCGACGCACGGACTGCCGGAATTGACGTACCTGAATGTCAATGTCCCACCGCGGCGCTACGAAGATCTGTCAGGCATCGTCATCACGCGCACCGGGATCCGCAAGTACCACAACAACTACGACCGTCGGGTTGACCCCTTGGGTCGGACCTATTACTGGCAGGCCGGGAAGGCGATCAAGTTACACAACGCGCCCGACACGGACGTCCATGCTGTCGAGCAAGGGATGGTCAGTGTGACGCCAATACATTTGGATTTTACAAATGGGAGTCTGCTTGCTACACTCCATACATGGGAGTTGTCGCTGTAGCCGTCAAGTGGATTGGTGGAGGTCGGCGATATTCGGACAAGAAAGGGTTCTTTAGGCAATGGATGAACGTGAGCACCGGTTGATGGGAATCAAGGAAGTCGCAGTGGACGAGGACCTTTACGTCATCGTCGACTTTTTCAATCGCGTCTTGAAAGAGAAGGACGTCATCGTCGGTCTGACGAAGTCGCGCGAGTCCGGCAAGTATCAGATCAGCATTTACCGGGCCGACTGACGTGCGGCGCAACATTGTGTATACGTCCGTCGCCCTTGCCCTCATCGCGCTCTCTCTGATGGTTCTCACGGTTTTATATCTGCTGCCCAAGCTGACGTCCGTGGACGCAGAGAGTCAGTCGGCCGCGTTGACGGCGCTGAACGGGACACCGATGACGCGCGCAACAGCGGTCAGCTTCTTCACGGGAGGCGCATTGGAGCAAACCGTAGCGGGCGTTGACCAGGAAGGGCAACCCCTCTTCGTCATCGTGCAACCGGGGCGAGAGATCACGACAGTCTACGCCCGGGACATCGAATCGGGACAAGCGGCTGTGCAGGCCGTCATGACTCACTTGCCCGATGTCGGGTCGGTAGTGAGTCATGTCCTCGGGATTACCGGGCCTTCCGACGGGGCAGGAGCACCGGCAGCCGGATCGTTGGTCTGGGAAGTGATTGCCCGCACACGGCCTTCCGGGTTTGTCTATGCTTATGTGGATGCGCATTCTGGTACAATTCTGTGGCACTTTACTTCCTCTGACACATTCCGCTTGTGGGACCAGTAGTTCCTTACTGAATTCAGCGACAGACCGTGCTATACTCTTTCTAGACAACGAGAGGAGTGGTGCACGAATGTCGCGCATTCGCATCTTGCCGACAGTGTCTGCGCTGATCCTTACCTTTGCCGTCTTGTTCGGAGGCTATCAGGTTTACAAAAACTACGAGTTGATCAAACCGCTTCAGCAGCAGTTGTCGGCCATCCATCAAGTCTTGTCCGCGCGAATTGTGGCAGGTGCCGATGTACCGACGGTCCTCATTCAACTGGGGCCCGTTCCGGACTTGCAGACCACGTACGGGGCGATTGAGGGCGATGTGACGAACGCACTCGGATCGCCTGTGGCGATCGTGCTAAAAGACCGCCGGACGCCCCAGCTCGCGAGCTTGTTCGAGAGCATGAGCCTGACGCTCTATCAGGGGATTGCCCAAGGCAACTACCTTGGGATGAGCCGCCAGATGACGGCGCTCGCCCGCAAAGCTGGCGCGTCGTGCCGCCTGACCATGAATGGTCAGGACATTTTCGTGACCTTGACCAAAGGACCAGCCTATCTTTATGACATCGTGCCGTACGCAGGCAAATCTGTGGGGGTGACGGACCAGTGAAAGAGTGGATGATTGGCGCTGGAGTGGCTGTTGTGCTGTTTCTCGCCGTACTCGGGGTGCAGGTTCTGCCCCTGCTGGTGCTGGCTGGTCTCGCCTACTTTGTCTACACGCTGATGGAGCGGCGACAGGTAGCGCCCACAGGTTCGCGCGAAGTCGCAGTTCGTCATGCTGTGAACTTTGACCACATTGGCGGCCAGGATCACGCCAAGAGGGAACTGATGGAGTCGCTCGATTTTCTTCGCTATCGGGAAAAGATCAAAAAACTTGGCATTCGTCCCATCAAGGGAATCTTGTTGACGGGGCCCCCAGGAACCGGGAAGACGATGATGGCCAAGGCGGCCGCCACGTATACTGATTCCGCGTTCGTGTCCGCGTCAGGCAGTGAGTTTGTCGAGATGTATGTCGGGGTCGGGGCGCAGCGAGTGCGTGAACTGTTTCGCAAGGCCAGGGCGAGTGCGAAGAAGGAAGGCAAGGACTCCGCTATCGTGTTTATCGATGAGATCGATGTAGTCGGTGGCAAGCGCGGCGGACACAGCCATCAAGAGTACGATCAGACGCTCAACCAGCTCTTGACCGAGATGGACGGGATGCAAACCACGCAATCGCCCATGGTCCTAGTGATGGCGGCAACCAACAGGGCGGACATCCTCGACAGCGCGCTGCTTCGTCCAGGGCGGTTCGATCGACAGATCAAGGTGGACCTTCCGGATCGCGAAGGACGCCTTCATATCTTGCGCATTCAAACACAGGATAAACCTCTTGCCAGCGATGTGGACCTTGAGCACATCGCGCGCGAATCATACGGTTTTTCAGGCGCCCAACTTGAGAGTCTGTGCAACGAGGCGGCCATCATCGCGCTGCGTTGTAACGCGGCCGTGATTGAACAGTCCTACTTTCGGGATGCAGTGGACAAAGTGTTGATGGGCGAAAAGACCGGACGTCACCCAACGCATGATGAATTGCTCCGCGTTTCGGTTCACGAACTCGGGCACGCGATCGCATCGGAGATGATGCGCGCCGACTCCGTGTCGCACATCACGATCGCGCCGCGTGGGAACGCCTTGGGATTTGTGCGCCAGATCCCGGAAGCCGATGCCTATTTGTACACGAAAGAGCAACTCGATCAGCAGATTGTGGTCGCTCTTGGTGGTGCCGTCGCTGAAGAACTGATCTTTCAGAACCGTTCCACGGGCGCTCAAAACGACTTTTTGCAAGCGAGTCGGTTGGCCAGAACGGAAGTGATGTGCGGGTTGTCGCGCATCGGCATCGTCGCTGAAGAACACCTGCCGGACGCTATCCTCGATGAAGAGGTGCGTCACATCCTCGGAGACGTAGAGTCGCGCACACGAGACGTGTTGACCCCTTTTGCCGCAGGGTTAAGAGAGTATGCCATGTGGATTGTCGAAGAAGAGAGTGTGGATGGCAGTGAGTTCAGGCAGTGGCTGGCGCAGACCAAGGCGCAACTGCCGGTTCTGATCGCCAACTGATACGCACCAGGTTAAACAGATCTGCAGTAGAGCAAAAGGACCCTCAGGATGGGAAGCAGATATTCCGCAAGATCGTGTAATGAAACCAGGCGCGGCCTCGATCCATGATCAGGCGGCGCCTGTTTGGTCGTGGTATACTATCGTACGAGTATATGTCCTTGACAACGTCTTTGAACTCGGGGGTTTCTTGTCATGAATAGAGTATGGATCGCTGACCTGGCTCATCACATCGGGCAGAGGGTGACGGTACATGGATGGGTGCACCAAAAGCGTTCGTCAGGAAAGATTGCGTTTATTCAATTGCGCGATGGATCGGGGTTTGTGCAAGGTGTGCTGAGTGTGGACGACGTGGGGCCGGATGTTTTGGCATTGGCTTCAACGTTGACCCAAGAAACCTCTGTCATCGTGCAAGGGGTTGTACGCAAGGACGACCGTGCCAAGACGGGCGTTGAACTCGCCCTTGAGTCGATTGAAGTCGTTCATGCATCTCAAGATTATCCTGTGACGCCAAAGGAACACGGCGTGGACTTTCTCATGGACCACCGGCACCTGTGGATTCGAGCGCCGCGTCAGAGAGCCATCCTCAAGATCAGGGCGGAGATTATCAAGGCGATCCGTTCCTTTTTGGACGGAGACGGGTTTACACAGGTGGATCCACCCATCTTGACTCCTTCCTCTTGTGAAGGCACGACGAACTTGTTTCAAACCACTTATTTTGATGAGGAAGCATTTCTGACCCAAAGCGGACAGCTCTATATGGAAGCCGCCGCGATGGCGCTCGGTCGCGTCTACTCCTTTGGGCCCACGTTTCGTGCGGAGAAGTCGAAGACGCGCAGGCACTTGATCGAGTTTTGGATGATCGAGCCCGAGATGGCTTTTGTGACCCACGAAGAGAGCCTGGTGATTCAGGAACAGCTCATTGCGGCGATCGTGGCACATGTACTGGACCACTGTGCAACCGAATTGTCGGTGCTAGGGCGCGATACCACGCGCTTGGCTTCGGTGGTAGCTCCCTTTCCCAGAATGACCTATGATGAGGCGATTGCCTTTCTTCAGTCCCGTGGGCACGAGATCGCATGGGGAGAGGACTTTGGCGCGCCGCACGAGACAGAACTCGCAGCGGAGTTTGATCGCCCTGTATTTATCGAACGGTATCCGGCGAGTTTCAAGGCCTTCTACATGTTGCCGGATCCGGCCCGACCCGAGGTGGTGATGTGCGCCGACTTATTGGCTCCGGAAGGGTATGGCGAGATCATCGGAGGGTCACAGCGAATCGACGATCCGGAACTTCTTGAGTCGCGATTCAGGGAACACGACTTGTCGATGGATGCCTATTCATGGTACCTGGATTTGCGCAAATTCGGTTCTGTCCCGCACTCCGGCTTCGGCCTCGGCCTCGAGCGCACGGTGGCATGGATCTGTGGGCTGGACCACGTCCGCGAGACCATCGCCTTTCCGCGTCTACTCTATCGACTCTACCCCTGAGCGGGTTGACACTGGTGTCAAATTGGACGTGGACTCTACAACTATGGGTTGGAGAATGGTATAGTTACGAGGAGAAACGAGTTGTGCAACTGATCGTCAAAGGGAGGCCGAGCGGTGAAGAGCACGCACCTCGAACAAATGCTCGACGCTCTCGAACATAGTCACGTCACGTTTCCCTACGTTCTTTTCTCGGGCTACCACGCACTCGGGCTCACGGAGCGCGAGGTCATGGTCATCGTGCAGGTCCTCGCGTGCCAACAGCAAGACGGACGTTTTCCTGACCTTGAGTCTCTGCAACAGCGCATGGGGTTGTCACGGGATGAGATCGCCGTGATCTTGCAGCGTTTAACCCTGTCGGGATTGGTTCTCCATGAGAACCAGCGGCTAAGCATTCGACCCTTGCTTTCCAGAGCACTCGGGCTCCATGATCAAGAAACGGATTTGAAGGCGTTATTTCAGCATTTCGAAAACGAATTCGGCCGCCTGCTCTCGCCACTCGAGCTCGAACAGATTGAGAGTTGGCGCCAGGATGATCAATACCCGGCGTGGTTGATCCTGGAGGCCCTGCGCGAGTCGGTGCTGTCCGGGGTCTACAAGTTGCGTTATGTTGACACGGTCTTGCGAGAGTGGAATCGTGCCCACATAAGGTCAGAAAAGGAACTGGCGGATCATCGGGCGCAGTATCGTGGTAAAGGGGCAGACTCGTCGGTCGCTCAGTCGTCCGCGCGGTCAGGGAACGGGAAGCGGCGTCCAGGTTCCGGAGGTACTGCGGATACCCGTGCACCGGGTGCGCGCGTGTTGCCCGCCGTGCAACCAGGCAAATACGATCGTTTTTATCAGATCTACAAGGACCGGGAAGAGGCGGCAACCTCAACGGACAGTGGTTCTTCCAACTGAGATCTGCTGACGCCAGCGTGAGGGGGGCCTTGTAGTGATCCGGAGAATGGTGGTGAAGGTGGGGACGAGCAGTCTCACTGATGGCGGCGATCGTCTTTCCCAAGAGAAGATGGCTCACATCGCGAGGTTGCTCTCCCAAGTGTACGCCAGGTCTTGTCAGGTGATACTGGTGAGTTCAGGTGCCGTAGCCGCTGGCATCGGGGCCCTCGGCTGGCGTCGGGGGTCTTTGAGTATTCCCGAAAAGCAGGCGGCGGCCGCCGTGGGACAGGCTCTGTTGATGCAAGCCTATAGAGAGGCGCTGAATCCATATGATATCATCCCGGCCCAGCTCTTGTTGATCAGTTCGGATCTCGAGGACCGACCGCGCTTTGTCCATATGCGAAACACGTTGGAGACATTGCTGCGACACGGGGTGCTCCCTGTCGTCAACGAGAACGATACGGTGGCCGTGGATGAGATTCGGGTAGGGGACAACGACACATTGGCCAGCAGGGTTGCGCTGGCCACGTCGGCAGACCTGCTGCTTTTGCTCACAGACATCGACGGACTGTATACGGCGGATCCGCGTTCCGATCCGAATGCAACGCGCATGACCTTCATTCAAGGGTTTCCCGACTCCCTATGGCAGCTGGCCGGTGGCAGCGGTACAGCGGGGGGGACAGGGGGCATGGTGACGAAACTGAAGGCGGCGCACATCGCACTTCAATCGGGCATCGCCTGTGTGATCGCGAGCAGTACCGAACCGGATGTCATTGCCCGAGTACAGGAAGGCGCAGATGTCGGGACTATGTTTGTACCCAGTGGGAAAAAGCGAAGCGACAAGCGGGCGTGGCTCCTGTCCCGTTCGCGAGTGGATGGGGCCCTGGTCATCGACGGAGGGGCCGTAACGGCATTGCTCGGCGCCTCGGGAAGTCTCTTGTTTCCGGGAGTGGTTTCGGTACAAGGGGCATTTGAGGAAGGGGCCATCGTCGACATCGTCGATGAAAAAGGACGTCTTGTCGGTCGCGGCTCGGTCAATTTTTCGGCGCATGATCTGAATCTGCTGTTGCATCGTCGTCAGGCGGGTGAGACGAGCCGGGTCACGGAAGTGATTCATCGCAACGAGCTGGCTGTTCTAGCATACGAAAGCGGGGAATGAACCATGTCGCAGGAACTCGATGCATCTCGCTGGACCGTGGCTGCGCGCAAATCCGCGAGGATCCTGGCCCGTCTTGGCACTGAACAAAAGAATGCAGCACTTTGCGCGATGGCAGCGGCCCTCGTCGCGGGCAAGGATGAGGTGCTCTGCGCCAACGACGGGGATCTGCGCCAGGCGCAAGCCGATGGCGTTGAACCGTCTCGGCTTGATCGACTGCGTCTGGACTCTGTGCGGATCGACGCCATGGCCCAAGGGCTTCGGGACGTGGCCGCGCTCGCCGATCCAGTGGGGGAAACACTAGAGGAGTGGACGCGGACGGACGGACTCCGCATCGTGCGTGTGAGGGTCCCTTTTGGGGTCGTGCTGATGATCTACGAGGCGCGCCCCAACGTAACGGTGGATGCTACGGCACTGGCGATCAAGACCGGCAACGCTGTCATTTTGCGCGGCGGTCGCGAAGCAAATGCCTCCAATCAAGCGATCGTTCGAGTGCTGCAGCAGGCCCTGCACAGCACAGACGTACCGACCGAGTCCATCACGTTGATCACCGATCTGCGTCATGATTTGGTCGACTCCCTGATCCGCCTGCGCGATCAGATTGACTTGGTGATCCCGCGTGGCGGCGCGTCCCTCATTCAACGCGTGGTCAGCGGTGCGTTGGTGCCCGTGCTCGAGACAGGGGTGGGGAACTGCCATGTCTACGTTGACCAAAACGCGGATCCGGACATGGCTAAGTCGATCGTGCTTAACGCCAAGACACACCGTCCCTCGGTTTGTAATGCAGCGGAGACGCTTATCCTGCACGAGTCTTTCAAGGCAGAGTGGGTGGTAGTCCTGTGCAAGGCACTGATCGCGGCTGGTGTGGAATTGAGGGTGTCCAGACCGCTCCTGCCACTGCTCTTGCCGCTTGATCCGGACCAGCGGCACATGGTGAAAGAGGCGAGTGAACAAGACTATGCGCAGGAGTTTCTCGACATGACGTTGGCTGTGGTCCAGGTTGAGAGCCTGGATGCGGCTTTGGCTCATATCGCGCGGTACGGGACCAAACATTCCGAGGCCATCATCACAGAGAACCCGCAATCCGCTCGTGTTTTCATGGAATCCGTCGACGCGGCCGTTGTGTACCACAATGCCTCCACGCGTTTTACCGACGGATTTGAATTTGGCTTCGGTGCCGAGATGGGCATCTCTACACAAAAACTCCACGCGCGAGGACCGATGGGACTGCCGGAACTGACAACGTATACCTATCGCGTGTATGGGACGGGTCAGATCAGGACATGATCGAGAGACGATCGCCCGATCCAAGTACGCGATGCCGCCTGTTCGCGGTGATCCAAGACGGCGATGTCATTCAAGGCCTGATGGTCACGAGCGTTCCGATGTGGAGATATGGCCACGCCGCTTGTGCGTTTGCGTACGGAAGTTCGACACAGCCCAAGCTTTGAGGCGACCCATAGGATGCCCGGATGAACCCGTGGATAGCTTCCATTGTTCGCTGCTCATTGTTTACATAATGTATATTATCGGACGTTGCAATGGAACTCCAAGGTTGTGGCAAAGCGAGGACGTTACTCCGGAACTAGGACGTTGCGCCGGAACACCGAACCCCCGAACCGGTCTACAGTCCGGGATCGTGCGGCCGTTCACTTTGGTGGATGATGTGTCTGTCGACTTCGCATAGCGCCGTGTCCGCATCCAGTGGCTTGGCAAGTCGCCCGTCTCTGTAATAGCGCAGATGCCTGCACTCATAACATTTGCCTCGTCCTGCCGCTCTGTTAAATGCCGCTTCCTTGAGCCCACGATCCGTAGTGCGGTGCTTGATCCGGTAGTGGTGTTGGAATTCTCCGTTTGTAC
>JAPNUJ010000077.1 GCA_026627155.1 Bacillota bacterium | reverse complement strand
GGTGACCGACTTCAACGGGTTTTCGGACGCGATCAACGCCGTGGGCGGGATTCGAATCTATGTGGCCGGTCGCATTTACGATCCGCTGCACAGCGGGGCCAACTTCTACCCTGGGTGGCAGATGATGAACGGCGCCCAGGCGCTCGCGTATATTCGCGTGCGCCAAAACGAGGCGAGCGATGTCGCTGTCAACGACTATGAACGCGACGACAACCAGGCGCAGATGTTGGAGGCGCTGCAGGAAAAGTTGCTCAGTGGCTCGAACGACTTGACGCACCTGTCCGGCTTGATCGCCACCTGGCAAAAAGACGTGGTTACTGACATGTCCGATACGGATCTGTTGCTTGCAGCCAGGGCTGTGCGGGGGGCGAAGCTGACGCACATCAACCTTGGTTCCGTCGGCGACTCCATGGATGTCGTGAGCGCACCGGCGCCGGGGCTAAACCAGGAGAACTACATCACGGGTGCATTCTATGACATCATCGACCCCGCGAAGGTGACGAAGACCCTCACCCCTTACGGCTCGACGGGCGCGTCGACCGGAGTCCCGTTGCCCGCTCCCAGCCAGGTGCCGGTTCAGTTCTACGGGTCGCAGGCGACCTACCAACTGCTCAAATCCGCCGGCTACCCGGTCACCTATATGGGCGGTGGGGGGACCTATCCGGCGCAGATCATGTATCCATCGGGTGATCTCGCGTGGGGACTGCAGGTGGGTCGGACGCTCGCCACCGGTAACAGCTTGGTGGAACCAGGTTCCAACAGTAGCGCGGTCGTCGTATACGCGCCATAGGCTTGTGTTGCAGTAGGGGTGCGACGGTGCCGGGGCGGGTGGTTGGCGGGTGCCGTGGGGGGTGCCGTGGGGGTCGCGGAAGCTGACCTGTGGGACCCACTGCCCCGTCAGGAACTCGGGCGTCACGACCAGGACCCAAGCACAGACGTAAGGTAACGGCATGAACTCAAAGGCCGGATCGATTTGGGCCGCACATGGGTGTATCGAGTAGGCGTGGCTAATTAACCACCACTTTTCACATTAAGTCGATTCGGCGAGCTTCAGAACGCCCCCATTTCGTTCGGCAAGCCCCTGTTAGCGTTAAATTGAACTCTATTTGGCTAATTTATGTATCAACATAGAAACGATGAGAGCTCGGAGGTCGTTTTGGCACACGCCTCGACGCGAGAGTCGCTGATTAGCGTTAGTTGTCGGTGCAAATTTTCTTGCCTTTCAAGCAAGGTGTAGTCCTCTTCGCCTGTCCGCAATTTTGACGCGGAGCTTGATCCTGGCCATGACCGCGACCGATTTGGCAGACGGGTGGTCAATGCCTTTACCGCACTCTCCTTTCCCTCCTTTCCTTAGCCTCTTTGCCGTTCCTTGCCGTCCTTGCCTTGCACTCGTGTGCTGGGCCCAGAGCCCGTTCGGGGTCGCCATAGCACCAAGATCGACCCCTCTGATGGCTTCAGGGGGATTGTTTCGTTGTAGCGCAACGCCGACTCTCGTCAGTAGACTTGCACAGCGAGCAGGGGTTTGTCATGATGCAAGCGAGCGCGTGGACGGGTACTACTTGTACGGTCCGGCGAATATACGTGGTAGCAATCGGAGGGAAGCACTGTGAGGATCGTCTCCGGGGCGCAAATGCGCGCAATTGATGAAGAGTGTATCAGGCGGGGCGTGCGAGTCGAGGCGCTCATGGAAGTGGCGGGGGAAGCAGTGGCGCGGGCCGTGGTGTCGCTGGTGGCTCATGATGTGCGGTCGTCGAAAGGGGCCCGGGCACCCCAGGCGGTCCAGGCGATCCAGTGGAACCAGCGCTCTTTGACGGCCTCGACGGTCTCGACGACACCGACGACACCGACGACACCGACGACACCGACGACACCGACGACACCGACGACACCGACGACACCGGCGACACCGGCAAGCGCGCCGCGCGTCGTCGTGCACGTGGTAGCGGGAAAGGGTCACAATGGGGCCGACGGGTATGTGGCGGCCCGCCATCTGCTGTCGTACGGGTGCGATGTCCGGGTGTGGGAGGCCGTTGCCGCCGATCGATTGACTCCCTTGTGCGCAAGGCAGCGTCAGACGTATTTGGCATTTGGCGGGCGCCTCGCGGGGGATGCGGATGAACTGTCCAATGCCTCGGTCATCGTGGATGCTCTTCTTGGCACCGGAACTCGACTGCCCATCGGGGACCCACTGCGACCGTGGCTACGAGCGGTGCGTCAGGCGGGGCGTCCGGTCGTTGCGATCGACGTCCCTTCCGGGCTGGACAGTGACACCGGGCAGGTGGATGCGGACGGGATTCGCGCGACTTTGACCGTGTGCTGTGGCTTCGTCAAACAGGGGTTGGTGCAGTATCCCGGCCGTCAATTCGCTGGATCCCTCATCGTCGCCACGCTCGGGATGCCTGATTCCGTAGCGGACGCTTTGACGACCGACGGCGAGGCGATCGATGCCGAGGCGACCGACGGTGCGGCGACCGATGCCATGGCGACCGATGGCGCAGCGACTGACGCCGTTGAGGACGGTCGCATTTTGGAAGAGGCCGTGGTGGAACAGGGGACGAAGGCAGATCAGAGTGCCGCCACTGGTTCTACTGCCTCATGGCCGCGAGCCACATGGCTGACCGATGACGTGGCTCGCACGCTTGTTCGGCCTCGCGATGCGGAGGGCAACAAGGGGACGTTTGGGCGAGTGGCTGTCTTGGCAGGGAGTCCGGGCATGACGGGGGCCGCGCGGTTGGCCGTGGCAGCAGCGGGACGTGGCGGCGCGGGGCTCGTCCAATACCTCGCATCCGCCGACATCCACGACGCCTTGATGATGGCCATGCCGCCAGAGGCCCTCTGGTGTCGAGTCGAAGAGCATCGGGGACCGGTCTCCGTCGAGGCCCTGCGAGCCTATGCCTTGCAAATGACGAGGGCGCGAGCGATTGTGATGGGTCCGGGCCTTGGCGACGACTATATTGCGCTGGCTGCATCTGCATCTGCATCTGCATCTGCATCTGCATCCACGTCCACGTCCACGTCCACGTCCACGTCCACGTCCACGTCCGATCCTGCGGGAGGCCCGTTTGGACCGATCGCCGCGTTGCCGCTGCCGATCGTCTTCGATGCCACGGCGCTGAGCGCGATCGGCGCGATGCCGGACGGAGGACGCGCATTTTGGGGAAGTCGAGCCGGGGTTAGCATCATCACGCCGCATCCGAAAGAATTTAGCCACTTGACAGGGCGGACGGTCGCCGACATTCAGGCCCATAGGGTCGAGGTCGCCCGGCACTACGCGCGCCAGCATGGGGTGATTGTGGTGCTCAAAGGGGCGGGGACGGTGACGGCGGTGCCGGATGGGCGCATCTGGGTGAACTCGACAGGCAACTCTGGCTTGGCGACAGGCGGTTCCGGTGACGTGCTGGCGGGTCTCATAGGCGGTATGTTGGCGTCGGGTTATAGTGCGGAGACCGCGTCCTGTCTGGGGGTGTGGATCCACGGCAAGGCGGCTGACCTTGCATGTGGTCACGTGGCAGGCAATGATTCGGCCTTGCTGGAGAGCGAGGAATCGCTGGTGGCGTCGGATATTCTGCGGTATGTCGGATCGGCGTTTAGGGCGGCATCGGGTTCGACAAATTGCCCGGGAAATTGACGATGATCGCATTTTGAGGCTGTATGGAGGTGACGGAGTGACCCTACGTAAAAATTGGCTGGCGTTTGTTCTCACCGTTGGACTCGGGTTGGTGCTGTCCGGGTGTGGGGAGCCGGGCGTGGCGCAGGTGGTGCAGCAGTTACAGACAGTCCAGAGCCAGCTCACCAGCTACCGCACTACAGCCATGATGACCGTGCAGGTGCAAGGGCCCCCCGAACGGTATTATGTCGAGACGTGGTATCAGGCCCCGAATCAGTACCGGATCGCCCTCGGCAATGAGAATCGCGAGATCTCGCAAATCATCCTCCGCAATGATCGAGGTATCTACATCCTCAGCCCCGGCAACAAGAAGATGATTCGATTCCAAGGGGACTGGGCCGAGCGGCAAGGTCAACTCTATCTCTACAACGCCATGCTCGCACGCATCGTCGCGGCCTCCGAACCAACCTATAGCGCGCGAGAGAAGATGCTCACCTTTGAAATGTCGGCGGAATCCATCAACCCCATGATCAGCACGCAGAAGGTGGAACTGGCGGAAGGGTCCTTTGCGCCTGTCCAGGTGGTGCTCTTCGACAAGCAAAAACAGCCGCTGATCACGATGAATTACATTTCATTTCAAAAGGGAGTCACGTTTCCAGCGGATGCATTCTCCACCGAGCAAAGCACGACGCTGCAGCCGATCGAGGTGCCGGTGTCTGCGCAGGAGCTGGGATTCGGCATGATCGAGCCCACTTTCTTGCCTGGAAGCGATGTGTTGCGCGACGAGTCCGATCGCAACGGGATTGTGATGGTGAGGTATGGCGGAAGCGATCCATTTACCTTGATTGAGACGCGGGTGGCGGCGGCGGGACTCGACTTGGGGACGGGGCAACTGCTGACGGTCGGCGGCGTGCCGGCGGTGATGCTGGACGACGGCGGATTGCGCCAGTTGTACTGGGTGCATAATGGCGTGGAGTTTCAACTCACCACGCGCATGTCAGAAGAGGACATTCTGCAAGTGGCCGGGTCGACCCTGTCCGATCTGGGCAAGTCCTGAGTCCCTGTGGTACTCTGGACGCAGAGAAACCGGAGTGGGGACGCTGATCATCTATGTGGAGACAGACGTGGGCGGAGGTCGACCTGCAGTGTTTGCGGCATAATCTGTCCGTCATACGAGCGCAAGTCGGGTCGCGGGTGCAGATTATGGCCAGTGTCAAGGCCAATGCCTATGGACATGGGGCCATCAGAGTGAGTCGCGAGTTGATCGCGGCGGGTGCCGACCGTCTCGGAGTGGCTTCGATTGAAGAAGGGATCGAGTTGCGCGAGGCGGGAATCATGGCGCCTGTTTTATGTTATGGAGCGCTGCCGGGCGGCGCGGAGGAAGAGGCAGTGCGCCACGGTATCGCCGTGATCGTCATGGACGAGGCGGAGCTCGAGCGCCTGTCTGCGGCGGCGCTACGCTTGGGGCGACCGTGCGCCGTGCACGTGAAGGTGGATACCGGGATGAATCGGCTCGGCGTGCGCGGCCGGGGGGCGGCACTGTCGCTGATCCGTGCGGCGGCAGGGGCGGCTGCGGCGGCGGGTGCGGCTGCGCTGGCGGCGCGGCCGGGCGTGTGGTTGGAAGGGGTGTGCACGCACTTCTCATCCGCTGATGAGTCGCTGCGGCTGATCGATGGGGAGACGGAGCGGCAGGCTGCAGAATTTGATGCGATTGTGAGCGCGGCGCGAGCGGAAGGTATCGACACGGGGCTGGTGCATGCGGCGAACAGCGCGGCGGTCTTTCGCTCAAGCGCCTATCACTATGACATGGTACGTCCGGGTATCGCGCTTTACGGATATCACCCATTTTCAAAAGGCGAGTTGCCTGGGACGGAGTTGCGGCCGGTGCTGTCGCTATATACGCGCATCGTACGCCTCGCTCGCCTCGAGGTGGGCGAGGCCGTGAGCTATGGGCGCACCTTCGTTTGTGAGCGCCCGGAGGAGATCGCGACGCTGCCAGTGGGCTATGCCGACGGCGTCCCCCGGCTTCTGTCTGGGAAGATGCCGGTTAGAGTGCGCGGGCGGGCCGCTCACATTGCAGGAAGGATCTGCATGGACCAAATGATGGCGGTGGTGACCGATCTGGGTGCCGACGCGGGTGACGTTGTCCAGGTATACGGCGAATCGGCCACGGATGGGGTCGCGTCGATCGAGGTGGCAGCGGCGGAAATGGGGACGATTTCGTACGAGCTCCTGTGCGCGATCTCGGCGCGAGTTCCACGGGTGTACGTAGGTGGATCAGCGGGTGGGTGAGTACGCGCATTGGCGGAACGTAGATTCCATGGTCAATGTCTATTGATGCATTCGATCCAAAAAAACGATTCTTCATTGTGTTTTCCCGGTTTTCCCGCAGTGTTTATGGGGTTCCTTGGCGCACGCGTGGCAGGTGCGGCACAGCCAACCTGCGGATGAGACACTAAAGCGAATGGCGGAGAGCATGGTGAGGCCGATCCAGGCTCTGACAAGGCAGCTCGAGGATGAGTACGAGCAAGCGTATGTGACGACACTGATCCTGGGGATCAACGGCAATCGGCTGAGCAAGGCCCAGAGAGAGCGACTACGGGAGGGTCTAAAGATGACGAACATCGTCAAAGAGATCTGGCATGATGTTTTGGATGAGGGCATAGAAAAGGGCATACAGATCGGCATGGAGAAAGGGATGGAGAAAGGCATGGAGAAAGGGCTTGACGAAGGAAAGAAAGAAGTGGCCCGTGCCATGTTGGCGAGAGGCATGGAGGCGGCGATGATCTCCGAACTGACTGGGCTTGCCCTGACGGAGGTTGAGGAACTGCGAAACGTCATGTGAGGTGTGCCTTCAGGATGTTGCACCTGGCCGCCGAGAGGCGGCTTTTTTTAGTAAGGCGATCGGCACGCTCGGTAGGTCAAGCGTGCCTTTTGGAGTCGATGCCCTTACCTTTCGGTCTACGTCCTTTGTCTCGGGGAAAGTTGGCGCCGATACTCCGGCGTGCCAGGTGAAAAATTAACACCGAGAAATGACGGTAAATCGCCACATGCGCCTTCAAATCGGGTCCTGACGATCACCTGAAAACTATTTATAGGGAGATAATTTAGAAAAAATATATCTGCAATCATTATATCCCAATATATCTATCCTATGTATCGCCAATTAGCCTTCTGCAGCCAACCGAGGCAATTTTGTGTGATAAGTGGTGGCTAATTGCTGACATCCGGTCGCAAAGCGGATGCCGCCCTGCGCCCTGCCCCGCCCCCGGCTCCGGCTCCGTCACTTCATCCCCGACCGCATGAAGCTTTCCACGAATTGCCGCTGGAAGAGGACGAACACCACAAACAGCGGCAACGCGACGATCAGCGTGCCGGCCGCGATCATTTGCCACTGTGCGCCCGCTTCGCCCATCTGTGTGAGCAGTGTCAGTCCCACTGTGAGCGACTTGAAGGCCGTGAGCACGGTCCAGAGCAGCGGCACGAACCACACAATCGAAAATGCCAGGAGCACCAGCCACAGCCCCACATCCGTCACGCGCCGTCTCCTTCGTAGTGCACCTTCTTATCCAGCCAATTTTGAAGTACGGCAAACGCCACCAGAACGGCGATCAGCAGGACGGAGAGCGCGGACGCCTTGCCGATATTTTGAAACGAGAACGCCTGTTGATAGATGTAAAATAGCAGCAAACTCGTCGCGTTGTCCGGCCCTCCCTGGGCCATCACGTACAGTTGGTCGACCATCTGCACGGCGCCGACGACCGCCAGCACGGTCACGAAGAGGGGGGTCGGCATCAGCAGTGGCCAAGTCACCTCGCGAAATGTCCGCCAGGCGCCAGCCCCATCGACCGCCGCCGCCTCGGTCGCCTCGCGGCTCAGTCCCTGCAGGCCCGCGAGATAAAACATCATAAAGTAACCGGCCTGCTTCCAAACAGTCATAACCATGACCGCGAACAGGGCCGTCTGCGGCTGACCCAGCCAGTTGGTCTGCTGAAGGCCAAAGATCGCGAGCAACTGGTCCACGGTCCCGTAGTCCGGTGTATACAGGAAAAGCCAGATCGACGCGGCGCTGACCATCGGCAGCACGACCGGGTGGAAGAAGGCGAGTCGAAACAGCGAGGTCATCCGATACCGCCGATTGACCAGGAGCGCCAGGACCAACGAGAGGAGGACGCTGACGGGGACGAGGATGAGGACGAAGATGGCGGTATTGACAAGCGTCTGGGCAAAGACCGGATCGTTGCCGAGCGGCGCGTAATGCGCCAGACCGACATAGTGCCAGACGCCGTCGCGCACGCTGTAGAGACTTCGAACAGCGGACTGCACCATGGGCCACACGGTAAATGCACACATAATCACCAGCGATGGCAACAGGAACCCCCACGCGCCAACGTGGGGGTTTTTCCGTTTTCTCGGCACAGCGCGCGTCAGCAGTCGCGCAGACGACTGAATCCCGGTACTCATCCCGTCACCTTACCCTTTGACCCGTCAATGGACATCGCTGTGCCAGGGCTGCGGGCGGCGCCGCCTGCAGCCCTACCGCCCTCACTTCGCGTACTGAGCCAGCGTGGCTTCCGCCTGCTTTTGAGAGGCGGCCAGTGCCTGCGCCGGTGTGACATGGCTGGTCAGTGCTGCCTGGCAGGCATTGGAGAGGAGGCTTTGGATCTCCTCGCCGTCGTTCGTGGCCAGTTCCTTCTCCGCGTAGCGCAACTGATTGCGGGCGACCGCCGCTTGCGGCGTGTGGCGCAGATACTGCTCCATCTTAGGCGTGCCGTAGGCGGCCGGTGACGTCGCGACGTAGCCCGTCTCGATCGACCACTGAGCGGCAATCGCCGGGCTCGTCATCCAGCGCACAAAGCTGTAGGCCGCTTGCTCGCGCGCGGCGTTGCCCGTGTTGAGGATGTAGAGGTTGCCGCCACCCGTGGGCGAGCCGAACCGCTTGTCGTTGGGCAGCATCGCCACGCCGACCGGGAAGCTGGAGGACTTCAGAATCGACGCCAGGCTGCTCGACGAGTGATAAAGGATCGCCGTTTTCCCGGCCTCAAAGTCACTGGGCGCTGTCGTCCAGCCGATCAAGCTAGAGGGCTCAACCTTCCACGTCTTCGCGAGGCCCACGAAGAACTGCAGTGCGTGGATGACGTCCGGGGTATCAAAATACACCCGATTCGGCGAACCGCCCACCACATTCTGCCCGGCCTCGATCGCAAACGGCTGAAACATCCAATACGTCGTTCCCGACGTCGGAATTTCGATGCCCCAGTGGCTGGGCGTCGTCAATTTCTTCGCGTTACCCAATCATTACATCACTCGTTCACAGCGTCTGCCAGCTTGTGAGAATGGGCAATCATGGCATACAATGAGGGGGACAAGGGGGCGTGTTCATGAAACTTCGCACGATCACAGCCGTGGCGACTGCGCTGGCGACGGCCTGTTTGACGGTCTTCCCGGCGATCGCCGCGACGTCGGCGTCCAACGCAATTCACGCAACATCCCAACCTCTCAGATCGACTCCAGGGCTACACAGTCAACCAGCAACCTATAAGTCACATCCAGCCAACCAGCCAAGCGCAGAGATGGCGCTGGCGCCCACCGGCCGCTCGCCCGCGCGCCCGCTCGCACCGTCGCCGGCAATCAAGAAGGTCCATAGCCACGTGGCGTTGCCACTGGCCAGCGTGGCCGACTCGACGATCGTGGCGCCACCGGGGACGTCCGTGTCCTTTACGCTCGAGACTCTGGTGCAGAGCCTCGTCGGCAAGTTCGCCGCGACGATCCTGCCGGCGACCGCAAGCCACGGCTTCATCGTGATCCCGGAGACGCCGATCGCCGCCGGACAGACGTTCCTGATTCGAGTGCCCGCGGAAGCGCCCGACGGGGTGTACCGCGTGACGCTCACGCCCACGGGTGCGGCGGGGCAGGCAGCAGGTGTCCGGCCCGTCGTCGTCAAGATCTTGGTCGAGCGGCCGGGGAGCATCCTGACCTACTTCAACGACACCGGCATCGCCAACTATCGTCAGAAGGTAACGTACAGTTTTGACGACAGCGGTAACAACTACTCGGCGGCGCTGATGGCGCAAAACGGCTTGCGGCCAGGTGCCCATGTCACCGTGGACGGCGTCCCTTTTCTCTGGGAGGATGACTTCCTCGGGAGCCCCGACAACATCCTGACGGACGGACAGACGGTCCGGATGACTGGACAGGGGAAGGAGCTCGCAATCCTCGGCGCTGCGACCAACGGTCCTTCGCGTGGCGTGGTCGTCATACACTATACTGACGGGGACGAGGAGGCGGTCGTCCTCGGACTGAACGACTGGACGCTAAACGGCGGTACCCACAGGAAAGTCCTGTACGGCAACCGGATCGCGTTTGCCATGCGTTACCGTCTGAACGGGCAAGGGCGAGTGGACAACGTGCATGACTATGTCTACTTTGCCACGCTGCCTTTGATCCCGACCAAGACGGTCAGCGGCATCACGCTACCCGGAATTATCAGCCAGGGGGAGATGCACGTCTTCGCCATGACGATCGGTCCCGCGTCGGGCACAACCTCTACCACTGCCCAGTAGGTGCACAGGATTCTGAACATTGCGCCGTTGGTCAGAAAACTGGATGTCATTCGTCCTCGTGCGTTATAATACCAAGGAACAGAAGTGAACCGACTGAGTGCTGGGGGGATCTGGCGTTGTCGAAGTCACGGAAGATTGCGGTCAGCTTGCCGGCAACACTGTTGGACGAGGTGGATGGTCTCGTGGCGCAGGAACGGGGGTCCCGAAGTCACGTGATTCGTCAGGCCACTGCGCTGTATGTATGCGAGCGCAAGAAGGAACGGATTCGCGAGTCATTGCAACGAGGGTACCTGGAGATGGCACCCATCAATCTGAGGCTGGCGTCCGAAGCATTTGGCGCGGAAGACGAAGCCGAGAATCTGGCGTTGCGCCTTGTCAGCGGCGTTTAGGAAGATGAATGTCAAGCGCGGCGATGTCTACTACGCGGACTTGTCTCCGGTGGTCGGCTCGGAGCAAGGTGGATTTCGGCCCGTGCTGATCATTCAAAACAACATTGGCAACCGTTTCAGTCCGACCGTCATCGTCGCCGCGATTACCGCACAGATTCAAAAAGCCAAACTACCGACTCACGTGGAGATCCCGGCGTCCGATGAAGGACTGGACCGGGACTCTGTCGTGCTGTTGGAACAGATCCGCACGATCGACAAGCAGCGACTCACCGAGAAGATCACACATCTCGATGAAGAGTGTATGCGTCGCGTGAACGAAGCGCTACAGATCAGCTTGAGTTTGATCGATTTTTGATGCCACAAGACGCACGCGGGCGTGCCGCCGGTCGGGGGCATCCCAGCGTGCGTGAGTGCAGGTCAGGGCCGCGCCATGGGGCGTGCGTGTCGCCTCTCAGACGACGAGGCGAACCAAGGCGGAGCAGTGTTGCACGATGTCATCCCAGTTGATGAAGCGGCGCTCAACATCCTCCTCGATCAAAGGCGCGCCGCGTTGAACTTCAATCAGCACGAGCTTCTCGGTTGCCCGTAGTGCGTGCCACTGTCCCTTGCAGACGCGGACCACATCGCCTGCGGTGACGCTCGTGACCTTTCCGTCGAGCGCGAGTTCTCCGCTTCCCTGGATAATCGTCCAGACCTCTTCGCGATGCTCATGACGCTGGTACGAGATGTTGCAGCCCGCCTTGACCTCGAGCGACTTGGTCAGCACCTCGCCGCCATCCTCGAGCTTTTGAAAGTCCAGCACGCGGTACAGCCCCCAACGGCGCTCCTCGTACATCGGCCGATCCGATAGCGTGGAGACGACCTCCTTGATGTCTGCGCAGTGTTCCTTGTCCGCCACCAGAATCCCGTCCGGCGATGCCACCACCATGATATGATGCAGTCCCTTGGCGATGATGGGGATGTTCAACTCGTTGATGACATGCGTTCCTTCGCAGGCCAACGCGGTTCCGGCACCGGTGAAGGGCCCCGCCAACTCATCCGATAGACTGCCCCAGGTGCCGAGGTCCTTCCATGTGCCACTGTAAGACTGAACGACAATCGACGTGACGCCTTCCACCACAGCATGGTCGAAACTCTTTTTCGGCATGTCTTTGAAGTGACTGATCATCCCGGCATACTGGTCCGGATACCCATGCGTCTTGAGATAGTCCAGAAGGAAGGACATCCGGAAGCAGAACACACCGCAGTTCCAAAGGGCGCCATCCGCGATCAAGGCTTCGGCGACCTGCTCACTCGGTTTTTCCTTGAAGGCGGCAACAGGCGCATAGGCGCTTCCAGGGACAGCGCGCGTCGAGTCTGGGACAATGTACCCGTACTGAGACGACGGCTGCGTCGGCTCCACACCAAGCAAGGCGAGGTCCGCACCCGATTGGAGCAGCGTCTCGGGCAGCCGGGCAATCGTCTTGAAAAAGTGG
>JAPNUJ010000076.1:5997-12054 GCA_026627155.1 Bacillota bacterium | reverse complement strand
CCCCCTGACATAAGCTCAGAGAGATTCATCGACTTCATGAGATTTTGGACGAAGTCATCACCAAAGACACGGCGAAACTGCTCGGTCATGGACAGCCAGGAACTGTTTGGATCAAATCCCTGTTGCATGGCCTGCCTCCCCCTCTTGACGAATGCGTGGACGATACGCCTGATACGATTCCGCCATAATACTGTCGATGGCGTCCGGATCCTCCACGTGCCCGGTGGCATTGGGAAAGGTGTTGTGACTGCCGGTGACTTTGCCAAAGCCTGCATTCGTCTTCGAATAGGCATCCCAGTCGGCCTGCACGCTTTGCCCAAAGTTGACGGCGGCTGCATTCTCTACGTTGGAGAAACGGATATACCCGATGTTGAATGTCATCTTCACATGCATGGGCCTCACCTCATCCGTCACATCCTATGCGCTCGGCACAAAAAAGGGCACCCACAGACCCCAGATGCCCTCCTGCACGCCATCACCACAGCCTGCTACAGCACGATGAGACTGCGTTCAAACTGTGTCAAGACGCGAGCGCCGTCCTCCGTGACAAGGACGTCGTCCTCTATGCGAACGCCAAACTCACCCGGCAGATAGATGCCCGGTTCGACGGTAAAAACCATGCCCGGTTTCAGTGGTACTAGGGAGTGGGACATGATACTTGGATACTCGTGAACCTCAAGACCGAGTCCGTGCCCGGTTCGGTGCGTGAACCACTCCCTGTATCCCGCCACCTCGATCGTCGAGCGGGCGGCATCGTCGATATCGCCTGCCGTGCGACCGGGGCGCACTGCGGCCACCGCTGTTGCCTGCGCGCGCCGAACCGTTTCATAGACGGATCGCGCTTTTTCCCCGGGGTCACCAAAGGCAATCGTCCGCGTGGTGTCGGCCGCGTACCCCTGCACGACAGCTCCGAAGTCGAGAACGACGAGATCGCCCGACTCGATCCGCGTGTTCCCCGGAACACTATGGGGGAGCGCTCCTCGCGCGCCTGCCCCAACGATGGTACCGAAGGGCAGGGCCTCAGATCCGAGTTTCTTCAACTGGTATTCTAGTTCCGCAGCGACCTCGAGTTCAGACATGCCCACTTTAAGCAATGGCAACGTAGCACCCAACGCGGCATCCGTGATTCCGGCTGCGCGGACGATATGCGCCAGCTCTGCCTCGGACTTGTACAGGCGCAACGACATCAGCACGTCTGCACCCGGCTTCAGTTGCACGTTTGACCCGCGCTGCAGTGCGTCTTGCTCAAACATCCGCAGGTGCGTCTCCTCGACGGCGACGAGACTTGTATCCTTCACCCCGAGGTCGTTCAGAAACGATCGAATCGCTGTATCCGGTCCTTCCTCATCGACATACGAGTACACGTCATGGGAGCCGACCTCGAGCGCCTGTTGGAGCTCCAGTCGCGGGACAAGCAATACGGCTCGTCCCTTCGCGTCGCAGCCGAAGAGCGTCAACCGTTCGCTGGTGTGCATCGCCAATCCTGTCATATACGTAAAGCTCGCTCCCGGAGAGAGCACCAAATGCGTGAATCCGCGCTCCTTCAGTGTCTCCGTGACCTGCCCCAGCCGTTTTGCATCGATCATTGACATTCACCCATTTCGCTTTTGTGTACAGCAGCACTGCTAGGGTCAGGCCGTGACGTGAATCACTACCGTCGCCGTCATTCCCGCAAAGTGCACGGAGAGTGTTGCCTCCCCCGGTGCCATCGCCATCACCTGTCCGTCGATCACCCGTAGAACCGCCGGCTGGTCTGACGACCACTGTGCGCCAGCCAGAACGAAATGCCGCCCGTTGGCGTAATCCAACAGTACGGAGGGGAGCGTGTGTCGCGCCCCTGTCACCAAAGTGACCGCGCCCAGTACGTGAAGCCCGGACAGCGCGATGACTCGCTGCTCAAGTAGTGCGCGAAGCCCATGAGCCGAGGCAAGGACCTCTACGTAGCCAGGCTGTTGAAACGATACCGTCGACCCCGATCGCACCATCGCAGGATTCACCGTATCCCACACCGCTTTAGCCGTTACATCCTGCCACTGATGAGCATGAAGATACAGCACTGTGAGACTCTCCGCGAGCCCCTGATAAGCGTATAGCCCCGTCGCTGGCGCTGCAATCATCAGCGCGGACCCTGTTTGATCATCGACGACAGTCATGGTGGCCACGCCGTCTGGGCCGATGGCGATATGACTGAGGCTGATGCCGACACTATGTCCGTCCCACAGGTCGTTGGAGGGTTTACTGGCTCCCGTGAACTGATCGTTTCCAGCCGTTCCAGGATACGTATCGTCGAGCACGCCGGATCCTCCTCCTGGCATCGACAACTGGGGCCCCCCTGCTTCCACCACTTGCTCATCGTAGTGGTGCGTCACGTTTTGCGACGGTGCGTTCAAGTCGTTGTTCTGCCAATCGGCAGACGTGGAAACCATCTCATGGCCGTCGATATGCCAGATCAGAACACCAGACTCCGGCAAACCCTGATCATAATCAATCGGCTCCACATTGTCCACGAGGAAGTAATCGGAGGCGTTGCCTGCAGGCTTCAACTCATACGTAACCGGGGCTCGTTCGATCGGCGGCAAACGCAAACCGGTGACACTCTCGTCCAGGACGATCGGCTGAAGCCAGCCGAGAAACAATCTCGAAAACGGGTCGAGCTCAGCCGGCTCCGACCCTTGCGGCTCGCCGTTCCAGTTGCCCCCCGCCATCAGGGACCACGGGCCGTCACCAGCACCTGCATTGGCTGCAGAAGACGTGTCGTATAGGTCATCCAGGCCCATCAGATGCCCGAACTCATGGGCAAACACTCCGATCGTCGGCACTTGTCCTGGACCTGCCAGTTCCGGGACGAGATCGTAATTGGACACAAACAGATACTTTTGATGTGCTGCGCCGGGTGCCGAGAGCGGGATGGCCAACGGGGCGACCAACGAATTCTCCACGGGCCAGATCAACGATGTGTTTTGCGGAGCCACATCGGCACCATAGCCAGTGTACACGATGGCAAGGTAAGGCAGTGTTCCATCTTGCTCGAACGGCGTGAAGTTAAAGTGATCCCGAATCAGTTGGTAAAGGACATCCGATACCATCTGATTGTCGTTGTGAGGTTGCGGGCTGCCTGATCCGTTTTCCGTACCCGCGTAGTACGCTTCGGTATGGGGGAGTTGCAAGAACACGTCGGGCTGCAAGGGATTGCCGATCACCTGACCGGAAATCTTCAGCTGTCCGTAGGATACATCGGCGTAGTAATTCGCGACGGATTCGGCGTTCCCGAAATATACCTGTCGATACAGTGAAATCGGTTCTGCCGCGCGTTGCCCCGCGAACTGGGCACATACGACCAAAAGATGAGCTTGGACCGTGGCACCCACGTGCACCGGCCAGGGAACCGACTGGACCGGCGAAGCCCATGGCGGGACGCTAAGGGCAGACTCGGGCGTTTGGGCAATCGCCATGACGGGTGAACCCGCGTCGAACCCGACAGCCAAGACCAACGTCCCAATCAAACACCCAAGTCCCCATCGATAGGATCGTGAAACCAGTCTCAACGAACACCACCCCCACGTGTATAGTTCTGTATCCGCGGGGGCTTTCCTGCTAGGCTGACACTCTCCGAACCGGTCCTTGGAACCCTTTCACTACAGCGGTTCCACGGAGTCCGCCGACGAAGGCGCCCAGCTTGGATCGAGTCCACTAAGGCTCCGATAGAGTGTCAGGGCTGCGGACTCTCCAACTTGATGAAACCGTTGACGAAGCCGCATCGATCCCTGTACCTCATCCTGGCTCGCGATCTCTTTTGCAAAGGTGGCCAACGTCCCGTAGTCCCGACGCAGATTCAGGCAAACAGACGCGTTGCATACCGTGGCCTGGACCTTTCTATGATTGCGCACGATGCCGGATGATTGCGAACACAACGCCTCCATCCGCACCTCATCCATCGCGGCGACGTCCTCAAGACAAAAACGCGCGAATGCCTGCACGAAAGCTGACCATCGCCGCTGCACGACAGCCCGTGAAAAGCCCGTGGAAAAGATGATTTTAGTCAGCACCTCCAGAAACTCGGCATCCGTCCCTTCCCAAGGAACTTGAACTGACGCCTCGACCACCTGTTCCCTCGACACGATCCTGCCACCCCCAAATGATTTATCTCACTCAGGGTAACGCGGCCTACACCGGTCCGACCATTCAAAATAGGAGAACCCCTCTACACTCGCAAACGCGTCACGGAAAGTTCACAAACAGCGAATCATTTGGCTTCTGTTCAGCGCAAGCGTCCGCGCATCCCCACACTCCTTTTCGACCTGCCCAATGCGCGAAAGGCCGGCGTCTGAACCCGTCGCTTGTGGCGAGTGAACGCCAATATCACAGCCAGCACGATCGACCCGATCCATAACCAAGTGGATGTGCCGAACGTCTCTGACTCGTAGGCGGGTTCAAATGTCAGGGTGCTGGCCGTGAACCCATCGATGTGCACAAACTCTCCATCCGCCGCAAATGTGGTCTGGGTATCCGGGATCACCGAGTTTTGATAGTACGCGTCGTAAAAACGCATCTTCCCGTCGACGGTACCTCCGTAACGCCAATCGCCGATCACAGATTGGCCGATCGTCACTTCTTTCAGAAACGGATTGGTCGATTGAAAGGGATCCAACGCCACAAACACCCAAATCAAAAAGAAAGCAAAAGCAGCCACACCAAGGAGGAAAATCAGTACAGATTGCACGTCGCGAGTTTTGCGGACACGCCGCCGCCGAACTCCCCAACCTGATTGACGCCACTGCACGAGCATCCCTCCTGTCCCCTCTAGCAGTATATGAGCATCCAGCGCTTCCGCATGCAAAAAAAGGCCCGGACAGATGCCCGGGCCCCGCCAATCCTCAACCAGTCGCAACCAATCGGTGCTTTGCAACCCATGCAATCGACCGAGCTTACTCCTGCGCCGTCACCATGGCCGCCAAGCGCTCCACAGCTTGCGCATCATCCGAACCACTCGCGCGCAAAGTCACCTCCGCACCTCTCGGGATCACGAGCGACATAACGCCCATGATGCTCTTTGCGTTCACAGATTTCCCGTCTTTCTCCAGGTGCACGTCACTGCTGAACTTGTTGGCCTCCTGCACAAAGAGCGCCGCCGGGCGCGCCTGCAAGCCAGTTCGCAGATTGATTGTCACTGTCATCTCTGCCATCTTCATTCCTCCGCCACTGCATCATGAGATTGATTATACCAATGTTCGCACGCCGACGCCATGTGGAAAACTGCCCATGATCATTTGTATACTTTAGCCTGTGCCGACGTGGCGTCGTCAGGAAGACCGCGCTCCACGCGCAGCCTACGCGCCCATTCGTCGAGTTTGCGCAACCGGTGATTGAGACCCGACTTGCTCACGGGCTCAGGCAAGACCTCGGCCAATTCCTGTAACGTGAGGTCGGGAAACTGCAACCTCTTTTGCGCCACCGTCCGCAGCTTTTGCGGCAACCGCTCGAGTCCAAGTTCGGCATCGAGAAATCGGATGTTGTCCAATTGGCGAACAGCGGCCAGGATCGTCTTGTTCAGGTTGGCCGTCTCACAATTCACAAGCCGGTTGACCTGATTTCGCATCCCCTTGACTATGCGGACGTCCTCAAACCGGAGAAGCGCCTGATGGGCGCCGATCAGTCCCAAAAACTCGATGATCTTGTCGCCTTCCTTGATGTACACGACGGACCCGCGCTTACGCTCCGCGACCTTCGCGCGCAAGTCAAAGTCCTGCGCCAACTCCCACAAACTCTCTGCATGTGCCTTCGATTTGCTGGCCAGTTCAAGATGATACGAATTGCTGTCAGGGTCATTCACCGATCCCGATGCGAGAAAGGCCCCGCGTAGATAGGCTCGGCGGCAACAAGGTCGGCTCACGACCTCTGCAGGCACATCCGATCTCATCCCCCGGCCATCCGAATACAAATGCATCTCTTCCAGCAACGCCTCGGCACCGCGACGCAGGCGAACCACGTAGACGTTGTTCTTCTTCAGACGCATTTTCCGGGACACGAGCACTTCCAGTCCTTGTGGGCAACGCGGTT
>JAPNUJ010000076.1:0-5987 GCA_026627155.1 Bacillota bacterium | reverse complement strand
TGTAGATCCGACGGGCGATCGCTGCATTCTCCGTCGCCACGTCAAGCCCCTGATTGGCGGTATCTCCCGGTGTGCCCGAGGTCAGAGAACCACATTGTTGAACGAGTGCCGCGAGTTCCGCCCGTTCGCAACAGTCTTTGCTCACAATCTGCGTCAGTTCCTTTTTCACTTGAGCCGCGAAGGACACCTCGGTCACCCCCTCGTTCAGGTTACTTTCGCCTGTGCTCGCGACCGATCAGGGCGAGGACCTGAGTCGCCACCATATCCGCGTCATGGCGAGCGTACATCGCGTAGTGGAGGAAATTGCGGGCAATCACAGTCAGCCCCAACTTGTGCAAGTTCTCCACGTCGGCGATGACGGGGATTGCCCCTTTGGATTCATACTGTTCGATGACGGAAGGCGGAATCGTTGCCGAGTTGACGATAATCATGTCGAAAAAATCGGGCCCCACGTGTTCGTAGATCGCATTGACGTGATCCGATGCATTAAAATCGTCAGTCTCACCGGGCTGCGTCATGACGTTGCAGATGTAGATGGCTTTTGCATTGGCCTTGCGCACCGCCTCAGCGATCCCCGGGACCAAGAGGTTTGGCAAGATACTGGTGTACAGGCTGCCGGGCCCGACCACGATGGCATCCGCCTCGGCTATCGCTTCGAGAACCTCCGGCAACGGCTCGACATCTTTGGGGACCAGTTCGACCCGAGCTATTTTCTTTCCGACCAATGGGATCTGGGACTCCCCAACCACGCGCGTTCCGTCGACAAAGACGGCGGCCAGTACGACGTCGCGCCGCGCAGACGGCAATACGCGGCCCCTCACCGCCAAGACCCTGCTTGTCTCCTTGACGGCTGTCTCGAAATCGCCCGTGATGTCGGTCATCGCTGCCAAAAACAGGTTTCCGAAGCTGTGGCCCGCAAGTTCTGACTGCGCCGTAAACCGGTACTGGAGCAGTTCCTCCAACAAGGGCTCCGTGTCGGCGAGCGCGACGAGACAGTTGCGAATATCACCCGGCGGTGGCATGAACATCTCTGAGCGCAGGCGTCCGGAACTGCCACCGTCATCTGCGACGGTGACGACGGCCGTGATCTCAGCGTTTTGGCCTTTTAGTCCCCGCAACAACACCGGTTGCCCTGTACCGCCACCGATCGCCACCACGCGCGGACGCCGCGCGTTGGCGAGTGCTTGCAGCTTGACGCGCGCCTGCTGGCGAAGTCGCCCAAAGAGCAGAACCGAGCTCCCGACCAATGTGAACACCAGTCCCACGGCCCACCATCGCACCGCGTGGACGGAAGGGAGCCAACTCGTCATCAAGAGCGCCACGCCAAACCACACCAGTACTTTGGCTGCCTCGCGCACCCATGGCCTCATCGTCCACCATCCTTGCTGACATCGCGATGATCGACGGTCACAACGTGGTCCGTCTGCAGGTACTCGCGCAGACGCTCCGCAAGGGCCACCGAGCGATGACGGCCGCCCGTGCACCCGATCCCGAGCACGAGCTGAGGTTTCCCTTCCCGCTGATAATGCGGGAGCAAAAAGTCAACCATGCCGAAGAGTCGCTGCATGAACTCCTCCGTGGCCGGCCACTTCATGACGTACTCATAGACTTCAGGGTCCTGGCCATTGCGCGAGCGCAAAGCGTCCACATAGTACGGGTTGGGTAAAAATCGCACGTCAAAGACCAGGTCTGCATCAATGGGAAGACCGTATTTGAAGCCAAATGAAATGATGTTGATGGTCAACTGGTCCAGATCGCCCTCCGCACAAAAGCGGTTCAGGAAGACCTCCTTCAGCTCGATCGGCTTCATCCGACTGGTATTGAGAATCAGGTCTGCCCGTGTGCGCACCGCCTCCAGTTGCACACGTTCGCGAAGGATGCCGTCGAGCACCCGACCGTGCTCCGGCGCGTGCGGATGTCGACGACGGGAGGCTTTGTAGCGGCGAACCAGCGTCTCGTCATCGGCCTCCAGAAACACGATCTGATAGTGGATCAGCGCCTCATCGAGCTCCTCGAGCGCGTCAAACAAACTGTGGAAAAACTCACCGCCGCGCAAGTCACAAACCAGCGCCACGCGTTGGACAGAGTCGCTCGACTGCCGGACCAGTTCGCTGAACTTTCCGATCAGAGCAGGCGGCAGGTTGTCGATGCAAAAAAAACCCAAGTCCTCCAGGCTCTGAACCGCGACCGTCTTGCCGGCGCCCGACAGGCCAGTGATAATGACCATCCTCACGCCCTGGGGCATCGCCACAACTCCCCTTCCACAGCTGCCGCTGCGACCTATGAGTACAGAGCAAGTCTCGCTGCGCCCACAACTCCCGCATCATTGCCGAGCTCGGCCGGTACAAGGGTGACTGCCGCCGCGACGCGTCGCAAGGCGTAGTTGGGAAATGCGACGCGCAAGGGATCGAACAAGCGGGCGCCGGCACGAGACATCCCGCCCCCGATCACGATCACTTCTGGATTGATCACATTGGCCGCAGTGCCGAGTCCCCAAGCCAGCGTCTCAATCGCCTTGTCCACGACTTCGTTGGCGACGGCGTCCAACGCGTTGGCCGCGGCAAACACGTCGGCCGCCGTCAGCTCAGGGTCGTCAGAGAGAGCGCTGGGCCTTCCCGTCTGTTTGGCCTCAACCAGCGCCTCACGCGCCATCCGCACGACGCCCGTCGCGGATGAGATCGTCTCGAGACAGCCGTGATGGCCACAGTTGCATGCTGCACCACCAGGAACCATCACCATGTGCCCGATCTCGCCGGCCATCGTGTTGGCACCGCGCAGGACTTTGCCGTCGATGACGACGCCCCCACCCACGCCCGTTCCCAGCGTCACGCAAAGCGCAAAGCGCCTGCCACGTCCCGCGCCGACCCATGCCTCTCCGAGCGCTGCCGCATTGGCGTCGTTTTCCATAGAGACGTGGATGCCCAAGCGCTGTTTGAGCGGTTCCCGAACTGGGACGTCTCGCCACCCGATATTGACCACTTCATCTGCGACGCCCGACTCATCGTCAATAAACCCGGGAATCGCGATACCGAGACCCGCAAGATCGGACACCGCAAGATCGTTCTTCGCCGCGATTTCCCGGATCATCCCCTCGATCCGCCGCAAGATGTCGTCCGGACCGCGGTCCGCGAGCGTCGGCGCTTCTTCTTTATACAGAATGTTTCCGGACTCATCGATCAATGCCGCCTTTATAAAGGTTCCGCCCAAGTCCACCCCGATAGCCTTACGCAAATGCAGTTCCTCCTGTTCGAACAATCGGCATCTGACTGCCCATCACCAGTTATCACTTTCATTGTACCAGAAGCCCGACTAAAAAAAAGACGCAACGCGAGGCCATCGGCCAGCGTCACGCAAAGACAATCATCAAAAGGGGGTCAAATGTGCTACAAGATCATGATAACCGCCCGATATTGCATTGCCGTTACGCACGGATCAAAATCACATTACCAATTGGAAAAGGGCTTGTGAAGCGCCTCGCCCAAGCGTTCAAAAAAGTCCGGAAAGGTCTTGTTGACGCAGCCGGGATCGGAAATCACCGTCCCTTTGGCGCGCAGACCCAGAATCGAAAATGACATGGCCATCCGATGGTCGTCGTAGGTTTGCACCCGGACATTCTGGGCCAATGACTGACACGGATGGACCGTCAACCCGTCCGGTCGCTCGTCGACCGTCACCCCAAAGCGTCGAAGTTCCTGAACGCAGGCCGCGATCCGATCGGTCTCTTTCACACGGACATTGGCGACATTGCGGATGTGGACGGGTTCCGCCGCGAGTGGAGCCAAGGCGGCCAAGGTAGGCATCGTATCCGACATGTCAAAAAGGTCCACGTCGCAACCGCGTAGCACGCCGTCAGGTGGCCCCAGCAAGGTCAACCCCTGCTCTCCGGTTTCGACGACACAGCCCATTTGCTCGAGGACGCGAACAAACTGAGCGTCACCTTGCAAAGAGGTCAGGTGCAGACCACGAATGGTCACCCTTCCGCCTTGGGCCGCTGCCAGCGCCAGAAAATACGTAGCGCCGGACGCATCGGGTTCCACATCGTAGACGCGCCCTTGATAGCGACCGGGCGCAACGACAAACCGGGTCCAATCCGTTTCCACGTGCACGCCGAACTGCGCCATCATGCTGACGGTCATCTCGACGTAGGGGCGGGAGACGAGTTTCCCGTCGACATCGATGCAAACGGGAGCATCGGCATACGGCGCGGCCAATAGCAACGCCGTCAAGAATTGACTGCTGTCTTGCCCACGCACAGTCACGGCCCCTCCACGAAGGCCCCGTCCCGTCACCCTAATCGGCGGACATCCCGTCTGCTCGATATCCTCGATGTCTGCGCCTAAGCCGTGAAGGGCTGACACAAGATCTCCGATCGGCCGCTGACGCATGCGCGCCACACCGTCGATGTGATACTGTCCTCGCCCCAAAGCGACCATGGCCGTGATGAAGCGCGCTGTCGTGCCCGAGTTGCCGACAAACAAGTCCACTTCCCGTTCTGCCAGGAGCGGCTCCGTCCCTTGGCCCGTGAGTACGAAACGTCGATTGGCCTCGTCATCCGTGACACGGTACCCGAGCCGTCTGAGATTCTCCACAAAATGCCGGCTGTCATCTGAAAAAAGCGCCCCGCGAAGATCCGTTTCACCGCTGGCCAGAGCCGCGATCGGCAAGGCCCGGTTCGTGATGGACTTGGAGCCCGGAACGGAGACCACCGCGTCCACGGGACCGATGACGAAGGGAAGCGCACATGACTCGCTCATCTAGGACACCACCTCCTCGATCTGACTGGGATTGCGGTCCGGTCCGCCGAGATACTCACGCGAGTCCCCTGTTCGGCGGGTCTTCTTTTGCCGATCAAAATGCTCCAGCACAAGCACCGTCCACTTCCGGCTCATCCCGGTCTTGTCGCGCACTTGCGCCACGGAGAAGCCGCCTTGATCCCGGTGCAAACTGGCACAGACCGCTTCCACTTGCTCCAGCGCACTGACCAGGATGAACTGTTCATCAGGACCCAGCGACTCCAGGATTCCCTCCTCCGCCAGTGCGTGCAACACGTTGCGCACGACGCGGTCGCGACCGGGATGACGCGACTCCAGTTCGGTCCGCGCTGGCGGATCGAGCGGCCTGGCCGCCAACACCTCCTGCAAGTCGTCGCGAATCTTGATCTCCACAGCGTTCAAGAGGGGTTTGTGACCTGGAAGCCGGATCCGTTCACCGTGTTCTTCAAGCAGACCTTGACGCACCATCTCCGCAACAGCGCGCTCCGCCACCGCACCTGTGGCCCCTGCGAGCCTTACAGCCTGCACAGCCACAGAACGAGAGAGCCAGACATTAAAGCGATTTTTGTCATAAAGCGACTGCAATCCGGCCTGCACGTCGCGTTGCCACTGCTGCCAGACAGATACAGGTACTCGCGCCGTGCCGACCTGTACCAACCAACCCTCGCCAAAGAGTGTCTGAAGCACGTCCGCCACGTTTGCGGGTTCCATCTCGAGTTTTGTGGCGAGGGCATCCAGTGACGACAATGGCTCCTTCAAGAGCGCGTCTTGGACGCGCTCTTGCGGCGTTCCCTCTTCTTTGCGCCGCAGATGCAACAGGATCTCCGCCCGGTGCCGACGATGCAATCGAGCCGGGTGTGGGTCGATCACCACCCCGCCACCTAGCGTATAGACGGGTGAATAGGACCGGACGACCAGGTGGTCGCGAGGCAAAACCACCATCTCACTTTCAAGAAGCAACTGCGCATAGGCCGACTCGCCGCCATGCAAGTCCGTTTCATCCAACAACAGGACCCGGCCGAGCACTTCGGCCGTACCGGCGTGCACCCGTACCCGCTGACGATGAGACAGGACCGTGTCCGGATCCCGCAAGAGGGTCAACCGTACGTCAAGCAATCGCGTGGGTTGAAATGCTCCTGTTGCACCCAATGTCATCCCGCGTCGCACAGTGCCGCGAACGGACGTCAAGGCGATCGCCACCCTCTGGCCTGCTTG
>JAPNUJ010000075.1:10377-12589 GCA_026627155.1 Bacillota bacterium | reverse complement strand
CCCGAAGAGGTGAACGACTCGCTGTACAAGCTGGCGGACAGTGCGCACTGGGAGGTGCGCGAGTGGGTCGCCAGTGCGTGCGGACAGCTTCTGGGAGCTCATTTTGAAGAGTACTGCCTCGTGATGTCGGAGTGGGCACGCGATGATTCGGAGAATATTCGCCGAGCGGTGGTACTCGCCGTGATGTATGCCGCTCGCGCCAGACAAGCGGATCGCGCCGAACCCTTGCTCGATCTGTTGGTGCCGCTGCTCTCTGACCGCTCCGCATACGTCATGGACAATCTGGGGCCGTTCGCGCTGGGCAGTGCGCTGATCCGGTACTACCCAGCAACCGTTCTGCACCGCATGCGCGCGTGGGTGCTGAGCGACGACGAGCAAGTGCGCTGGAATGTCGCGATGGCGTTTACAACCGCTGCAGCCGTTGCGCTGACCGACGAAGCGACGCCGATCTGGCAGGCACTTGCCCGAGATCCGCATCCCTATGTTCAAAGGGCGTGGAAGAAAGCGATGAGAAATATCGAAGAAAGAACACACGTTCGCTTTTCTGGCGAGGGTATGCTATAGTGGTTGTAGGGTCAACAGGAACGCAGGAGGCGGCGCACATGACGGTCGAATTTTACACGCCGAAAGTGGATTTGCAGGATACCGATCGCATCTCTGCGATGCTGGACGAGCTTTTGGCGGCCGATTTGCGCAGCGCAGAAGATGTGGAAGCGTGGCTCGCACGCGAGTCGCAAGTGCGTCAGGACATCGAAGACGCATTATCAGTCGACTACATTCAGTTTCAGCGCTTCAGCGACCAAGAGATGTACCGGGCGCGCTTCGAGCATAACGAAGAGGTGGTCCAGCCGCTGCTGAAAAACGCGAAGATCAAGCTGGATAGCAAGTTTGTATCGGCTGCAAGAGATCATGCGCTCGATTCCGGGCGCTATGGGACGCTGATTCGGCGCCGGGAGAATGCGGCTGCGCTCTTTTGCGAGGCGAACATCGCGCTGGAGGTGCAAGAGTCGCGCCTGATGATGAAGTACTCGGAGTTGACAGGGGCGATGACCGTCGAGTGGGACGGCGTCACAAAGACGTTGGCGGAGATGCTCCCCTTCCTCGAGGTGACCGATCGTACCGTTCGCGAGCGGGCTTGGCGCACGATCGAGACCGCCTGGGACGCCGTCGCGCACGATCTCGGTGCGATCATGGACGCGCTGGTGCCGCTTCGGCACCGCATCGCGGTGAATGCAGGGTTTGCCAACTACCGCGACTACATGTTTCGCAAGTTGGAGCGATTCGACTATACGCCTGCGTACTGCGTGTCTTTGCATGAGGCGATGCGGTCGCACGCGGCGCCGCTGTTGCGTCGCATGTGGCAGCACAAAGCGCAGACACTCGGCCTCGCGCGGTTGCGCCCATGGGATGTCCATGCCACGCCGCCAGGTAACACACCGCTGCAACCGTTTGCCACTGCCGATGAGCTCATCTCACGCGTGACCCGCATGCTGGCTCGCCTAGACGATGCATTCGCAGATGTGCTGGGTCATATGCAGGAAAGTGGACTGCTGGACTTGCAAAGTCGCCCCGGGAAGGTGCCCGGTGGCTTTGAATCCGGAATTCTCGCGACCGATGAGGCATTTATCTTTATGAATGCCGCAGGCGTGCATTGGGACATGACGACCTTGGTGCACGAGAGCGGTCACGCAGTGCATTCGCGATTGTCCGGTGCACAAGAGCTGATCGACTTTAAGAATGTACCGTCGGAGTCAGCCGAGCTGGCCAGCCAAGGGATGGAACTGCTGACGCTGGACAAATGGGACGAGTGCTACGGCCCGACTGATCATCAGCGCGCGATCCGGCACCAGATGAGCTCCATCGTCGAAGGACTGATTCATATCGCGATTGTAGACGAGTTTCAGCACTGGATGTACGAGCATCCGACACACACGAATGATGAGCGGCTTGCGAAGTTTGCAGAGCTGGTTCGCTCCTACGGCCAAGAGGAGGTGGACTGGGCAGGACTTGAGGCCGTCATGCGACGAAACTGGATGCCCATTTTACACCTGTACGAAGTGCCCTTTTACTACATTGAGTACGGGATTTCGCTGCTGGGCGCGATCGAGCTTTGGCGGCAGTATCGGTTGGATGCACCGGGTACGGTAGCGCGCTTCAAACAAGCGCTGACACTGGGTGCTGCCCCCACACTGCCTGAAGTGTACGCCGCGGC
>JAPNUJ010000075.1:1944-10367 GCA_026627155.1 Bacillota bacterium | reverse complement strand
GAACTGCTGACGCTGGTGGAAGCGCAGTGGGTAGAGACGCTGTGATGGGCTTGGGTTTATTGACGCGGTACGCGATACACCCTGCCCCCGGTACTCCCGTCACCGTGTCCTCCCCGGGGCCGCGACGATTTGAAAAGGTGAAGAGGCTACAATTCACACCACGTTGAATCCGACGGAGCCGCTAGTCGACTGGCCTGGTCCGATCTGTCTCGTGGCACCCGAGCTGTACGCAGCTGAGTCCTCGATTTGTACGACCCGACCAACGCCCGGCGCCTCTCCGAGGTCACGGGCTCAGTTTAACGTGAAAAATGGTGGTTCTTTACGACCGCCCCCGGACTAGTATCCACAAAACAAAAAAATTCCCCCGGTTGCTGCTAGGGGGAAATCCTTAGATAGTGGCGTGCCCGGAGAGATTCGAACTCCCGACCTTTTGATTCGTAGTCAAACGCTCTATCCAGCTGAGCTACGGGCACATGTGCCTGGTGGGCCCACCAGGACTCGAACCTGGGACCAACCGGTTATGAGCCGGCCGCTCTAACCAACTGAGCTATAGGCCCTGAGATAAAAATGGAGCGGAAGACGGGATTCGAACCCGCGACCCTCGCCTTGGCAAGGCGATGCTCTACCCCTGAGCCACTTCCGCAGAACATGACCTATTATACGAGGTATGCAGACGGGATGCAAGCGACCCGGACAGACGGCGTGGTTCAGACCATGTTTCGCGTACTTTGCCTCGCCACAAAGGTCGTGGGCACATGTACGCGTCTGGCACTGTCCCTCATGCTTCCCACTGGACTGTTCATCAACCTCATGAGCAAATCGGTGACCGCTTGGCCAATTCGCTCCGTGTCCTGTGCAACGGTGGTCAGACTTGGATAGACGTAAGAGGCAGCATCGATATCGTCAAACCCAACGATGGCGACATCCTTCGGAATGGATAGGCCCGCTTCCTGAAACGTGCGCATCGCGCCAATGGCTGATATGTCGGCGGTGCATAGAATCACCTCTGGCAGATCGGACTGTTCCATCAGCCGTCCAGCCGCCCGGGTTCCTGAATCGAAATCAAATCCTCCATACACAATCCAGCGGTTGCAAATCGGCAGTCCGGACTCCCTCATTCCTCGATAGAACCCGCGCGCCCGATCGCGGGCTGCCGGAAGCTCCAGGGGACCGTAGAACAGTCCGATCCGCTGGTACCCTGCCGCGACCGCTCGGTGGACGGCATCGACCATGCCACCCTCATTGTCAGAAATCACAAATCCTGCACGCGGACCTGTCGTGATGACATCAAGACCCACGATCGGAAGCTCGCCCTTCAGAATTTCAGACATATCTTCCTCAAGCGTGCCCAGTAGCATGAGCCCGTCGATCTCCCTGTGTTGGGCTCGATCCAGCAATTCCCACTGATAGTGAGGGGAACTCGAGTCACCGAACAACAGCATGTCATAACCGAGTAAGGTCATATGTTCCTTCACGGCATTTAACAACTGCGCCACGAACGGCTGCCTGAGGCCAAGTCCATTAACCATGGACTTATAGTACACGCCGATCGTCTGCGACCTCCCTGTGACCAGTCGTTGTGCGGACGCGCGCGGAACATAGCGCAACTCGCGCACGATACGAAGCACGCGCTGACGGGTTTCCGCGCCGATGTCAGGGTAGTCATTCAACACCTTCGATACAGCAGCGACGGAGACACCGGCCTGCAAGGCGATATCGCGAATAGTCACTCTCATTGCAACTCAGTCCTTCACTCCGAGTATACAAGAAATCTGGGCGCTTCGGATCTCCCGGGCGCCCAGACGCACTGTTGCGTTTTTCGGTCAAAATGTGGACTGATACTGAGAGGTGTCCGTCTGCACACCATTTTCGTTGTACGTGAAACTGTAAACGATAGTATCTCCGCTGGCGAGCCCTGAAATCGTGTATTGCCATGCGTTCCCTGACGCGCTCATCTGCACGTTTTGCTGGGTACCGCCGCCCACCGTGTAGTGCAAAATCACGTACTCAGCGGTCTGACTCGGGGTAAAGGACACCAACCCTGTACTGCCCGTCGGTTCTGTGAAACTCTCCGTGTAGGCGGCGTTGCCACCCGTGGTTCCAGTCGAGTCTACGGTAAATGCTACAGGGGCCGATGTTTGACCGCCGACCGTGACGGTGACGTTGGTCGAGGCAGCCGACACGTCTGGCACCGTAACCACGATCGAATTCGCGGACCAGCTTTGCACAGGGGCCGCAGTCGTGCCAAAGTCCACGCTCGAAGAGCCCTGACTGCTCCCAAAGTCACTCCCAGACAGGGTGACGCTCACGCCCGGCGCGCCAGAGGACGGCGACAGACTGGACACGACAGGAGCCGGGCCGAATGTGTAGCTGTACTGACTCGTGTCCGTCTGCACGCCGCCCTCGTTGTACGTAAAGCTGTACGCCACGCTCTCTCCAGCCGAAAGACCGGGGATCGTATAGGTCCACTCAGATCCGGATGCGCTCATCTGGACATTTTGCTGCGACTGTCCCCCCGCCACGTAGTGAAGAATCACATACTCGGCCGATTGGGTCGGTGTGAACGTGACTTGGGCCGATGATGTGGTGGAGGCCGCTATGCTCTGTGAATAGGCCGCCGTGCTTCCTGTGCCCGTGCCACTTCCGGAGCCGCTCCCTGTGCCGCTCCCGGTACTAGTGGTACCGGTGGAACCTGTCGTCGTGACACCCGTGTGGTTGTCAAGGGTCCCCGCGGTCACTCCTGTCCACGCCATCGAGTAAGGAGGAACATCGAGCGTTGTTCCATCGGAAAATGTCACGACGAGCGTCGTGTCCGCGGGATTGTCGGCAACGTACGTGTTCCCCGCGGCGCTCGTAAAGACGGCGTAGAGTGGGGTGTTGGCTGTGATCGTACTGTTGACCTCACCGAGCTTTTGCATGTCATACAGCCAACTGTACGTGTGTGCCTCGCTCTCACCTTGCTCGGGCGTATATGACGGATCGCCATTGAACAGGTTGATCGCGCCGGTTGGATCGTAAAACGCCTGGAACTCCCACAAAATATCGGGCCACACTTTCCAGTTGTCCGATCCATACTCGCTCACCAACTGCTGCATGAACTGCTGATCATACGTCGGGTTCAATCCGAGGTACAAGGAACTTCCCGTTACAGGGAGGATGTTGATTCCACGGATCTGTTCAGGATCTGAAGAAAACCATGTCGCGTACACCGATTTGCCGCCCCACTGCATCGCCGTGTAGTCGTTAGGGTAGGACGAAGGAAAATTGGTGCCGCCAACGTTGAACCAATATTGCAGAACGGACGTCACCTCAGTGGTGTAGAGATAAATTCCGAGGTTCTCGATCGCCGGTTGATCGGTGGCCGCTCCCCACTCGATCATGGCCGCCCACGCCTGAATTGCTTCAGATGACGACTCAAGATTGTTGCCGTCATTGAACTCAGCGTTTCCTGACGTCCATGAATGACCGGCGTACGGATCAAAACTGCGCAGAAACGGAAACATTGAACTCGACGTGTTGCCGTCGCCATAGTCTTTGATCAGCATATTGACCATGGCCCCCCACTGGGACTGTGAAGCCCACGACGGATCGTCGAGGGCGATCTGCGCGGCGGCATGAACCCAGTAGCCGTAATGAAACGAGTGGTCGTTCAGGTCCGTGGCCGATCCATACGCAGAAGGGTATCCGATCAACGTTCCCCACGTCGGATCGTACCAGAACAGGTCGGCTGTCTTCTCTGCCCCCGTGGAGTCGGTCGCGACAAATGAGTTGGAGATATTCGTCTCCAGCCAATTCAAGAGATTACTGGCCGAACTTGTGTCCCCAACTGACTGCGCCAGAGGGATAATCTGCGCGATTCGGCCAAACGCCTTGCCTTCGCCGTAGGTGTCAGTGCCAAATGTGTAGTGACTCGACTCGTTGACCACGTTCTGAATGTACCCATCCAACGTGGAGGCGTTATAATTGCCCACGGGAGGAAGATAGGGCAGGATTCCGTGATACGTGAGAACCGTCGAAAAAGAAGGCCCTGCCAACGTCTTCATGGTGCCATGCACCGAAGCGTAGGTGTATGGCAGCAGCGACGTACCGGCCGTGAGATTTTCCCATTGCGCCGGGTACAGCGCCGCGATCGTCCCGGACTGGCTTCCCTGCATGGCCTCCGTAGCGAAGTTGTAGGTGGTGTCCACCTGCGAGGTGCTCTGATTGACGGAGTAACTGACCGACGTTCCAGTCACGAAGGAGTACGCGTACTGCGCGTACTCTTGCAACGTCGACGACGTGCTGTCTGGCAGGGTTGCGACAGAGAAGTAGTCTGTTCCGGAAGGCAAATTACACACGAGATCGGCCGTTCCGATTCCCGACCACGTGGCCCCCGTGGGAGCGAACAACCCGTAGTCGTGACCGTTGATCGTCACACCGAGGACGCTCGACGAGGCGTTCCCACTATAGACCGTGGGCGTGCCGCTAAACGTGACAGTCGGATTTCCGCCGGCATAGGTGGCATCCAGATAGGGCATACCCTCGCCTGACGTGACGCGCATCGTGCCGCCGCTGCCATCATCCCAGAGGAGCGACACCGTCCAATCAGAATATCCGTCGACGAGCGCAGAGGGGAAGTCGGTCGAAGCCGTGGAACCCAGCGTGAAATCATAGCTGGCAGGGTCGCTGAAGATGCCACCACTATTTGCCGTCACAGCGGGGTCATTTACCTGTAATCCCGCTGCGACCGCCGTGATCTGAAATGGGTTCGGATACATGGTGTCGGAGTACGGAAGCCACGCGGCGGAACTCCACCATTTATCTGTCGGCATAGGTCCCGTCACGTTCGCCGTGCGGTAGATCGTGCTCTGCGGCGCGTGCGTGTTCGCCGGCTGAATGGTCGTGTAACTTCCCGCCCCCTCCGGCACGATCCCGCTCGTCGCGTGCGCGAATGAAACGAACGGGAGCCAGGTCGTGGTGCCTACCAACAGTGTGCTTGCGAGAATGCGCTTACATCTCGTCAACCTGCGCATCGTACATCCCCTCTCTCATGGCGCGTTGTTGCGAAAGGTCACTAAAACGATTTAGTAAACGACGAGCGTGGTGCGGTTGCAACCGGCTTTGCGCTCTGGCGGTGCAGGAGATCGCGAGTCTCCCTTGTTAACTGTAATATCACAGCGCTAACTAAACATCCACTAAACTATTCGACACAGCTGAACTACCGGGCCTCTTTGGATGGGTGGCTCACTTTCGGCATGCCGTCACACATTCGCTACCCACACTCGTCAGGCCAGCCGATCTTCCATTCGGCTATATCTCTCACCTCATCGCGCTATACCGCGTTGGCGAAGCCAGATCCGTGGACGCCTGTTCACCCAGGAGGTTTCGCGCGGAGCCTTTATGCGCAAATTCCATCAGCGATATCACCGGATAGCACAGTACGAGAAAATCAGGGCGACAACTGTATCTCTATCGAAACGACTCGCAGACCACCAGTTTGACGTCGGCCGGGTTGCACCCTTGCTCGTCAAAGATCACCATGACATTTGCCGCCTGGAGCCACTGTTCTGGAACGTAGAGTGCCTGTTGCGGTCCCACATTCCAGTAGCGGCCGAGATGGTGTCCGTTGAGCCACACCACGCCTTTTGAAAGTCCGTCTGTGACGAGTTTCCATGCGGTCACTCCCAAATGATCGGAATCAGAGTCGAGGTCCCGATCGGTGCTCTCTGGTCGCCAGACGCCGAAGTCAAATTCGGTGCGAAACAGGGTTGGCTTCCGCTCCGCTTCCCTTGTCCCCTGTGAAGCGACGACTCCTTGCTGCTCTCTCCCAAGCCCGCCCAAGACCTTCCACGGAAGGTCCTCAAAAACGGCAAAATCGATGTCGACAGCGCAGTCCTCCCCGATGACACCGGGATAAACGCGCCAAGAACCGGAGATCTGGCCTGCGATGTCAAAGCGCACGGCACTGAGTGTCAATGAAAATTCCGACTCCGCCAGTCCGTCCACCCATAAGCGATTGCCTTCTGGACGCAGATAGGGGGTTAGATTCAACTCGACGAATTCGTCATCGTCGCCAATGCTGCGATGGACATGCAGTAAGGTCTCGTCGAGGCCGATACGCAGGGGCTGTCGCCCCTTTCCTGCCACCCTGATCAGCAACCCTTGTCCGGGTTCCCAGGGAATGCGAAACACGTGTCGATGAACGTCATCGCGACGGACTGGCCCAGCTTCGCCTAGATCCGATTCTGCCGTGAGTGTCGTCGATTTGTCTACTGCCAGTGGCCCTTCCAGACGGGCGACGCACCCACCGATATAGGCAGCACCGAGCAACCCTTTGACTTCTCCCACCCTGGACGTGAACGTGTAGCGTCCCAGTGCATCCACGAGGATGTCGAGTCGATTCTCTCCTGGTAATGTCGCAATCGACAGGCAAGCATACGTGGAGAACGACCCGATGACTCCCTGGTGAACGCCGTTGACAAACACGATGGCCCGGTCATGCACCTCCGTCAACACAAGCTGCGTGAGACCGCCACCATGTTCAAAGGTAGTCGAGTACCAACCGTAGCCTTGTTGCACCCCGAGGGAATCGAGGGAAAGAAGCGATGGAACCGTCCAGTGCATGCGCGAAACGGATGGCCCCTCCGAATGCTGCGAAGGGCGCATGTCCACAAGCGTTCTCAGAGAGTCCACTGTTGCCCAGTTCCACGGCACAGCGTGAGACGTCTCCCTCCCTTCGAGGCGACCGTAATCGGGCTGAACTCGCCACACCACCCGCTCGCCGTCTCGCAGAATGCACGCCATGCCGGCCGTACGCCGACTCATCATGACCACGTCGACACCGGCCAGGTCTAGCACCGTCGTCTCGCCATCCGCCGGGATGCGATCACGAAGAAGGTGGCGCACGCCGTCAACCGTCACCTCAACGGTGAACTCCTGAGCCGCCTCATCGTAGAGGAGCAGTGCCGGTCGCACCGCGCCTGCTTCGGAGCTGACCCAGGCCAGCACTTCGCAAGAACAGGTCTCGAGCCACATTCGTTCATCGAGTCTGCAATGTGATACGAGAATGCGCGTGTCTGAAGGCTGAAGCACGAGATCGTGATCGACGGGCCACAAACCCTCTTCCGTCTGCAGTCTGAAACATTGCAGTTGATCCGTGTCGTTGCGCAGATACGTCGTTTCACCCAGAGGTGACATCCGCATGACCGCAGAGACGTCCCCGTTCGTAGCCGTCCACCGTAAAGGGACCTCGCGCGACCCCGCGAACAACTCGGGTAGCGATGTGGCTAGCCAATTCACGAGACGACATTCGTAGTACTTCTCCGTAAGCGCGCCCGTCTCACTGATGGGTGCATCGTAGTCATAGCTGGTCGTGATAAACGCCCCATAAGGACCCGTGGTTGTCCGGCCAGCATTATATCCGAAATTGGTTCCGCCCGCCCACATGTAAAAATTAAACTGACCACCGGCTGACAACACCTCCTTCAAGGCGTTGGCCACGTCTCGGGCTGGGCGCGAATGATGTTGCCCTCCCCAGTGGTCGAACCACGCCAGCCACAGCTCCGTCACAAACGCAAACGCTCCCGGCTGTTCAGCCCGCAAGGTGGACAATCCATCTCGAAAGTCGGAGCCGAAATTGGCTCCCTTGACCGCCCCTTCGACCAGAAACCCACGACCTGGCCAATCGCAAGTCAAGAGTGGTACCTCGATGCCCCGCTCAAGCAGTGCATCCCGTAGAAATTCCATGTAGGAGATATCCTGGGCGTCTTGGTAGTACCCGTACTCATTCTCGATCTGCACCAAAATGATGCTACCGCCATGTCCCCACTGCCGAGAGGCCAGATGCGGAATCAACTCATCGTACCAGCGAGCTACAAATGTGAGGTACACGGCGTTGCCGCGACGATACGCCATCCCCGTTTTCTGGCTCAGCCACGATGGAAAGCCGCCATTGTCCCACTCCGCACAGATGTATGGACTTGGGCGCACGATGATCATGAACCCCATCTCATGGCACAAGTCCAAAAAAGCGGGCAGATCGCGGTGGTCCGACCAGTCGAAAACATCCTCGCGAAACTCGTGTACGTTCCAAGGCACGACCGTTTCAATGCAATTGAGCCCGCCTTGTCGACACTTGTACAAGCGGTCCTGCCACTGCTGCCGCGGTACGCGAAAGTAATGAAAAGCACCTGACACCAGTTGCACGCGTTTGTCCCCAATACACAAACTGTGTTCGTCGATCGTCAACTTGGAAGCCTGCATTGGCAACGAAGTTCCTCCCCGTTTTTCGCTTGGCGACGCCATGTTACGCGGCACTCTTCATCATTCATAGACTCATCGATGGGCTCATCATGATCTCGAGTTCACACAGAGGCTGTGCACTCTCATGAGTAGCGACTACACCATATCATAGTCGCACCCCCAACTCCATCAAAAGCGATTGC
>JAPNUJ010000075.1:0-1934 GCA_026627155.1 Bacillota bacterium | reverse complement strand
GTCAATACTAGAGTTCAAGAGACGGGGCCGCCCTTTTTGAAAGTCTTCGAAAGCATACACTCTCGGTTTCGATGTGATTTCAAAATCACACTGACTCGACATTTGTTTCGAAAGGTGACGTGAACCCGTTGGTCATGCGTAAAGATGTTGCCAAAGCGGCTGGTGTGTCTGAGAGCGCTGTGACTCGAACGCTAAACGGCGGATACGTTTCGCCCTCCGTGCGCGAGCGGGTCATGCTTGCCATTGAAACCCTGAACTATAAGCCAAACGCGCTGGCGCGAGCCTTGCGCACCGGTCGCACCCAGCAAATTGCTTGCATTTCCCCTGCAATCGATAATCCTTTTTTTAGCGAAGTCATTCGCGGCATCGAAGAGATCGCCATAGACCACGGGTACATTCTCAGCATCTACAGTTCGCAAGTGATCGATCGTCGACATGAGACCTTCTTGCTACCCGGTCGATACGACGGAGTGATTCTGCTCTCCCCGAGTGAACTGAACAGTTGGCTGGTCCAAGAGTTGGCTGAGTCTCACATCCCGCTGGCGACTTTTTGGGACTGGGGAAGTGAATCCCCTTATCCGAGCGTCGCGGTGGATCTGGTAACGGGAGTCGAGGAGGTCATTGCCCATTTGTTTTCTCAAGGACATCAAAGAATTGGGTATCTCGGATACCTCCCTTCGGCAGAGACCGACGTGAACCCACGACTTCTTGGGTTCAGGCGCGCGTTCGTAAATGCAGACGTGGACCGGGCCCCCTATTGTGTGGAGTTGGTCGCCGGATTCGGCACGATGGAAGAGGGGTACGCCGGCGCTTCCCGTCTCTTTAGAAACTATGCGGGACTGACTGCGGTCTTCGCAAGCAACGATATGTTGGCATTTGGAGCGATGAAGTGGCTCAGAGAAAACGGGTATGACGTACCACGGCAAGTTTCCGTCGTCGGATGCGATGATACCCCCTTTTGCACCATGTCAAACCCATCCCTGAGCACCATCCAGATCCCGAAACGAGATGTGGGTCAGCAACTGATGCAACTTGTCCTGAAAGGACAGCGCAACACGGACCTGACGGTTCACGTCACGCTTCCAAGTCGTCTGATTGTTCGTGAGTCCTCCGGGCCGGCTCTCTAAAGCCATCTTCAAAAGGTCGCATCCAGCCACACGGCGGGAGTTTGGGCCGGAGGCGTCGCTCACGGAATGACTTCACGCCGTTAGGTGCTGACGTCACACGCTCACTTCTATAGCGTCTCCACGAATTCACGCCACGGATCGCGCATGGCCTGCATCACCGCATAGTCTTCACGCAGGTCCGTGTGCCACTGCTCATAGCGGTCTCGCCAGAGTCCCTCCAAAGCCAATGCCTCCGCCGCACGTTGGAGGCGGTCCGGCAGTTCGGCATTCTCCTCCCGACGAATGGTATCCGGAACAGCATGCGGAACTTCTCGCTGTGCAGCGATGCGCGTGACACCGATACGACCTGCGCGCTCATAGCGACGCTGGGCGGAATGGATCTGATCTTCCATCCGCCAAGCGTTCATCCCGGCCACGTGCGCTTGGCGGTGACAGAACCGCTCAAAGTCGACCTGCTGGGCCCGCGCCAGGAACGTTTCTGTGGTCGCCCACAGCATCTCAGCGAACGCTTTGACGGGAAAACTGCGGCGGATCTCGTCCAGCGAGGCCACGACCCACGTGGCGTGGCGCGCCAGATAAAAGCGCAGTTCGCGTAGCTCGTGGTCCGGATGATGATATTGGTACATGAGGCTGTACGTCAAGATCTGATCGGCAGCACCTGGCACCATCACCGTGCGGACTGGCTTGATCTCGACCAAGGCATCATTCAAGATCAGATCCACGACAGCCCGTGCCTCGCGGAACACTCGGCCGAGCGGAAGGTGAACATGAGCTTGGGCCTGCTTCAGCCAGCTCCAATCGAGCCGT
>JAPNUJ010000074.1 GCA_026627155.1 Bacillota bacterium | reverse complement strand
GCGATCATTTCCCGGATCGGTTGGAGCGAGTAGCGCGCCAAAAAATAACTGGCGACCGCCGCAATCACCAGTCCGCCGAGCGACCCCGTCAGAAGCAGGTAAAATACGAAGGCGATGCTATGGTCGAGCGACTCGACATTTTCAATCCACTCCACGGTCACGAACCCCCCTGGCAAACGCACGCGCGAACTGGCCATCAGGATCCGCTGGGTGTCATGCTCAAACAACAGCACCCCGTGGCCGAGGTCGGTGCGAGCGCCGAGTCCGCCTGGAATCCACGCGGGCAAAGCGCCGGGGTCAGACGATGTCAACACGGTGCCCGTCGGCCCCAGAAGCCGAACCATCTGACGTGGGTCCGGTACGATGCGGCGAACATCCGCCACCGCTTGCGCGAGCGAGTCGTCGCCGATTCGGCGGACGACGTCGGCCAATTTGCCGGAGATGATCTCTTTCTCATTTTGAATGGTCACATTCATGAATTCGAGGTAGACAAACGTGTTGAACAAGAGAAAGATAACGGCGACGACGAGCGTCGAGAGAGCGACGAAGCGCGAGGTGATGGTCAGTTTCATCGATTAGGGCTTGCGCAGGACGTAGCCGACCCCGCGCACGGTATGGATGAGTGAAGTCGCAAACGGCTCGTCCACCTTTAAACGAAGATAGCGAATGTAGACGTCCACCACATTGGTCTCGCCGTCGAATTGGTACCCCCATACCTGGCTCAGAATCGCTTCGCGGGTCAGTACCTTTTCGGCGTGCCGCACGAGCGCATGGAGAAGATCGAATTCGCGCGCTGTCAACTCGAGGGTTTGACCTGCGCGCAGGGCCCGTCTCTCTTCCGGGTACATGTACAGGTCAGCGAAGCGGATCAACTCCCGCGATTGCCCCCGGCGCAGTGCAGCGCGCACTCGTGCGAGCAATTCTTCCGTCTCGAACGGCTTGGTGATGTAATCATCCGCTCCCGCATCGAGACCGAGCACCTTGTCGCCGAGGGAATCTTTCGCTGTCAAGATGATGATTGGCGTGCGCTTGTCCTTGCGCAGGGCCCGGCAAATGTCGAGACCGCTGTACCCTGGCAACATCCAGTCGAGAATCACGAGATCAAAGTCGCCCTCGAGCGCCAGCGTCATGCCAGCCTGTCCCTCTCTGGCAATCGTCACGGTGAGACCCTCGTGGCGTAACTCAAGCTCAATGATGCGCGCAATGCGAGGTTCATCCTCCACAACCAGCACAGTGGACATCCCTCCGGACGTTTCAAAGGCTGTGCCACCACTCGTCCCGCCACTCGTTCCACCGGACGCTTGTCCCAGGGTCGATCGCTCCTGTCCCATCGCTATCGTTCCAAGAGTTGAATCGTAAACAGGGCCTTGGCGGCGAGTTCCGATCCGCGATACAGTTCCACGTCGACCTTGCCGACCTTACGGCCGGAGTCGACAATCCGGGCGCGCGCCTCGATTCGCTGATCGATCTGCACCGGACGCAAAAAATAGAGTGTCGCGTTCTCGATCAGCATGTTGGCGTCGCGCAGTTTACGCAGTGCTTGCATCGCCGTCTCGCCGAGAATCGTCATGAACGCCCCGGGCGACAGTCCACCGTGATGAGTTGACATCTGCGGCGTGACGTCCCCGGACAGCACGGCGCTGCGCTCCTCCCCAGGCCCAGCGGTCAGCTGCGCGAGCACAAGGTCCTCGACGGTATCGCCCATCTGCGGTTGTTTCTGATTAAACTGAAGCGCCTTGATGACATCTTGCCGACTGACGACGCCAACAAGCCGTTTGAATTCGATCACGGGAAGCAATTCGAGCCCTTCCCACACCATCATGTGCGCGGCCGATGCCACCGAGGTCTTGGGGGTGACGGACAGCGGTTGCCGCGTCATCACACGACCGATCAGGGCCTCCTCCGACTGTCCGTACACGTCCTTGGCCGCGATCACACCACCGAGTTTGCCATCCTCTTGGAGTACGGGAAAGCGGGAGTGTCCGCTCTGTGCGGCAAGGTTCTGATAATCGCGGACGCGCTGGTCCACACGCAACACGATGGGCATGTCTTTGCCAAGGATGTCCTCGACGAGGAGAATGTCCTTCTTGATCAGCCGGTCATAGATGGCGCGGTTGATCATAGAAGCCACAGAGAACGTGTCGTAGGCGCAGGATAAGATCGGCAAACCGAGGCGGTCAGCCATCTCGATGACCCCCGCATTCGTCGTGAACCCCCCCGTGATCAGGACCGCCGAGCCATGCTCCAGCGAGGCGCGATGCACCTCGTCGCGGTTGCCGACGATGACGAGGGAGCCCGGATCGATATATTTTAGCATCGCATCGATCTCCATAGCCCCGATCACAAACTTGTTTAACGTCTTGTGCAGACCCGAGCGCCCCCCGAGAAGCGTTCCGTCGACGATGTTGACCACCTCAGCAAATGTAAGCCGGTCGATGTCACGCCGTTGCTTCTTCTCGATTCGCACTGTACCAACGCGTTCAATGGCCGTGACGATGCCTTCGGCTTCCGCTTCCTTGATCGCCCGGTACGCTGTCCCTTCGCTGACGTGCAACTGTTTGGCGATTTGACGGACGGAAATCTTATGTCCAACGGGCAGTTCCTCGATGTGTTGCAGAATCTGATCGTGTTTTGTCTGCACGCAGCACTCCGCCTCTCCGCAGTGCAACTATTATACAACAGTTTGCCTGGCTAGAGGGAACCCTTCACGGAGATCTGAAGGACACGTCGAAGTCGCACAGGAACACCGCCATCGTCCGAGATGACCGGCTGTTTGCGCGTCTGGTCGTCCTGGACCGGCGCGTGTTCCTCGGTCAAAATCATGCCGGACCCCCTTCCGAACTCGGAGCACGGAAGGCTACCGGTAACACCATGCCGCCTCAGTGACGTTATAAGAGCAACATATAGCCCCTGCCGCGGACAGATACCAAATGATTGGGAGAGCTGGGACAGGTCTCAATCCTCATGCGTAACTTGCGGACTTGGACCGCGAGATTCTCCCGGCTGTTCGCACTTGAATTTATTTCTATCCACATTATAATAACACTAAATTACCTGCAATCTCAGAGACTAACAATGATTACAGTCATCCCACGTGACTTGATTATCGTGTCACGATGTTCAGGAGCACGTAAAGCGGGACTTCGGCCGAGGTCGGGTCGCGAGCCTGATCTATCGTCAAGGAAATGGGATGACCTTTCTTGAGGTGGCCAAACTGATTCAGTCCCTTACCCGATCGAACACTCTGATTCCACAGGCTACCGGTCTCTCAAATTTCAATAAATTGGGTCCATGTTCATGCGGATGTTTCGCAGTAACATCAACTCGTACGAAAAAACCAGTTGAGACGAGAGCCAGGAGGAGCGCCGTGAGGATATTGAGTAAAGAGATCATTCGCCTGCTATCGAGGTGGCAGTTTTTCGCGGCGCTCCTCTTGGGCCTTTGCATTCAGGCATTTGGTGTATGGCAGTACTATACGTCATTCGCACATTCCCAAATGCAGTCCACGTCGGCGAATCAAGCGGTGTGGCTCTCGCTGCTGGCAACGCAGATCTTCTTCCCGCTACAGATCGGCTTAGCTGTCGGCGATACCCTCTCCTATGACCGTGCGACCGGCGTAATCCGGTATTTGATCATACGGTCATCCCGCGCCAAGTATACAGTCTACAAACTGACGGGCTCAGCCGCTGTCGCGTTTTGTGTCACGTTTGTCCCGATTTTGGTCGGCTCGATGCTTTGTGCCGTGGTGTTTCCAGTGAAGTACGGAATGACTGCGTTTGACGGCTACACACTCCAGACCATGCACTTCATGCCAGGATTATTTTACCACCACTTCTTTGACTATGTCCTGGCGGCATCCCTCTACACGTCGGCGTGTGGCATCTTCCTTGGCACCTTGGCCGTCCTATTGGGATCATTCTTTCGCAACACCTACCTATCGGTTGGACTTCCCTGGATTCTTTACATCGGCCTCAGCATCGCCTTCATCTTTTCGGAGGTTCCGATTCTCCAGTCCTGGGTACCTCTAGGCAGGGCCTCGATCGCCATCTATTCCCCTGCACTGGGTCCGCCTTGGCTCCCTCCTCTCACTTGGCTCGTGCTGGCGGCAATCACGGCCGTGGTCACACTGCAGGTTATGGCAAGGAGGGACATCCGTGACTAACGCGGCCATCTCGGTTGAACGAGCGTTAAAGCGTTTCAAATCGCGAGTGATTATCGAACAGATCAACCTCACCGTACCCTATGGTCAGTTTTGCGGGATAGTGGGTGCAAACGGCTCCGGTAAGACGACCTTACTTCGCTGTATTGCGGGCTTAATGATCCCCAATTCGGGCTCGATCTCCGTGCTGGGGCAACGACTGTTCCCAGGTCCAGGAACGCTTCCAGAAGGCGTGGGGGCCTTGATTGAATCCCCGGGCTTCATCGGAAATCTGAGCGGGACAAAGAACCTGGAGTTTCTCTTATCCTTGTCGTCGAAACGCACACAGGTCGACATCGCGTCAGTTTTGTCGTCCGTCGGATTATCCCCAGGAGACCGCACCAAAGTACGGTCCTATTCACTTGGGATGACCCAGCGGCTTGGAATCGCGCAAGCGATCATGGAAGGCCCTCGATTGTTACTTTTGGATGAGCCGCAGTACGGGCTGGATCCTGACGGCGTCCTGCAAATCCGCAATCTGTTGTCACAGTTGCACGCAAAAGGGACCACCATTGTCATGGTCAGCCATCAAATCGACGAGGTGTCTGCGCTTTGCGATGTCGTCTACGAGATGCGCGGTGGTCATTTGGTGTTGGGGGGCACGTCCAGTTGAATGCGACGCTTTCTATTGCCGGCGTGTACCTCATGCGAACCCTCCGTTCCTGGAAGTGCATGGTTCCCATCGGGGTCATACTCTTTCTCGCCTTCGTTAAGGCCCACATGCTAGCGAATCTCTCCGGGATGAACCAGTGGGACGTCCTCTGGATTTATTGGAATGACCTTCATATGGTCACCCTTTTGATTATTCCCAGTTTTCTATTTTTAGTCTCTGATCTCCATGTACACGACACCGTAACAGGCTATTTGGGCGTGATCTATCCGCGCGTGCGTTCAAGAGAACGGCTTTGGTTCGCGCAGGTGTTGGCCCTGTTGTTGGTCGCGATCATATACGTACTCGTTTCTACCCTGCTGATCTTTGTCATCTCCGGTTTCTTCGTACCCTACCAGTGGAGCTGGTCCGTCCCACCCGCTGCCTCACAGATTTTGTTTGGCAATGGCTTAGGCGTGCTCCCTATGCTCCATAGTGCCGCGTTATGGGGACGTTCTCCATGGATCTCGTGTGGGTGGGTATGGCTGCTGGCGACCCTCGAACTCTGGAGTCTCAGCGTTGTGACTGTCACGGTGACGCTTCGCACTCGCCACCACTACCTGCCGATCTTGCTGGCATTTGTGATCGGGGCCATCGGCAATTCTGTCGTATCCGAAGTGCCTATCCTGCTCATTCCGACGTCCCAACTTCTGGTTTCGTATCATCTTCCGTATGTCATTGGCTACTCCCTCACCGGCGGCCTTCATGTCATGGCAGGACAGACCACTCAGACGCTTGGGTGGTCTGTCTCGTACCTCGGATTCTTACTGGTCGCCTCTTCCTTCATCGGCAGGTGGATGATGAGGCGAGGCGACTTGGCGCGTGACAAGTCTCAAAAAGACTGATGCGGGTTTTTCTTTCACGCGCAACTCTCTTGCCCTGACTCCCGATATTCCATCCTGCTTTAGAGCCACCGGGAAGGGCAGAACCCGGACCGTTTACCGGGAATCGCGGTGTTTGTGATGCACCGCGCGCTCGGCGAGTCCATGACAGGCGCGACTTGCATAGCGTGTACGCCTCGCCAGAAAGCACATCACGCGTCTCTTTAGAAAGGCCACTCGTTCTCCCGCGCACCACGTTAGTCCAGTATGTCAGGACACGGGTGCGGCGTTTTGAGCCCCGAACGAGCGGCTTCTCGGATGTAGTGCGCGAGTGACACGGTCATCTCAAAGCGCAGTAAAGGAGTGATCAGATAGAGTCCGTTGAAGTGATCCATGGCGACATCGATCAATTCGCGCGCGATGGCGAGCCCCTCTTCGCGCGCTCGCGGACCCGTGCACGCCCGCAAGCGAGCACGCACCTCATCCGTCAACCGGATGCCCGGCACCTCGTTATGCAAAAACTCCGCATTGCGCGCATTGGTCAGCGGCATGATGCCGACGAACAAGGGCACCGGGATGTGTCGGGTCGCCTCGCTCAACACGGCAAACATCTGGGCATCATAAATCGGTTGCGTCATGATGAAATCGGCGCCGGCTTCCACCTTGCGTTCCAGTCGCCGGATCGCTTTGTCAAGGTGCGGGACGTGCGGGTTGAATGCAGCGCCGACGACGAATTTGGCCTGGTTCTTCAAGGCTCTCCCCGTAGAGGAAACGCCTGCGTTGAGCTGTTTGATCATCCGGATCAATTCAAACGAGGACATGTCAAAGACCGAGGTCGCTCCCGGAAAATCGCCGAATCGTGAGGGGTCCCCGGTAATCGCGAGAACTTGATCGATTCCGAGCGCATGTAGGCCCATCAGGTGGGACTGTTGCCCAATCAAGTTGCGGTCGCGACAGGAGATGTGCAACAGCGGTTCGATCCCGTCGCCCTTCATCAAGGCTCCCAGAGCCAGGTTGCTCATGCGCGTGACGGCAAGCGAGTTGTCCGCCAACGTCACGGCATCGGCGCCAGCCTCTTGCAGAGCCCGTGCCCCACGCAGGAATTCGGAGGCATCCAGTTCCTTGGGAGGATCGAGTTCGACGATGACGGTGAACTCGCGCCGAACCTTCTCGTGTATGCGCAAAGGGCCTGGGGCGACGGGCGCGACGGGGGCAACTGGGGCGACGGGCGCTGGCGCCGTTCGATCTGATGCGCCCGGCTGCACCGGTGCCAGGCCGCGCAAGGCATCCGCGATCGCGCGAATGTGCGCGGGTGTCGTCCCGCAGCACCCGCCAAAAACACGGACGCCGATATGGCGAAACCGCTTCGCCATGGCCCCAAAATAGGCCGGTTCTGAGGGATACGTGTACTCCCCGTCGATGAGGCTGAGCAGCCCTGCGTTGGGATAGGCCGACACCAACCACTCGTTCCCGAGCGCGGCGCGCTCCAGCGATGCGGCGATATCGGCCGGGCCGTAGCGGCAGTTGAGGCCCACGACATCGGCCCCAGCCGCCCGGAGACGCAAAAAGGCGTCGTGAACCGGAATCCCATCGCGCGTGACGTTGTGTTCTATCAGTGACAGCTGGGCCATGACCGGAATCGTCGTCAGCGCCCGGATCGCGCCGATTGCAAGCTCCAGCTCAGACACATCGAGAAACGTCTCGAGCAACAGCGCGTCGGGCGCCTCTGCCAAGAGCGCCTGCGCTTGCTCCGTATAGGCCGCTTCCAAATCGATGCCCAGTTCCGATGGCAAGCGGACGCCCGCAATCGATCCGATCGTACCGGCCACGTACGCGTCATCGCCTCCGGCCGCTCGCGCCAGGCGCACGCCCGCGCGGTTGATCTCCTCGAGTTGCGCGCCGAGCCCATAGCGTTCAAGCATAGGCCGGTGCGCGCCGAAGGTGTTCGTTTCCAGCAACCGTGCACCCGCGTCGTAATAACTGTGGTGAACGGACGCAACCAGGTCCGGCTGGCTGATATTCAGCTCCTGCGCACAGGCGCCGATTGGAACGCCCAAGCTGTACAACTGCGTTCCCATCGCGCCGTCTCCGACGATCAAATGGTCGCGCCAATACGATCGCAAGCTCGGGCGTGTCCCTGTCGTCTCCATCTGATCTCCCCCAAACTCACGGCATAGCCGCTGATGTGTCCACACCGGGTCATGCGATGGCGCCCGTTTGCGGGCGGTCGCGGGCGGTCGCACACTGGCGCGGGCGGTCGCGTTCAGAACGCCTCAAACGCCATGCGTATGGACAAAATGATCGCCACCCCGATGAACAGAGGACGGATGAAGCGGACGCCACGGCGGACGGCGAACCGCGAACCGACCTGTGCCCCGGCCATCATGCCGGCGGCCATCGGCAACCCCAACAAATACAGCACCTTGCCCCGAATCGCAAAGAGCAGCAGCGCCGCCACATTGCTTGTAAAATTCAGGACCCGTCCGTTACCCGCCGCCGTGATGAAATCGAAGCGAAACACACTGAGAAAGATAAACAGCAGGAACGATCCCGTTCCGGGCCCGACAAACCCGTCGTAGAATCCGAGCGCGAAGGCGATCGCCGCAGCGGCCACGGACAGTCCCACACTCATACCTGGAAAGCGGTTGATCGCTCCCAGGTTCTTCTTCCACAGCGTCAACAGCGCGATAGACACGATGGCCACGAATATAACGAGTTTGATATCTGATTCATTGACTGCGAGCACCGTCTGCACGCCAAGGAGCGCGCCGACAAATGTAAAGGGGATCATCACCCGGAGTAACGGCCAGTAGAGATGTCCGGAGCGCAAGTAGGTCCACGAACTGATGGAGGAGGCAGCCGTCCCCGCCAGCTTGTTGGTGCCCAGTGCGAAACGCGGAGACAGGCCTGCCCAAAGCAAGGTGGGCAGCGTGATCACGCCGCTGCCGCCCACCACGGAATCGAAGAACCCGGCGACAAAGCCGCTGGCCAAAAACACGATGGCCATCAACGAGAGACTTGCGGAGTGTTGCACCCATGCACCCCTTCCGCATCGCCAGTGACTTGCATAGCGGCGGGCTCATCCGGTTGCGCTGCGTCAAAGACAGACACGTTCACAGCCGTGGCCGCCACCGCCAGCAACCCGTCTGTCATCGTCACGTGGTAGCGTTCAGCCTGAAGCCACGGCGACAGCAGGCGTGCGAGATCCAGTTGCAGCACGTCACCGTCCGCCGTCAACCCAGCCGGAGCCTGAGCCACCACGTTTTTCAGGAGGGTCGCCACCAGACTTTGCGGAATCGGCAACCACTTGTTCGCCTGGACCCGCAGCCGGAGCTGGTCACTACCTGACGCGTCCTGCAGCGACAGGGCCAGATCGGTCTTCAGCCAAGGGGTCTCCATCTTCAACCGCATTCCACCTTGGGTGACATGCACATGCTGAACGGCGTAGCCGTCCGGCAATTGCCCGTTGATCAAGACCTGAAGGTCCACTTGCGACATGTCCACCGCGACGCGTGTCAACTTCACGAACAGTCTCCCTTTGCTCCCGCCGACTTTCGTTGGCGTTTACGAGTTGACGAGCTTCACCCGAATCTCCTGAAGCTCGCGTATGCCCTCTTCGAGTTTGGCCTTTTGCTCCTCAACCAATTGCAAATTTTCATGCAGACTCTGCAGACTCTTGTCGACCTCATCGATCATGAGCGACAGCTCATCCGCGCCCACCTTTTCGATTCCCGATAGCACCTTATACAGCTTCAGGCTCGACAAGGCGGCCGACGTCATCAGATTGGAGGCCGCGTACGCCATGCCAGGTGCGGCGGCGCGAACACCTGCGGTACCGACGCTGGCCAGCCAACTCATGGCCTTTCCGGCCGGGCTGCCGCGACGACGCAAAAAGCCCTGCAACTCTTCGTCCGCGATCATGTACTTGCCGGAACTGTCATCCGCCTTCAGTTGACCCGTGCGAATCCACCGGCGCACCGTCTCTTCCGAAACATTCAAACGATAGGCCACTTCAAATGTCGTATACTCCAAACCTGCCATCTCCTTTGGGTGTGCAACGTGCGCTTGTGCACTCAGTATACGCGCACACACGCACATTGTACACACGCACGTGCGGAGAAGGCGTGTGCCCGGGGTGAATCAATCGACGACAATCGAGACGAGCGCCACGCGCCCCTCTCCGCGAAATCGAGCCGTCTCCCCTTCTCCGTAAAGCCACGTCGCATACTGCTGCGGAGGTTTGTGCAAGGACGCAGGCGCCACGTCGCCATCCAGCAAGATGCTGCAGAGCAAGCGTCCGGGACGAGGGGGTTCCTCATAACTTCCCGAAACCGAGACGGTGGTCAGGGTAAAGTAGGGATTGTCATCATAGACGATTCTGCCCGACGGATCACTCGGCGCATAGCGTCGCTGGTCAGGGAGCGGCGGTTGTGGAAAGCTCGTGACGCGAAGGGCCTCGTCGACGTGGAGTGCGCGCAGCTTGCCCGTCGCATCCGGCCGGTTGTAATCGTACAGACGATACGTCGTATCCGACGACTGTTGCACCTCCAGGGCAAGGATCCCCCCGCCTAGCGCATGCACAGTGCCCGGAGGGACAGGGTAATAGTCCCCAGGCTGCACCGCTGCATAGCGCAGTTGACTCTCGATTCGCCCCTGTTCGATCGCCTCTTTCAGTTCCTGCCGCGTCGTCGCCGTGAGCCCGTGACAAATCCGTGCTCCGGGCGTGGCCGCCAAAATCAGCCACCCTTCACTTTTGCCGAGATCCCCGATCGCCTTGGCCTGCTCGTCGTTGGGGTGGACTTGGACGGAGAGGTCGGACGTCGCGTGTAGCAACTTGATCAGGACAGGAAACCAAGGTCTCCCCGGGGCCAGTTCGGCCAAGGTACCTCCCTGTTCATCCACAGTCTGTGCCGTCGGATGGTCCGAAAGGAGCCACGCCTCGCCCACGGGTCGCATGACAGGAGGACTCAAAGGAAAGAGGTCAGGCAAGAGCTCGCCTCCCCAGATGCGATGCTGCAATACGGGCACCATGGTCTTCACTGCCTGTGTCCCCTCTCTTATTTACATTGTGGACGACTGGGCACGCTACCCGCTCTGAACCGCGAGCACCGATGCGATTCGCCAGTGATTACTGCAGATACGATGCCAGACGGGTGCGCAAGGCCGCTTCCATGGCATCCAGACGCTCCGTCGCCGCGCGATCTCCCGCCTCACAAACGCCAAGGTAGGCCTTGAGTTTGGGTTCGGTGCCGGAGGGACGCACTGCGATCCAAGCCCCGCCAACAAACACATGCTTCAGCACGTCCGCCTGCGGAAGGTCTAAGGGTTCGCTCGTTTTGTCTGGATAGCGACGAACGCCCTCGAGCGTATCCTCTACCGACAACGGCTCCTGGCCAGACACAGTCAGCGGATCCTCACGCAAGGCTGCCATGAGCTTTTGCATGCGTACGTGTCCGGTCTGGCCCTCAAACGTAAAGCTGAGCAACCGGTCTCTGTAGTAACCATGTTTAGCAAATAGGTCCAGCAAGGCATCCGGCAATGTACTGCTCCGAGCCTTGACGGCTGCCGCCATCTGCGCAATCAACAAGACGGCCTGTACACTGTCCTTGTCCCGAACGAAGGGCTTGGCGAGATACCCCACACTCTCCTCGTAGCCGAACACAAAGGATCGGCTGCCACTGGCCTCGTACCGGGCGATCTGCTCGCCTATGTATTTGAAACCGGTCAACGTGCGCACTGTGTCAGCACCGTACGAGCGGGCCACCGCTTCGCCAAAGTCAGACGTGACGTGGGTCGTGACCACGGTGGCATCGGCCCCAAGGGTGCCGGTGGCCTGCAAGTAGGGCAGGTAATCCGCAAGCACGAGTCCGCCGATGTCGTTGCCGCTGAGCGGGACGTACTGCCCCGATGCGTCGCGAGCCATCACGCCGACGCGATCGGCGTCGGGATCCGTCGCGAGCAAGACGTCAGGCGCCTCGCCTGGAGTCTGAGCCAATTCGTGCGCGAGCGCCAGCGCGAGATCATACGCCTTGGCCTCTTCCGGGTTCGGGCTCGCCACGTGCGTGAACTCCGAGTCGAGATTCGCTTGCTGCTTCACGACATGCACATTGGCAAATCCAGCGGCCGCCAAGGCACTCGGCACGAGCGCCCCGCCCGTCCCATGGAGCGGCGTATAGACAATGCGGAGCTGATCCTTGACACCCGCGCCAAGGTCCCTATGCAATACGGTCAGTGCCGCCCGGTAGGCCGCCTCGACGTCCGGCCCGACTGTGTGCAAAAGGCCCGACTGGGCGGCGTCAGCTTTGGACAAGAGGGGAACCGCCAGCACATCGCCAACCGATTCCATCTCACGAACGATGACCGCCGCGCCATCGGGCAACACCTGACACCCGTCGGCCCCGTACACCTTGTACCCGTTGTATTCGGGCGGATTGTGACTGGCCGTGACCATGATGCCGGCACTGCACCCGAGGTGGCGCACTGCGAAAGAGAGCAGTGGCGTCGGGCGAGCAGCCGGAAAGAGATACGACGTCACACCGTAGAACGCCGCCACGCGCGCTGTATCTTCGGCGAACTGCGCGGATTGGCGACGGCCATCATAGCCAATGACCAATCGCCGCTGCCCGTCGGCAAATCCCGCACAGATCCAACGCGCCACCCCCGCCGACGCCTTGCGCACAGTATGGACATTCATGCGATTCGTGCCCGCCCCCATGCGCGCCCGCAAACCGCCCGTGCCAAACTCCAGATCCCCCGCGAACCGGTCCCGCAATTCGTCCACCATGCCTTGCGCCTCGAGGCTCTGTAGCTCGGCCCTCAGCTCCGGTTCCACTCGATCATCCTGCAACCACTGGCGATAGACCCCCGCACCTTGCTCGTCGCTCATCGTTATGAGAGCCTCCCTACATTCATCTGGTGACAGTACCCTGCTACTACCCTGCTACTACCCTGCTACTACCCTGCTAGTACCCTGCTAGTACCCTGCTACTACCCTGCCCAAACCATAGGGGGCAGTCGTTCAGCCAACGCACTCGCGACATCCAGAAGGAGCGCCTCACAGAAGTTCGGTCCCACCAGTTGAACAGCCAGCGGGAGCCCCGATGGCGACAGCCCGATCGGGACCGATAGGGCCGGAACACCGGCAAGGTTGAATGGATTGGTCAAGCGGGTCAACTGCGATCGCCAGACTACC
>JAPNUJ010000073.1:5427-12895 GCA_026627155.1 Bacillota bacterium | reverse complement strand
TCTATGGGGGCCCGAAGTCCGTTGCCGAATACTGGATCGAAAATGGGGCCAGCGGCTGGCGGCTGGATTCCGCCGACAACGGCAACTTCAGCATTCCCTGGTGGTCGGCATTTCGCAGTGCCGTCAAATCGGTGGATCCCCAAGCCGCCATCGTCGGCGAGATCTGGAACAATGCGACGAATGACAGCGGCACCGACTGGTTGACGGGCCAGACCTTCGATTCCGTCATGAACTACCAGTTCCGCAACGCCGTCATCGACTTTTTCCGGGGAACGTATGACGACGGCAATGAGAACCACACGGGGGTCGACGCGAGCGGCTTCAATGCCCGTCTCATGCGTTTGTACAGTGAATACCCGTTGACGTCGTTTTACGCGATGATGAATTTGGTGGACTCCCAGGACACCATGCGAATTCTCAGCGTCTTGTCCAACGCGCCGGACCCGACGACGATGACAGCCTATCAGCAAGCGACATGGCAACCGTCGGCGAGTGATTTGGCCGTGGGCATCGTCCGCCTCAAACTCGTGTCGGACTTCCAGTTTGGTTTCCCCGGCGACCCCACCGTGTACTATGGTGATGAGGCCGGTATGCTGGGTTATAAAGATCCGCTCAACCGGGGCCCTTATCCTTGGGGTCAGGCGAACGAGGACCTTGTCAATCACTACCGCTTGCTCGGTGCCATCCGCAACGCCAACCCCGTGCTACAGACGGGGACCTTCGAACCGTTGCTTGAACAGGGCAACGTCTACGCGTTTGCGCGGACGATCACCGGCGGTCAGGACGTGTTCGGATCGACAGCGACCGACGCCTCGGCAATCGTGGCCATGAACAACCAAGCGACGCCGACCACGGTGACGGTCCCAGTCAATGGCACTGTGGCCGATGGCACGCAGATGCTCGATGAGCTCACAGGCACTTGGTACACGGTTGAACAAGGAACTGTGACGCTGAATCTGACGCCGTATCAAGGGGTGATCCTCATCTCCAACCCGACAGCGCCAGTCGCGTACATGCAACGGGAAGGCGCGCAGACTGTCGTTGCGTGGACCCCCATCGCGGCGACGAACGCCCATTACCAAGTTTGGGTACAGGGCGAGCATGGCAACTGGCACGCAGCGCCAATTGCGCCTGCCGTCCCGTCCGCACTATCGACAGTGCAGCCAGGTTCGACACCGGCCACATCGATGGCACCGGCGGCGCCACAGCAGCCGATGTCTGCGGATATCACAAACTTGCGTGGCGCGCAGGCGCTGCAGGTCATGGTCAGCGCCACGGTCCCTGGTCAACCCGCCATGGCCCCCGGTCAACCCGGCGCGGCCGGTGGCCCGGTGACACCGCCTGCGACAGCGCTCCCACCGCTCCCACCGGGTAGCGTGCTGTCCAACGCCGTCACCGTGCCCGCCGTCAACCTCAGCTTGGGTACGGTCAGCGCCGCGATGACCCCGCAAGGTGTCCAAGTCAGCTTCCCGTCCGTGCCAGGTGCCACGCAGTACAGCGTGTATGCCGAACAGCCAGACGGTTCCTACGTCCTCGTCGATTCGGTCGGCACGATCGGAGGCTCGGGACAAGGGTCTACAACGGGACCCGCAACAGGGGTTGCAACAGGAGGCACGATCGGAGGCTCAGCCAGCGTCCCCGTTCCGCCGGGTCCGCAAGTGCGCCTGCTCGTCACGGGGACGACAGCCACGACATTTCGCGTGTCTGCCGCCAACGAGGATGACATTGTCTTCAGTCCACCGCTGACGGCCAGCGCCCCCGGGGCGCCGCAACCGCCTGCGGCGCCATAACTGGCTACAGGGTCAGAGCGGGAGAGCTACTCTAGACACCCCGCCCTACGGAAACTCGGGCAACATAAAACTGGGTGGATCGGCTACATGCCGATCCACCCAGTTTTATTCGGTGGCAACGCCGTCACCGCCTGTTCTTCGGCACCCCGCCCCCCGTGCCGTATGCCGTATGCGCTGGTGGCGCGTCATGGTCCTTGCAAGAAGCCTTCCAAGCGAGTCTTTACGTCAGGCCACTCAGGGCGAACGACGCTGAATACGACCGTGTCCCGAATCCATCCGTCATGCAAGATCTTGTGACGGCGCAACGTGCCTTCGTACACGGCGCCAAGACGCGCAATGGCAGTTTGTGACCGCAGATTGCGACTGTCCGTCTTGACCTGCACACGCTCCGTGTTCAGGGTCTCAAAGCAGTGGCGCAACAGCAGGTACTTGCACTCGGAATTGATGCGGGTTCGCCAGACAGACGGGGTCAGCCACGTCCAGCCAATCTCCAGTTGTCGATTGGCTTGCGAAAAGTCGTACATGCGCGTACTCCCGACAAGGCGTCCCGTCATTTGGTCGCGGATGACGAAAGGCAACTCCAGCCCCGCATCCAGACGCCCGATCGCCGCTCGTACGATGGCCGCCATATCCTCCGCCGTCTCGGGTTGCCGCACGGGCAGGAACTGCCAAATCGTCGGGTCGCGACTGATCTCAAACAGTTCTTTGGTATCCGCCAACGTCATGGGTACCAGTTGACTCCGCTGCCCGGTCAAGGTAACCGATTCGATCCACATCCCTTACTCTCCTCCTGACTTAACCTCCCCGCCCGCCGTGTGGCTTGGCCCCCCACTGTACTGTCCCTTCACGATCGCCCGACCGTCGGCCATCACTCAACGGAGACAATCCACTTCATCCAGCAGCACCGCCAGCATGACAAGTGGCGCGTTGTAGTCGATCGCGTATTCGTTTGACGCATATGCTCGCGCATCGTCCACGTACGCCAGCGGCCCCGGTGCCATCGGCGTCACCTTGTCTTGTCGGTACGCGTGCGCGTTGGGACCGCCTACGACAAGCCCCGGTACCAGTCGCCCCGTGGCGACCGCCAGACGGTGGTGCGGATATCGGGCGCAGTGCTCACCCAGCCCTGTCACAAAAGACCGTCCCAAGGGATTCGCGCCGCATGCAAAGGCGAGTTGGTGCCGAGCCCCGGCGAGGTACTCGGGGTCCGGATGACAAAGCCACGCGACCGCCAGATCGACGCCGTATGCGGCCGCGGACTTCACCGAGGCCCACTCGTATTCGGATGACGTCAGAGCGCAGTGGTACGGGTCCTGCTGAATGCGATGAACGATTCGCCTAGCGTGCGCGTCCAGATCCGCGCGCGCGCGCTCCGCTAGCCCATGCATCGGGCCAGTCGCCAAGCCAGCCGTCGAGTCCGCGTCTGTTGGCGTGCCCTGGCGTTCGCTCCGCGCCAGCGCCAAAACGGCGAGCGCCGTCACATCCTCCCAGTTTGCCGGACCGAACGATCCTTCACTAGGCACTACGGCCGCGTAGTGGTGTGCCAGGTCGGCACCGATCCGTTCGTCCCCAGTGAGCAACCACATCTCAACCCCTGCCCACAACCGCTCGTCCGCATCGGTGCGAGTACGATAGGCACCCGTGCCATCATTCGGTGGATCGAGGAACGGCGGGGCCCCTTGCAAATACACCCAGGCCCGCCTCGCCGCCTCCCGACAGAACGCGGTAAACTGGACGTCGGATGCCTCGAATACCCTGGCTGCACGCGCCATGGCCGCGCAAAACACCGCCGTGTCCGGTGTCGCAACGTCGTAGACGAGGAGTGTCTCCTCATCGGCCTCCGGCAACACCATGCCACAGAACCGGGCAGTGTTCACTTTGTGGTAGACACCGCCATCCTCCCTTTGCATCTTCAGCAGCCACTCCAGTTCGTATCGGATCTCCGACAAGAACGCGTCATCATCGCTCAGCGTCTTCGGTGCCAGGTTCCGAAGCATCAGCAACTGCCCGACCGTGACCGCCGCCGTCTGCGTGTAGCGACCGTAGTCCCCGGCATCGTGCCATCCCCCTGCCACGTCGATCGCCTCTCCGGTCGCCCGAATGACGGCAAGCCTTGTGTGGCATGGGGCATGTGCGAGGCCCGTTTCCGCATCGTCCAAGGCGATGCCACAACGCTGTAGGTGATACGACCGCATCGCCAGCGTCCAGATCGGCCTGTACACGGCATCCTGGACAGCGAAAAGCGAGCTGACCGCATGGCCGCCCGCCTCCTGAATCCGATACAGACCCGGTTTATAAAGCGCTGTGAAGTCAAGCTGACGAACCTGCTCGGCCAACTGAGGATGAACCGTGTCACACCACACGGAGCAACGCATCACGACTTGCCCGCTCTCGCTGTCGATCACCTGATAGTGGTGATCGACAGTTGCACCACGCACATACGCGAGCTTCTCGCCGCTACAGGGATACCCCGCCTGATTCACCGCAATCTGCATCAACACGGCCTCTACTCCCCTCGCATCACACCGCCGCAGCGATGCGAGCGTAAGGCACGCGCATCATTTGCCAGGACGGGCGATCAAACTGTACGACGGACGGGTCACCTTGCGGTCGAGGACCTGCGCTGGCACCTCGCCCAATTGGCATAGGGCTTCCAGCTTCTCTTTGTCAATCACCTCGACGACGCACTTTTTGCGCGTGGAGGGTGTCAGCCAGCCCGCCACATCTTCCATCGCATATGACGTGTAGCGCGCATTCATCACGGGTCGCTCGACGAGCGAAAGATCGATGCGCCCCGAACCATCGCTACAGGGGAGGCTGGTCAATTCGCATTCCTTCATATAAGGCTCGATGACCTTGCGCAGTGCGCCTAGCGCGTCTTCCGTCGCCTTGTACTGCCGATAGAGCACCATGTACTCGTCTACCGCCGCTTGCACGTCCGCCTGAACGGTGTCCTGCATTCGCCCACACCCCCGCCGCCATGTGTAATTGCTACACTGTATGGCGGCGAGAGCCTGTCTATGCCTCTACAGGTGTGCGCCGTGCGTCTCGACGGTGGTCAATTTTTCGTAAAAAGCCAGATACTCATCCTTCTCGGCGCTGGCTCGCAGCGCCATGGCCGTACGCGGGTGCTCATCCAAGAGCCCGGTGATCGCGTAAGGGATCGTATACCCCCATTCCACCTTGTCGCGCAGCGGGATGAACTGGCGGGAGATGATGTCGAGCAGCGGACGTACGTCATACCGCGCGTTATGGAGGTGTCCGACGAGCAACTCCGTCGGGCAGTTGCCGGCGGCGCGTCCCATGCCATACACGGAGGAATCCAGATAGACGACGCCCATGTCGATGCCCGTCAAGGTGTTGGCGAAGGCCAGTTGCAGGTTATTGTGCGTGTGAATGCCGAGCGTCTTCTTGGGCGCAAACTTCTGGAACTTCGCGACTAGGTACTCGATGTCACGCTGAACCAGACTCCCAAACGAGTCCACGACATACACGACATCGATCGAGCTGCCGTTGAGGATCTCGAGGGCCTCGTTCAAGTCATTTTCCCGGGCATGCGAGACCGCCATGATGTTGAGACTCGTCTCGTAGCCAAGATCATGAAATGTCTGCGCCAATTCGATTCCCTTGTCGACATCCTTGATATAACACGCCACGCGAATAAGATCCAGAAAGCTCTCCGAGCGCGGCACGATGTCGTGCTCGTCGACGCGACCAATATCCACGAGCGCAGACAGTTTCGTCGCCGTTTTCTCGCCGATCGTGCTGCGAATCAGTTCTTCGGTCAGATAGGCCCAGGGCCCGGCGTTTGGCACATGGTGCAGCTTGGGCGAGTTCTTGTACCCGATCTCCATGTAGTCGACGCCCGCTCGACTGAGCGACTGATACAACTCGCGCACAAACTCTGTAGAAAAGTCCCATCCGTTGACCAAACCGCCATCTCGGATCGTGCAATCCAAAATCTTCGCGTCCCTCTGCTTGCCCACCATCTCGATCCCTCCGCTTTCTCTCCCCTAAAAATACAAAAAGCCCCATCCCCATCAGGGACGAGACACGCTCGCGGTACCACCCTGACAGAGAACAGCGCGTCCTCCACCTTCGTTGCGATAACGGCGGCGCCCTGGCGCAACCGGCTCCGATTAGTGACCTGCACCAACATGCAAGCGTTCACCGAAGCAGCTCCGGAGTGTACTTCACCTGTTCGCTCCAGTCCGGTTCGCAGCGTCCCCCGGCTCTCTGTGCTGTCGCGTACGGCTACTCTCTCCATCACGGCTCATTGGGTGTAAAATTGTCAGAATCGTAGCACATCCAGACCTCGTCGTCAATAGCGCGCAATCACTCAGCGACAATCCTGTTGTCAGATGGTGCGACACTCGACGAGGTGTCACGTAAGGGGCAGTGGCAGACGCACTCGCGCTACCTCTTTGCCGGCCCGAAGTCGATCGCGATCTGGCATGGTCCGCGAGTTCCGCAGATCGCGGACTACCTGCCTGTCGAGTTGAAACGGTAGAGGAAGAGGACGATCAACAGGAAAATGATTTGGGGGATGGTCATGCTGATGACGCCCACCCATCCCCCAAGGGAGACCACCAGCGCCACAGCGCCAAAGGCGAGGGCCACAGTCGGTCCGATGCGAAGGGCTGAAGCTCGGCTCTTCGCGCCGTTGGGCCTGCCATCGAGGCCCCAGTGCGTCGTCATCTGTTCCGGTAGCCGTGGAGCATAGGCACGCGCCATGAAAAGTTGTGCCAGAACGGCGAGGCCCGTCACCGCCATCGAGGTGACCACTGGCGCCTCTTGCAACGCCCCTTCACCACCACCGGCCGGATTCGCGCCAAACGTGAGGAGCCAGACGGCGACCAGCAGGGGCAGCGAGGGAAGCGCCGCGAAGATCCACCCGAGGCGTAAACTCTCATCATGGCGACGAAATGCGCGCGATAGAAAGAAACTCACGACAGCCAAGACCACGGCGAGGAGGAGAAGAGACCCCAATCCATCACCGGTAAACCACGCGCCAACGCCAACAGTCGCCTGTCTATTCACAAAAATCACCTCCAGTCCGATCGTACCATAGCCCTTGTCAGGAAGAAACAGGGTTGAGAGCACGCCCGCGAACCCATGAGAGAAACTTGTACAAGGGCCCCTGTGCAGAATTTTCCCTGCACCTGCCAATTTGTGAACATTACAAGAACATTACGATTGTAACCTTGCAGTAATCTATTGACTGAGGTAGAATGCAGTTGTGGGCAAGACGGAGCGATCCCCTGCCAAATCAAACACAGACATTCGAGGAGGACACTCTCATGTTTAACAAGATGGCAAAGACCGGCCTGGCGCTTTTGATGCTCGGCTCCGCTTCACTCGGCCTGACGACGATCGCCAGCGCGCACACCGTCGATCATCATGCCAAAACAAAAACCACCAAGCACATGAAGATGGCTGAATTCATGTACTCGCACGCTAACCTTGAAGGCGTCGGCGGCACCAAAGTTCACGGTACCGCGATGTTCACGCTCGACACCAAGACCGACACGATGACCGTCGTTCTGAAGGTCTGGGGCCTTGAGAAGAACAGCAAGCACATGGCGCACGTCCATGCATACAAAGACGGCAAGGCCGGCGCGATCCTCTATCCGCTGCCTGTGGTCGCTGCCAATGCCAAGGGCTATGCGATGGTCATG
>JAPNUJ010000073.1:0-5417 GCA_026627155.1 Bacillota bacterium | reverse complement strand
AGGGCGTCAAGTCCTTGGACAACGGCGGCTGGATCGTCAACGTCCACGAGAGCCTGACCAACTTCAAAGTGATCTCTGACGGCGTGGTCATGGCTGGCAAGTAAGCTCGCCAACCAAGTTCGTGAGGAGCCTGGCAACCGATTTTGCGGCTGCCAGGCTCCTTTTTGCGTTTGCCGATTGACATCGCATCTCTCGCGGCGCTATGATTCTCGATAATCGCATAGCCGTACCACTAGGGGCGCCGTCATGGCTGAGACAAGAGAATCTTGGACCCTTGGAACCTGAACTGGGTGATACCAGCGTAGGAAAGTGGACAGGAGTCGAACCAAGTTCAACCACCCCCTCTACGCTGGTCCCGATGGGGTGGTTTTCGTTTTCATATTGTTGTCGCGCGCTTGACGCTCACCCATCGCAAAACGTCAGTATCTAGGAGGTGAACCATGCACCGACAGGCCAATGGTCATGTCAGCCGTGCGGTCACCATCGCAGGCTCAGATAGTGGCGGAGGCGCCGGCATTCAAGCGGATCTGAAGACATTTTGCAGTTTTGGCGTCTATGGCGCCTGCTGTGTGACGGCGTTGACTGCCCAAAACACACGGGGCGTACAGTCGATTTTCAGCATTTCACCGGCATTCATTCAAGCGCAGCTCGACTCCCTTCAGACGGACATCGGGGCAGATGCCATCAAAACCGGTATGCTCGGCGATGCCAAAGTCATCCAAGCGGTTGCCTCCGCGCTGTCGCTGTGGCGGCACCGTGGCCCCTTGGTCGTGGACCCCGTCATGGTGGCCAAAGGCGGCACACCGTTGCTCCCTGAAAGCGGGATCGACGCACTGCGAACCGCGCTGATTCCGCTCGCAGACGTGGTGACGCCGAATTTACCCGAGGCGGAGGCGCTGTCGGGCCTGGCGATTCGAGATATCGAGTCGGCGAAAGAGGCAGCCCTCAAGCTCGCCCAATACGGTGCTCGCGCTGTCATCATCAAGGGGGGCCATGGAGACTTTCTATCCTGCAAAGCGACATGCGTGCCCTCGGAATCCGACGGGACGGAGTCCCGGCACCCGTCCGAGCGCCTCGGGACTGTCAGCGACCTCCTGCTGTGTGACGGCATCTTCACAACGCTGACGACGGCACGTGTGCCTGGAGTTCGAACACATGGGACAGGGTGTACCTTTTCTGCAGCGATCACGGCGTGCCTGGCTCGCGGCGTCGCTTTGGCCGACGCGATCGCTACGGCCAGACGATATGTCTACACTGCGATTGAAAGCGCTCAGGACTGGGACCTGGGAACCGGCCACGGACCTATCGATCACGCCGCCAAAACCGTGATCACGAGCGGACTGCAGAAAGGGCACGCGTACGTGTTGCGCGAAAACGAATGGAGTATCCAGTAAAAAAAACACAGGAGGAACATGATGACGCCTGAACAACTCCGCGAACGGCTCCGCCTCTATGTGGTGACGGATGAACGAGCTGCACTCGAATCGTTGCTTGATGCTGTGTCGGCTGCGATCGCCGGGGGTGCCACCGCCATTCAGCTCCGTCGAAAAGCGGATACGGGACGATCGCTCGTCGAACTTGGCCGAATCGTCCGCAAGCTGACGCGCGACGCAAGCGTCCTGTTTTTCGTCAATGACCGTGTAGACGTTGCCCAGGTCGTGGAAGCGGACGGCATCCACGTCGGACAGGACGACATAGCTATTCTTGACGTGCGGGCCCTGACCCACCAGTCGCTTCTCGTGGGGGTGTCCACGCGCACCGCGGACCAAGCCCTCGCCGCCGAACGCGATGGCGCCTCTTATCTTGGCGTGGGAGCGATTTACCCTACAGTCTCCAAGCCGGATGCAGATTGGACAGGCTTGGAGGGCCTACGAGCCATACGACAATCTGTCAGCACCCCACTCGTTGCCATCGGCGGCATCCACAGGGGGCGAGTTGGCGACGTCCTGCGCGCTGGCGCAGACGGTATTGCCGTGGTCAGCGCCGTGCTGTCCGCACAGAACCCGCGCATCGCGGCGGCGTCACTCCTCGACGAGGTCGACGGCGCCGTTGCCCGGGGACGTACGGACAACGTCAAGAACGGAGGAACGGCATGAAATTCACGTCCGACCTTCGCTCACTCGCGGCAACCCTGTGGCAACGCAGTTTCGATCATCCGTTTGTCCACGAACTTTGTGCTGGCACCTTGCCCGAGGACAGCTTTGCCCATTACGTCCGAAACGATGCGTACTACCTGCGAGCGTTTGCCCGCGTGCATGCGCTGGCCTGTGCGCGGACGCGCGACGCGACGTTGATGTCGCACTTCGCGCACCGTTTGCAAACGACGCTCAGAGCCGAACAAGAACTGCACGCAACGTTCTTTGCGCTGCTGGGAATCTCAGGCGACGTGAGTTCCATAGCCCCGGCCCCCACAGCGTACCGTTATGCGACGCACCTTCTCACGGTGGCGTACGACGGATCCATAGCGGAGATCGCGGCGAGCACCCTTCCCTGCTACTGGCTGTACGGGGAGATCGGGCAGATGCACCAGCATGACAAGCCAAACCATCCCATTTATGACCGATGGGTCGAGGCCTACGGGGCACCGTGGTATGCAAAGGTCGTCGAAGAGCAAATCGCGCTCGTCAATGAATTGGCGGAGGATGCGTCTGAGGACACGCGCACCCGAATGACCGAAGTGTTCTTGACCTCCAGTCAGTACGAGCTGGAGTTTTGGCAAATGGCCTACGTCAAGGAGGACTGGGAGTTTGACCGTCCACCGTTGACGAGCGGATAACAGAAAAGAGCCGAAATCGGGCCTTCAGGTCTATCGCTGAGGTCTCTTTTACTGTACAATGTCAGTACTATAAGACTGCATGTTCATAGTTGTGCACGCTCATAGCTCATTCTAACTCGATTGGAGTTTTCCACGATGTCCATAAGCACATACCATGCCCCGTCGTCGCAGCCTGCCCGTTCCGGGATCGGACTGATGACCCGCATCTCCTTGTTGATCGGCGGGCTCACCCTGATCATCGTCGCTGTCGGCACGACGTCTGCGATCATGTCCACCCGAGTTTCGCAAGGGATGGCCACCCTGCGCCAGGTCATGGCCCTCAAGTCGACCGCAAACAATGCATACAACGGCTTTCTCAACATGGATGACCAGTCCAACATGTGGGTGGGGATGTATGGCTTCGGTCATCAGACACTGAACGAACAAACCTACCAGCAGATCCTTCAAGGAGAACAACAGCTTGACAGTTCGCTACAATCCCTGCTTGCGATGTCGGTCGCCACACCGGCCGAGCATCAAACCATCCGTCAAGCGATCATCGATTCCCACGCGTACGAGTCGTACTTTGACCAGATCCGTCGACTCTACACAAGGCATCATCGCGAAGCGAGCACCATCATGTACATCACGAACTCCAACGCCTCGAATGATCTGACCAATGACCTCACTGCCCTCATGACAAGCGCCACGCAGCGATTGATGACGCAAACGACAAGGACGGCGAGTGACTCTGAGGTCAATTACGTGATTACCCTGATCGGCGGCGTCCTGATCGCCTTGTTTGGCATCGGCCTTGGACTGATCATGCGCCGCGCCCTGCGTCCCATCCCGATCATCGCTGCCTCGCTCGCTCGCGTTTCTGCAGGTGACCTGACGGTTCAGGCCATCGAGTGCCGTCGCCAAGATGAAATTGGCGCGTTGGCGCACGCGTGCAACGATATGGTGGCGACGCTCCGTCAGGTGATGCAACGCGTCGCAGAGAGCGCGGAGCAAGTGGCCGCCTCGTCGGAGGAACTGACGGCCAGTGCCACAGAAACAATGCGTGCAGCGGAACACGTGAGCAACGCCATCCAAGATATGGCGCAAGGCGCCATCGAGCAGTCGGCGAATGCCTCCTCGGGTCGCGACACCATCACGTCGATGGCCCAAGGACTTGAGCAAATCGCCTCACACGCCAGAGAGGCCAACGACTCCGCAGCCAAAGCCCAAATCGTCAGTGAAGAAGGCCAAAAAACCGTGTCTTCGCTCATCAGCGAGATGGATACCATCCGCGTCGAGGTGCAGAACCTCTCTGAGGATGTGCAGCAGTTGAACAAACAGTCCTCCGAGATCGGCGCCATCGCCGAAGTCATCACGCAGATTGCCAACCAGACCAACCTGCTCTCACTAAACGCCGCGATTGAGGCCGCTCGCGCTGGCGAACAGGGACGGGGCTTCGCCGTGGTCGCAGAAGAGGTGCGAAAGCTGGCCTACCAGACGGGCCAATCGGCCAGTCAGATTGTGCAAGTCATCCAATCCATCCAGAAGCAGACGGCGGCGACCGTGTCCGGGGCCCAGTCCGCATCGACAGCAGTGCACGCGGGTATCAGCGCAGTCGAACATACGGGTAGCAGCTTCGAGCAGTTGCGCGAGGCCGTGGGGCAAGTCGGAGAGATCATCCGCAGCGTGTCGGCCACGGTGCAGTCCCTCTCATCCGGAAGCCAGCGCGTGGTGCAGACGATCGACGCGGTCGCTGAAGTCGCCGTCACGGGCGCATCCCATTCACAGACCGTTGCCGCCTCGAGCGAGGAACAACTCGCGACCATGGAAGAAGTCACAGCTGCCGCAACCATGCTGGCTCGCATGGCAGAGGACCTGCAGGCAGCGGTTGGACAGTTTTCCATCTAACTGCTTGAAGTCTTCCCCATCTACCCGTATGCTGTGGGGAGGGACTGTGTCAGGCGGTGGATTGGGGACTTTGTTCGGTCCTGTGTTCGGGGGTTCGATCCTTGTGAGGGCTTATGTTTGGACGGCTTGTTTCATGTACTTCGCCACAGGGCTCGCCACGGTCATCCTCGGCGGGATCTTGCCGACCCTTCTCCTCCACTATCATCTGTCCTATGCCAACGGCGGCGCCTTCGTATTTGCACAGTTCACAGGGTTCTTGATCGGAGTTCCATCGGCCTCGTACATCTTGCATCGATTCGGTTACAAACCTGTGCTGGTTGTGGGCGCGGCCGCGATCGCCGTCGCCCTCTGTTCCGCTACGTTCCTGCCACCCGTGGATTGGCTATACGGTCTTTGCATTCTGAGCGGGTTCGGCATCGCCACCACCGAAACGGGTGTCGCCACGTACACGATGGAGGCATTCGTCCACCGGCGCGCGGTGGTCATGAGTTATTTGGAAGTGGCGTTTGGCTCCGGCGCACTCTTTATGCCCGCCTTGTCGAGCCTGCTACTGACCCGAAACGTTTGGCAGTGGTCATTCGGAGCGGCGGGTCTTGCAGCCCTGTTCGCAACCGTCGCCTGGATCGCCTTGCCTTTGGCGGCCGTCGACACCCTCCATCCCGTAACCGCCGTGATCGGGATGGAGGGTGTCGACGTGTCGGGCGGGGCCGTGTCAGGGGGGGCCGTGTCGGATAGGACCGTCTTGAATGAGGTC
>JAPNUJ010000072.1 GCA_026627155.1 Bacillota bacterium | reverse complement strand
ACGATGCGGTCGCCATCCACATAGATCTCTAGGGCATCCTTCTCTCCGATGCCAAGCGTTCTGCGCAGTTCGATCGGAATCACGACGCGACCTAGTTCGTCTACTTTGCGGACAATACCGGTTGACTTCATCATGACGTTCAACTTCCTTTCGGTTTTAAGATGATGGGTACTGGCAGTGGCTGTGTGTCGTGGCCCTGGACCGACCCGTAAGGATGGCGCCAAAGAACTCTTAAGCTTCAACCACTTATTTACTAGAGAAAGTCTACCACCTAGAGCAGGAATACGCAATAGGTTCTACGGGTGAATTTCGGCAGATTTGGTCGCTGTTTTGTGAACACTTTCGCGGGGCGCAACATAGCATGGCATGATTGCGCAAACTTTGCGGGAGGGAAACGGAGTGCCCATTCTGGCGTCACTGATTGCCCTGGCCGTGCAGGAATCGGTCTGTCTCGTATCCTATGTAAAGAATCAAACCTTCCCGCATCCACTTGTCGAAGCGGAAGAACGGGCCTGTCTGAAGCTTGTCCAGCAAGGAGACGAGGGAGCCTTTCACAAGCTGGTTGAACACAACTTGCGTCTTGTTGCCTTTGTCGCCAAGAAATTCCGCGACTCGGGCGTCGAGGAAGACGACCTGATTTCACTGGGGACGATCGGTCTGATCAAGGCCGTCAAAAGTTTCCGCTCCGATGCGGGAACGAAGTTTGCTACCTATGCAGCGCGCTGCATCGAAAATGAAATCCTCATGCACCTGCGCACGCGCAAGAAGATGAATCGCGATGTCTCGATGGATGAGTCGATTGGAACAGACAAAGAAGGCAACGACCTGACGCTCTTGGATGTTCTCGGGACAGAACCGGACGAACTCGAGGTGTACGTCGGCGAGCGTCTGGAGCAGCAGCGTCTGCGAAAGTTGTTGCACGTGCTGGATCCGCGGGAGCAGAGAGTGGTCTGCTTGCGCTATGGGTTGATCGATGGGCAAGAGTGGACTCAGCATCAGATCGCTGAAAAGATGGGGATCTCACGTTCCTACGTCTCGCGTATTGAGGCCCGCGCCTTGACCAAGCTTCAGCACGCCCTGCACCCGCGGCCTCGCGGCGTACCGCGAGGCGGCATTCGCGCGATTCGGCCCTTGCAGCCTCCGCGGCCAACGCCCCCGCCTGTGCAAAAGTGAGAGTGCCCGCCTCCGTCTACAGACGGAGGCGGGTTCCGTCTTGACGCCGTGTCGGTGTCTTTCCCTATATGGTAGACTCTGCATAAAGATGGCAGAGGAGGGACCCCTGGATGCAGGACCCGAAGATGCAAGGCGGAAAGACACGAGCGTTGTGGCGCAATCACAATTATGTGACCCTGTTTACAGGACAATTGCTTTCCACGATCGGTTCTGCCGTCTACTCCTTTGCGTTGCTATGGGATATGAAAGTCCTGACAGACAACACGTTCCTGATGTCACTGGTCGGTATCGCCTGGATGTTGCCGCAAGTGATCATCGGTCCCTTTGCCGGAGTCTTCGTTGACCGCTGGAACAAGCGGTGGACGATGTTCTGGTCGGATGTCATCCGCCTCGGCATCACGTTCGGCGCCACCGCACTCGCCATGACCGGGCATTTCACTCCGTGGGAAATCATTCTCTCCGCACTCTTGCTTAACACGGTAGGCACTGTGTTCGGTCCGGCCGCGGGTACGCTCACGCCACTGGTTGTCGAAGCGGATCAATTGGCGAGCGCCAACGGATTAGAGCAGGCGTCGGGTCCGCTCTCGAATATCTTTGGCCCCGCCATCAGCGCCGGTCTGATCGCTTGGCACGGGGTCGGATCGGCGTACGCTGTCGATGCGATCAGTTTTCTCGTTTCCGTGGCCAGCTTGTTTTTCATTTGCGCTCCCGAACCCAGTCGTACCCACGAAAAATTGAACGTGCGCGTCTTCTTTGCGGAACTGGGGGACGGTTTCCGCGCCGTTCGCGAGATCCGACTGATGATGGCGTTGTTGCCTACCGCGTTTCTTCTAAACCTCTTGTTTGCCCCGTTTGAGATCTACATGGTTCAATTCGTTACTGTCGCGCTGCATCGAACGCAGGTGGCGCTGGGTGAACTTAACTCGTTGTTTGCCGTGGGCATGATTATTGGTGCTGTGACAGCCGGCTTGCTGAGCAAGCGGATCCACTCCGGATATCTGATCGCAGGAAGCTTGCTGATGTCCAATATCGTCTTTATCACCGCGGGACTTTCGTCGTGGTTCCCGAGTATTCTGGTCCTCATGACGATCGGCGGGATCACGCAGTCTTGGGTCAATGTGCCGATCTTCACGATGATGCAACGCGTCATACCACACGAGTATAGAGGTCGCGTGTTCGCGCTGATCGGAACCCTCTTTGGCGGTGCCATGCCTATCGGCATCTTACTCGGAGGCATCGCTGCGCGCACGGTGCCCATTCGTGACCTGTTCGTGTTCTCCGGGATCATCGGAGGACTTCTGGCGCTGACCATGATCGCGCTACCCGCCGTACGCGAGGCGGACACGCTTATGCCCACAGAAGAACCGATTTTGGAGGGGACGACTGTTTGAACGTGGGGGAGCCAAGACGAAGGATGTGCGAAGACGGCCCATGACAGCGGCAGAGTGATTGCGCCTGATTGCAGTGGGAGTGGACTTTCTGGTACGCTTGAAGGCGATACAGCCGAGGAGTGCTGGACGCCCGTCGGAGACTTTCCGGCTCTGGGACCAGTTTCCGGCGAGTTATCAACAATTTTCTGTGGATAGTGTGGAGGAAACCTGTGGATAAGCCGACTTTCTACATCACGACACCGATTTTTTATCCAAATGACAAGTTGCACATCGGGCACGCCTACTCGACGACGGTGACGGACACGATCGCCCGCTACAAGCGTTTACGTGGGTTCGACGTGCGCTTTTTAACGGGTACGGATGAGAATGCACAAAAGGTCCACCGCAAGGCTCAAGAGGCGGGTAGAGACACTCTGGCGTTCGTGGACGACATCGTGGCGAGCATCAAGAACCTGTTTACCCGACTGGGTATCTCGTACGACGACTACATACGTACGACGGAGCCGCGACATCAAGAGATCGTCCAGAAAATTTTTACCAAGCTGTACGAAAAGGGCGACATCTACCTGGGACAGTACGAGGGATGGTACTGCACCCCTGACGAGTCGTACTGGACTGAGCGGCAACTCGTCGACGGCCGCTGTCCGGACTGCGGGCGCGAGGTCGAACGGGTGAGAGAGCCCAGTTATTTCTTTCGCATGAGCCGCTACGCGGACCGCCTGATCCGCCACTACGAAGAGCACCCCGACTTTATCGTCCCGGAGTCGCGTAAACACGAGATGCAAAACAACTTTTTGTTGCCTGGTTTGGAAGACCTTTGCATCTCACGGGCGGCGGCGGGGTGGGGCATCCCTGTTCCGGGCGATCCAAAGCATGTCATCTACGTATGGCTCGATGCGCTCACCAATTACATCACGGCGTTGGGCTATCTGTCTGGCGACGCGGAAGGCGAGGCTTTGTTTGCACGATTTTGGCCGGCCGACGTGCATGTCATGGCCAAGGAGATCGTCCGCTTTCACGCGATCTACTGGCCGATTATGCTAATGGCGCTGGATCTTCCCCTGCCCAAGCAGATCATCGGGCATGGGTGGCTATTAATGAAAGATGGGAAGATGTCGAAATCCAAAGGCAATGTCGTCGATCCGAATGTCCTCATCGATCGTTACGGGGCCGATGCCCTGCGCTACTTCTTGTTGCGCGACATCGCCTTCGGGCAAGACGGCGTGTTCACCCTTGAGGCGATGATGGAGCGGTTGAACTTCGACCTCGCCAATGACCTCGGCAACTTGATGCATCGCACGCTCTCCATGGTGGAACGGTTCGTCGGGGGAGTGGTCCCGGAGCCGGGGCCCCTGACCGAGGTGGAGGCGGGGATCGACGCGCTCGTCGCAGAGGCCGTGTCCCAAGTAGAGCAGTCACTCGACCGATACGACTTTGCGGCAGCGTTGTCTGCCATCTGGACCATTGTGAGACGGGGGAATCGGTACATCGATGAGATGGCGCCATGGGCGCTCGCCAAGGCAGAGGACACGTCCAGACTGGCGACGGTCCTTTATACGACCCTCGATTTGGTGCGCGTTGTCAGCATTTTGTTGCAACCCTTCATGCCGCATACCCCTCCTCGGATGTGGGAACAACTCGGCCTCGTCGCGGGCCCCGACACCGATTGGGAAGCAGCCCGGCAACCACGTCGGCTGCCGTTTGGTCAGTGGATCGACAAAGCGGAGCCCATCTTCCCCAGGCTCGACGTGGCCAAGGAGATTGAGGAGTTGGACGCGCTTGTGATGGGCAAGCCACTCTCTGCTGAACTGAGACCAAAGGAGGCGAGTGCACCCGTGACGGAACCAGGAATCAGTGCCGGAAACGAAGCAGAAGGGGTCGCGACGCTGATCTCGATTGACGACTTCACTCGCGTGGAGTTGGTGGTCGGACGGGTGGTGACTGCCGAAAAGATTGAAAAAGCGGATAAGCTCCTGAAACTGCACATCGACATCGGTTCGGAGACGCGCCAAGTGGTGTCTGGAATTGCTCGCTTCTATACGCCCGAGCAACTGGTCGGCCAACTGGTGATTTTGGTAGCTAACCTCAAACCCGTTACCCTACGCGGTGTCGAGTCGCACGGCATGATCTTGGCGGCATCCGCTGGCGAGGCGTTGGTTCTGGCCACGGTCTCCGAAGGAATTGCCCCTGGGGCGAAGGTCAAGTGATTCGCTTGTTTGACACACACGCCCATCTGAACGATGCGGAAGTTTTTCCTCGCGTCGATGAGATCTTGTCGCGCGCGCAAGACGCGGGTGTCCGGAGGATCGTTGTACCGGGGTACGATTATGACTCTTGCCTGCGGGCCCTGGATCTTGCAGCCCGCTATCCCCATGTGCGAGCGGCCGTAGGGTTTCACCCCAACGACGCCGAGTCTGTCAGGGACGGTCATTTGGCCGAACTCGAATCTTGGTGTGCGCAGGACGCCGTCGTCGCGGTGGGCGAGATTGGACTCGATTATCACTACGACGTCCCCCGTGACGTGCAAGACCGACTTCTTCGCGATCAGGTGCGTCTGGCTCGACGCGTGCAAAAGCCGGTTGTGATTCATGATCGCGATGCCCACGAGGATATCGTTCGGGTGCTTGCGGAGGAACGGGTCGGAGACGCAGGCGGAATCATGCACTGCTTTTCCGGGAGTGTCGAGATGATGAACCAGTGCTTGAAACTGGGACTTTACATCTCGCTTGGCGGCCCCGTTACCTTTAAAAACGCCAAGCGACCTGTCGCTGTGGCGGCCGAGGTCCCGTCCGAGCGTCTTCTAATCGAGACGGACACGCCCTGGCTAGCCCCGCACCCGCACCGCGGGAAGGCCAACGAGCCAGCCTTCGTGCGTCTCGTGGCCGAGACGATCGCGGGCGCCCGGGGGCAGTCCGTGGAAGCCATCGCCGAATTGACCTGGGACAATGCGTGCCGCCTCTTTGCGTGGGAGCGAGACGAGCCATGATCACTCTCCCTGAGATCGGTGAGGTCATCGTCGTCGAAGGGCAGAGCGACCGTCAGCAAGTCCTGAAAGCTGTGCGGGCGGATGTTCTCGTGACCGGCGGCTCGCGAATTCGCAAAGAGGTGTATGCGCGCTTGCAGCGCGTGGCGAAAGCGCGTGGCATCATCATCTTGACGGATCCGGACTTCGCGGGAGGGCAGATCAGGCGCCAGCTCACGGACCGCTTTCCTGAGGCCCTGCACGCCTATATACCGCGCGAGCAGGCCACGAGTGAAGGGGACGTCGGCGTCGAAAACACGAGGCCAGAGCTGATCGCCAGCGCTCTCCTGCATGTGCGCAAACCCGGTTCGGACCGATTGCCAGCCCGCTTTTCGTGGGACGACATGACCGCCTGCGGTTTGGCCGGTGCACCGGGAGCCGCCACTCGCCGAGAACAATTGGGCGCTGCACTGGGCATTGGCTACGGAAACGCAAAGGCCTTCTTGAATCGCCTCAATGCCCTTAATGTCACCCGCGAAGAGTGGGAGGCGGCGATCGCCAAACTGGAGGTGGGGCCGTCATGAGCGATCGACTCTACCAGCCTACGGTAGCTCGTGGTGTATTGCAGCGACACGGCTTTACGATAAAAAAACACTACGGACAAAATTTCTTGATTGACGGGAACGTTTTGGATGATATTGTAGAGGCGACGTGGCACGGAGCGCAGGGAGATCGACACGTAGCGGTCGAGATCGGGCCGGGCATCGGTACGCTTACACAAGCACTCGCGGAGAGTGGATTCGCACGCGTCGTCGCGATCGAAAAGGACCGTGCCCTGATCCCCGTTCTCGCCGACACCCTTGCGCGGTATCCTGAAGTCCGGATTGTGCAAGGTGATGCCTTGCGCATCGAGGCTGCGGACCTCGCCGCAGAGTGGGCAGACATCGCCCGCGAGGGACCCGTTACGGTGCATCTGGTGGCCAATCTCCCGTATTACATCACGACGCCGCTCCTGATGCATGCGCTCGAATCGGGCTGGCCGCTACAGAGCGCCGTCGTGATGGTGCAACGCGAAGTCGCCCTGCGCATGGTTGGGCTACCGGGGACACGGGACTATGGCGCTTTGTCTCTGGCTGTGCGATACTACTGCCAACCGGAGATTGTGCGGTCCGTGTCGCCAGGGTGCTTTTTGCCGAATCCTGGTGTCGATTCTTCTGTCGTCAGACTTGTGCTGCGCACAGAACCCCTTGCCCCTGACGTACCGCGCTCCCTCTTCTTCCGCATCGTCAAGGGCGCGTTTGGACAGCGACGCAAGACCCTGGCCAACGCTCTGCGGTCTGAATTTGCTGAATTGTCCCGCGACGTGCTCGATGCGACGTTCGAGCGGGCAGGCATCGATCCCGGCAGGCGTGGCGAGACCTTGGCGATCGAGGAATTTATGGATCTGGCGCGATCATTTCTCACCTCGCTGTGACGCGCGAGGCTTGACCCACATTTGTCTGGATGGGGGAGTGGCTATGAGATTTGTCAGCCCTACGCACGGCGGCATGTCGCTTGAGGAGGTTGCCGCGGACATCGAGCGGTACAGACGCGAGGCGCCTGCGGATCGCTACCGCCTGATTGTCGGATCGGATTCGCAGCCGCAAAGCGCGCGCTATGCCACCTTGTTTGTGACGGCGGTCGTCGTTCACAGAGTGGGCAAAGGCGCGCGCTTTTATTTTATGAAGCGTCCTTACAAAAAGCCGCTTGTGCTGCGGCAGCGAATCTTCATGGAGGCGTCTTATGCGCTCGAGGTGGTGCAGGCGCTGGAGGAGGCTTTGCGCCCAGCAGGGGACAGCTTGCCAATTGAGGTGCACCTCGATATCGGAGAGAACGGGGAGACAAAGGCACTGATCAAGGACATCGTCGGCTGGGTCACGTCATCGGGTTACGAGGCCAAGATCAAGCCCGACTCGTTTGGCGCGTCCAAGGTCGCGGATCGTTTCACCAAATCCTGACGCCCTCATACAATACTTTGTCGGACATACGGACGGTCTGGCAAAGGAGTGCTGTGGATGTGGAGAGTGGGCGACTTGGTTATGCGCCATTCGCATGACCGAGATTTGTGTTTTGTCATCGTCAGGTTGGACTTTGATCGACGCCTGGCCATTCTCAAAGGCCTCGACGTGCGCCTCTTGGCCGATTCACCGCTGGACGATCTCGCCCGTGTTACTGAACTGGACTGGCGCAACTACCAAGTGGGGCAGGCCAAACTCCAGCAGGAGACGTTGCGACTCGTTCAGATGCGCCGCCAGGTCGATCGCGACAAGGAGGACTACCGCTCAGAGAAGGAACGGTACCCACACGATTTTTTTGAGCGTCCCGGTCGCGTTTTGCATCTGGATGGCGACGGCAGCTATCTGGAGAGGTGCCTGTCGATTTATCAGCGACTGGGCGTGCACGCGACGGGGAAGAATCTGCCGGAGCAAGAGATGGCAGGGCGGATCGAGGAGCTTCTGGCTCAGTTCGCGCCGGACATCCTCATCATCACCGGGCACGATGGCGTCTTGCGCAAAGGCGCACCGGCCGAGGTGCTCCAAATCGACAATTATCGCAACTCCGACTCGTTCGTCAAGGCAGTGCGGGCGGCACGGCGTTACGAGCGCAGCCTCGATGAACTCGTCATCTTCGCCGGGGCATGCCAGTCACATTACGAGGCACTTCTCGAAGCCGGTGCGAATTTTGCCAGCTCCCCGGATCGCATCCTCATCCATGCCTTGGATCCAGTGCTCGTCGCCGAGAAGATCGCCTTTACCCCGATTGGCGAGACGATCGATATTTACCATATCGTCCGCTCCACCATTACGGGAACTGAAGGGCTGGGTGGGGTACAGTCCCGTGGCAAATACAGGATCGGCCTTCCCCGCTCGCGCTACTGATCTCAGGCATAGTGGCACTCGGTCATTCAGAAGATGGTCTGTCCGGCATTGACAAATGAAAAGATTGATTGCTATAATATTGCCCCTGTTTGACACGGGATGGTACTGTATGGTATAGTAATTCCCGTGAAAAGAGGTGGCGTGTGTGGCTGCAAAGAACGCTTTGAACGACATCAAGCGGAATTTGGAGGGGCTTGTCGGAGAGAAGATTCTCCTTCGGGCGAACGGCGGACGTCGTAAGACGGTCGAGCGCACTGGCATCTTGGAAGAGACGTACCCGTCTGTGTTTGTAGTGAAGCTGGACGAGGCTTCAAACTCGTTCAAGCGCGTGTCATACAGCTACGCGGATATCCTGACCGACACCGTGGAACTGATGGTCTGTCGGGACGACGAGCAGATCAAGGTCGGTTCACTCGTCGACTGAGAACGTGCTGTACCTACGTTACGTTGTTTGTTTCATACGCTCTGTTCATACCGATTTCAACTCTTGTGGATGATGGCTGGCGGCCGGGGTCTAACCCTCGGCCTTTGTTATGGATTCGGACTTATGTCACAATTTTTAAGACGATGAGCACGCTGAGGCTAGCGCAGGCGATCGTCACGATCTGCCAGTCTGCACGAGTGAAGTGAAGATCGTGACGACCGCTCCTTGTGCCTGTCTGGTCTGCGGGTGAATGGTTCCCGGCGGGATGGTTCATCCGCAACGCGTCGTTTGGCAGTCGATATCCGCGCACCTCGAGAGCCGTAACGAGGTCTTCGGCTTCTTGGAGGATGCCAAGGAGCAGAGGCACGGCAAATGCACGCAGGTCGCCGAACCCGAGGCGTTCCCTGCGTGGTTTGTGTGGCTTGTGCCGTGGCAGGGTACGCTGCTCCCCGCGATAGCGGCTGCGCAGAATCACTGCCCTCTTGATGCGAGACGCCTCTGCAGCAATGATCGGCACGAAGTGCAGAGTCAGGGCCCCGCCCAGTGCCGCTGTTTCACCACTCCCGCCCTTGATTCGATCGAGAGGGCGAAACAGCCAATGCAAGGCTTTTTGCATGCGCAACAACGGAACCTGGTTGGCCAATCCAAGGGCTGCGACAAGCAACAAGAAGATGCGCGTCAAGCGCAGGCCGCTCGTCCGGACCACGACGAGGTTTTCTGAGACGGTGAAGGGAAGCTGGTGTGGTGCTGTACTCCCGTGGACCGTCAGGCCTGCCACTGCCACTGCGAGGGCCAGGAACAGAAGAAAGTAGCGGCTGGCGCGCCAAACGTCTCTTGCGGAGGTGCCCAGTGCTTGTGTCCACCACGCCACACAGATCCCTGCGACTGCGAGACCTGGCAGGCTGTGCTGAAGCAACACGCCAATGGACAGCAAAAGCAGTGACAACCACAGCGCGCGAGGATCTCGGAGAGGCAGGGACTGGGGTTCTTCCAATGAATCCGCCAGTGGGGTATTCGCGGCTGTCTGATCAGTGCCTGCCTCTCGTTGCACGCCCGCGTCCAGGGGATCCGGTTCGGGGCCTGTGTCCGGTTCGGGAGCACAGTCACTCGGTGCCGGTCGGGCTGAGTCGCGAAGTAGACCGGCCAAGGCTCGGGCTGCGACCGCAGGTGAGGTGAAATCGGTGGCGAGTCGAATGCCTCGTTGACGAAGCGCCAAGTCAAGTGCAACGCCGGTACCTGCTTCGGGGATGTCTCTGCCGCGCCTCGACGCGGTGACCCGATCACCGGTTTCCATGCGGCTCTGGCTGCGCATCCTCCCCGCGGTAAGCGTTACGATGTCGGAGGCAACCGTTTGCCACAGATCCACATCGTGCGTCGCGACGAGGACGCCGATGGCGCGAACGTCCGCAAGCTCCGCCACGGACTTCACGAAAAGGGCGGCGGAACGGGGATCGATGCCCGCGGTCGGCTCATCAAACAGGAGCCATCGCGGGTTCGTCACCAGTATGCTGGCCAGTGCGACGCGGCGCCGTTGCCCGCCGCTCAGCATGAGAGGGGATCGGTCCAGCATCGACTCAGCGAGGCGAACCGTCGACAGCGCCGCGCGCACGCGTGTGGCTCGCTCTGTCTCCGTGAGTTGCGCGCGTCGCAACGCGAAGAGGATCTCTTCGCGGACGGTCGTGGCGAACAACTGGCGCTCCGGCTGTTGCAAGCAAATTCCCAACTGAGCGACCGCGGCAGGAAGAAGACGGCCTTTGCGGCCATAGACGGATTGATTGTCGATCTGTATCGTGCCATGTAGCGGCGGGATCAGGCCGGCAATCGCCTCGAGCAGGGTCGATTTTCCGGATCCGGTCTGTCCAGTAACGAGCGTGATGTGACCTTGTTGCAGAGTGAAGGAGACGTCTAGAATCCGCGTCGGGGACGCGCCGACCGTGAGATGTTGCACGCAGAGCGTCATCCGTAGGTCGCCACGGCTTCTGCGAGTGACGCGACGGTGAGCGGAAGGGGGTCCAGGGCGATCCCGTCTTCTCGCAAATGCCGAACCACCGCCGCAGTATACGGAAGCGGGAAGCCCAGCTCCGCGCACGGACAAGACGGACGCGCGACCGCGGCGGGCCCGGGATCGGCGACGCCGTAGAAGAAGTGGCGCGGCGTTCCCGAGTAGACCACTCGCCCTTGCTCTGTGCAGTGGACGCGGTCCGCATAGGCCAATTCCTCGAGCCGATGGGTAACCCACAGGACCGCTGCGCCTTCACGACACAGAGTCCGAACGCGCTCGAGGACGAGTTCCTGATGTCCGGGATCGAGCATCGAGGTGGGTTCGTCAAGGATCAACACCGTGGCCCCGAGCGCGAGGCAGCCGGCGATGGCCAGCAATTGTTGTTGGCCGCCAGACAATTGCCCGATCAGCTGGTCGGGATCGATGGATAGCCCCACCCGATGCAAGGACTCATGCATCCGCTGGCTCCAGATCTCACTCGACAGATGGGCCGACTCCATGGCAGCGTAGAGGTCTTCCCGGGGTGTTGCGCCAAGTAATTGTTGGCCTGGACGCTGTAGTACCATTCCGATCTGAACGTTGTCAGCGAGCGAGCGCAGACCGGATGAGAGGGGCAAGAGTCCGGCGGTGACGCGAGCGAGCGTGCTCTTGCCACTGGCGTTCGCTCCGACGACCGCGTCGAATTGTCCCGCGTGCAGTGACAAGTTGATGTCTTGTAGAACGGCCTGGACATCGCCGTCGACAGCGAAACTCACGTTCGCGGATTCGAGTGTGAGAAGCGGATCGTAAGCCATCCCTGTCATAGGTACTTCATTCTCCTTAGCGACTGTGATACAATCTCGGCGTTCTTAATTTCTAGCTTCATTTACGCTATCAGAAAGGGCGGGTGGTTGGCAATGCGGTTTTCCCTCACCCTGCGCGGGGTCGTTTTTGCAGCCTTGTTTGCGGCGCTGTTGTCGGTGCTCAGTTTGTTCAACATCAGTCTCGGGTTTTCGCCGGTTCCGATCTCGCTGGAGAACTTTGCAGTGATGCTGGCTGGTGCGATGCTCGGACCATGGTATGGACTCATGAGCATGTTGTTCGTCATCGTGTTGACCGCGCTTGGGTTGCCGCTGCTTCACGGGTCTGGTGGGATGGCCGTGTTGCTCGGGCCCACGGGAGGCTTTGTCTGGATGTACCCCGTGAGCGCATTTTTGATCGGGTGGTGGGTAGGACGTCTGCGTCGACGTCCTGTCATGTCGTATGTGTTGTATTTTGTCGCTTTTGAAGTGTGTGGTTCGCTTCTCCTGTATGTGACTGGCGTGCCATGGTTGGCCCACGTCGCAGGGCTGTCCATGGGCAAGGCGCTGGTGCTCGGATGCCTGCCTTATTTGCCAGGCGATGCCGTCAAGGCCGTGGCGGCGGCTGCGATCTTGGTGCCGGTGCGGCGCTTTTATCCCGTATCCAGGGTAATCGGTGTGACCGGTAGTCAGGTGGTCAAGTTCGACGAGTAGCCGTAGCGCAGGGATAGGCGCGCAGGAGACAGGGATAGGCGCGTGCGCGTGCGGGAACACTAGCCGTGGACGCTTCGGGCTCGAATTCTGGGGCATCTCAGAGGGGGGAACCGGATGACGCGCAGACGTGGAGTGATGTCGGAACAGTTCAAAACAGAACTGGCAAAAGAACTCGGATTTTACCCGACCTTGCAGCGCGAGGGATGGGGCGGAATCACCACCCGTGACGCCGGTAACATGGTCAAACGGGCGATCGAGATCGCCGAGCAATCGCTTGCAACGCGTGAGCATAGGTAACCTGCAGTGAGATCGGCGTACCGCAAAAAAGCGGCCTGCTCTGTGCAGGCCGCTTTTTTGCGGCTGCCAAAAGCGCCGGCTAGCGTGTCTCACTAAGGGAACGGAGCGACAAAGGAACAAGGAACAAGGAACAAGGAACAAGGAACAAGGAACAAGGAACAAGGAACAAGGAACAAGGTAAAGGCATTCAATCAAGTGCACAAGTGGCACCTATTGAGGGCGACCATCGGTGTAATGACCGTAGCCGGCACAGCTATCAAGTTGCACCGAAGACTGTCTCACATTCCGACTGCCCGGCGGTTCGACAGTCTCAAAATGAGACTGTCGGGGGGTTGGAAGTCTCAAAATGAGGCTTGTGATGTGCGTATCGGCAAGTTTTCCGGCTAGGCTGACCGTATTGCGTCTGAGATGCATTCTGCGTCTCGAGATTCCCTTTTACACTAGGGGCTCTCAGGTGGCTCTTGGGTCGAAGGCTGCGCTTGACGCTGCGCCTGCGGCCCTGCCTGCGGCCCTGCCTGCGGCCCTGCCTGCGGCCCTGCCTGCGGCCCTGCCTGCGGCCCTGCCTGCGGCCCTGCCTG
>JAPNUJ010000071.1:12930-13276 GCA_026627155.1 Bacillota bacterium | reverse complement strand
CGCCCCTGATCCCGAGCCTTATGCAGGCATTACAAGGTGTCTATCCTGACACGTCTTCTTTTGTGAGTGAGGTGATTCAGTTGCTGGAGCATAACCCGATTGTGGCATCTGAAATTCAGGCTGCGCAGGTGACGGTTCCGCCCAAGCGAGCGCGGGCCCATCGACCGTGGGACCTCACCGATTGGGGCCTCCTGATCGCGATCATCGTCTTTACGAGCACCCTGGCCTTGCTCATCTGGATCTAGACATCCGCGTGCTATACTGACACGAGGGTCTATGTGTAAAGAGGTGAGTCCTCGTGCGACTTTTCCCCACTTTTCCGGGCGCGTCCGAGCGCTCCCTTGCT
>JAPNUJ010000071.1:0-12920 GCA_026627155.1 Bacillota bacterium | reverse complement strand
CGTGGTCTCACTTTGCATGCAAGCCGGGCGACTTTTGCTGCAATTTGGTGCGGAGACGTCGCGCGTGGAGGAAACGGTGTCCCACATGGCGATTGGTGCGGGGGCCGCACCCGATCAGATTCAAAGCTTCGTGACGCCTACGGGCATCTTCGTTTCCCTGACCACTGCCGACGGCACGAAGACGCAACTGGCCCGTGTCAAGGGACCCTTCTCACTCAATCTGGAGAAAGTGACGCAAATCAATGCACTGTCCCGACAATTTTCCGAACGTGGTTGTTCGATCTCTGAGGCGGCTGTAGCCTTGGCGGAGATCGCCAAAGCGCCGCCCCTCTACTCACGTGGCGTTCGCCGTCTTTGCGCGGCGGTGTCCAGCGGAAGTTTCACTGTGGTCTTGGGTGGCGCTTGGGAAGGTTTTTTTATCGCCGCGGTGTGCGGGTTGGTGGCACAGTGGGTGACGGAGTGGTTGTCCCGTTCTGTGCCGCGGTTCTTCGGCGTTCTGGTGGCCGGCCTGTGCAGTGCAACCTTGGCCGACACGGCGCTTGGGGTTGCCCACCTCGGCGCCGCTGGACAGGGCCCGATTATCATCGGCGGCATCTTGCCGCTACTCCCGGGATTGGCCGTGACCAACTCCATTCGCGACCTGCTGGCTGGAGATCTCTTGTCCGGCGTGGCGCGCGGTGCGGAGGCCCTGTTTACGGCGGCCGCCATCGCCGTCTCCGTGGCTGTGGCGATCAGTCTGAGACTGCCCGTGAGGTGATTCGTTCATGGTACCCGTCATCCTCAGCATGGTGGCTACGATCGCTTTTGCGGTCTTGTACCAAATCCCCAAGCGAGCCATCGTTCCCGTAGGTCTGCTCGGTGGCGTGGCCTGGCTGTTTGACTCTGCCGCCTTGCGCTACGGGTTGAATCAGGTGGCGGCCAGTTTTGTCGCGAGCTTGATCGTGTCGTTGTGTAGTGAGGCATTTGCCCGGCGACTCAAGATGCCTGTCACGGTATTCGCTGTTCCGGCTATCGTCGTACTCGTCCCGGGCATAACGGCGTTCATGGCAATGAAGTCGTTCGTGATGGGCGCTTTTATCGAAGGCATGGCGCAAGGCACGCAGACGGCGCTCGTCGCGGGCGCCCTGGCCTCAGGCCTGGTCATATCCGGTGTTTTGTACCGTACGCTTGGAAGGAGAAGACCGCATGCTGACGACCGATCCCGTTCTTGAAGCGATTCGCCAGTCTGTCTGCGGATATCTTCGTCTAGGGAAGGGAGACACGGTTTTGGCTGCCGTAAGTGGCGGCATGGATTCCATGGCCATGCTCGATGGCTTGGCGAGGGTGCGGCGAACTGTCGCATTTGAGCTTTGCGTGGTACACATCAACCACGGACTGCGGGCGGTGGAAGCGGATCGCGATGAATTTTTTGTGAAAGGCGAATCCGAACGCCGGGGGATTGCGTTCTTCAAGAAGGATGTGGATGTTGCGGCCGCTCGCGCGCTGACGGGGGAGTCGATCGAGATGGCTGCGCGCCGACTTCGGTATGATGCACTGAGGGATGCCGCCGACGCGTTTTCGGGCGTTGTGGCGGTCATGACGGCACATCATCGGCAGGATCAGGCCGAGACCGTGTTGGAAAGATTGATTCGCGGCACCGGGACGACAGGGCTGCGGGGAATCCGGGCAGAACGCCCGTTGGGTCGACATCTTCTGCAAAGGCCGCTGCTTGCGGTTGACAAAGCGGCGATCGCCAGCTACGTGGCGTCCACGTCCACGCCGTTCCTCCACGACAGCAGCAACTTGGATCTCGCGTTTACGCGCAATCGGATCCGTGTGGGCCTGCTCCCCTTGCTGCAGCAGTCTTTTAACCCACAAGTGGTGGACTCCTTGTCAAGGCTGACGGAGATCGCCGCCGCGGAAGATGATTATCTCGTCGCGCAAGCCACGGCTGCTGCGTCGGGGTGTGTGCGCTTTGCGGGTGGAGGAGCGACTGGCCCGCAGGCAGTTCGCAGCGCATGCGTGCAAAGGGCACCGTTCGCAGGGTTGCCGCTCGCTTTACAACGGCGTGTCATTACTTTAGTATTGGGTTACGTTCGGCCGGGAGTTTCTTGGTCGTTCGCTCGTTTGGAGACGGTGCGCCGCTTGTCCGACTCGGAAGTAGCGGGCACTCTGCTGCGGGACATCGGCTTTGGCCTTGCGGCAGTACTCACGCCGACAGATGTTCAGATTGCGGCGACGACCGAGTTCACGTCCAAGCCGGATTTCTGCATTGAGTTCGCTTGGGATCAAGAGATGCTTCTCCCGGGTAGCGCGTTCCGCCGTTTGCGAGTCACGTCCACCGTGACGCCGCCGCCGCAGGTATGGCCTGCCTCAAAATGGGAAACGTATGTGTCAGTCGAGCATGCCTGGACGCTTTCATGGCGGCCTTGGCAACCTGGCGACCGCATCGAGCCGCTGGGTCTGAGTGGGCACAGTAAACTCGTGTCGGATGTGTTGACGAACGCCGGTGTCACGGGGCCGCGCAGGCAGGGGTTTCCGATCCTCTGCGCGCGAGACTGTGTGATCTGGGTTCCGGGCTGTGGTCGAAGTCGTCACGCCCTTGTAGGTGAACAGGATCAGACGGCCTTGCATGTGACGGCTTCGGAAGTGGTCGACGCGCACTGAGTATGGCTTCAGGAGGTACGTGTTTGCTGGATGATTTGGAATCGATACTTTTTTCCCGCGAACAGATCGCGGACCGGGTTCAGGAAGTCGGGCGGACGATATCCCGTGACTACGCCTCCACGCAACCCCTGGTCATCGGGGTGCTCAAAGGCGCATTTGTGTTCTTGGCCGATTTGGTAAGGCGCATCGACATTCCCGTCGAGATCGATTTTATGGCGATCTCCAGTTACGGGGCGTCAACCAAGTCGAGCGGCGTCGTGAAGATCATCAAGGACCTCGATGTACCAGTAGAAGGGCGCCACGTGCTGGTGGTCGAGGACATCGTCGATACGGGGATGACCCTGAGCTACTTGCGAGACGTCTTGTTGCGGCGGGGTGCCGCTTCGGTCAAGATCGTCACCGCGTTTGACAAGCCCGCGCGCAGAGTCGTAGCGATTGCGCCGGATTACTGTTGCTTTGAGGTTCCCAATGCTTTTTTGGTCGGTTACGGGCTGGATTATTCAGAACGGTATCGGCACCTGCCTTGTGTGGGCGTGCTTCGTCCCGATATCTATTCGGGCGAGTGAAGCTTCGGGCATGGCCGCAACAGGTCTTTGGCGCACGTGTCTTTGCAAGGTGAGTATGATACAATATGGGCGCCTTGACCGAGAGGAGGTACGGGATGAGACGGTTCTATCAGAGCGCGATCTTTTATGTGCTCATCCTACTCGTAATCATAGGGGTATTGCAGTTTATCATGTCCGACAGTCAGCAAAAGACGGTCCTGACATGGAGCCAATTTTCCAGTGACATGCAAAACCATGAAGTGAAGCAACTCGTTCTCACGCCAGATGGCACCACGTTGCAGCTCGATGGGCAACTGGCCAACGGAACGCAGTTCACTTCGCGGGCCCTTTACAGTGATGCGTTGGTCAACCGACTTTCGAGTCAGCCCAACGTCACCGTGGCGGCACAACAGCAGGATACTTCGTGGCTCAGCTTTCTGGGGACAATCGTTCCCTTCGTGCTCGTGTTCGGGATCCTCTTTTTCCTCTTTAACCAAGGTCAGTCCGGCGGCAATCGGGTCATGAACTTTGGCAAGAGTCGCGCCCGTCTGTACACAGAGGATAAGCGGCGCGTGACGTTCGAGGATGTTGCCGGGGCGGATGAGGAAAAGGCCGAGTTGGTCGAGATCGTCGAGTTTCTCAAGGACCCGCGCAAGTTCACTGCGGTGGGGGCCCGAATCCCGAAAGGGGTGCTCTTGGTCGGTCCTCCGGGGACAGGCAAGACCTTGCTCGCTCGTGCAGTGGCCGGTGAGGCGGGCGTGCCGTTCTTCAGCATCAGCGGTTCTGATTTCGTTGAGATGTTTGTGGGGGTCGGCGCATCCCGCGTGCGCGATCTCTTCGAAAACGCCAAAAAGAATTCGCCTTGCATTATTTTCATCGATGAGATCGATGCCGTTGGCCGGATGCGCGGTGCCGGACTCGGAGGCGGCCATGATGAACGGGAGCAGACGCTGAACCAATTGCTCGTGGAGATGGATGGCTTCGGGGTGAATGAGAGCATCATCATCATCGCCGCGACGAACCGGGCGGACATTCTCGATCCGGCACTCCTGCGGCCAGGACGCTTTGATCGCCAGATCATCGTGGATCGACCCGACGTCAAGGGGCGCGAGCAGATCTTGCGCGTTCATTCGCGCAACAAACCGGTGTCCAAGGACATTCGGTTGGAGGTGCTGGCCAAGCGGACGCCTGGGTTTACTGGGGCGGACCTTGAGAACGTACTGAACGAGGCGGCGCTGTTGACGGCGCGTCGGAACAAGTCGGTGATCGAGATGCCGGAGCTCGATGACGCGATTGATCGCGTGATCGCAGGCCCGGAGAAGCGGAGCAAGGTGATCAGCGACAAGGAACGACGACTGGTCGCATTCCACGAAGGCGGCCATGCCGTCGCTGGATACTATCTGAAGAACGGCACGACGGTTCACAAAGTCACGATCATCCCCCGCGGGATGGCGGGCGGTTATACCGTGAGCCTTCCCAAGGAAGATCGCAGTTTCATGACCCGGGAAGACATGCTCGACCGCATCGTGGAACTGCTTGGTGGCCGCGTTGCCGAGGAGATCGTGTTAGGTGAGATCAGCACAGGGGCCTCAAACGATCTGGAGCGCGTGACGGACATCGTCCGAAGGATGATCATGGAGTTCGGGATGAGTTCACGACTTGGCCCGATGCAGTTTGGTCATCGCCAGGGCCAGGTATTTCTGGGCCGGGATATCGGATCAGAGCAAAACTACAGCGATGCGATCGCGTATGAGATCGACAAGGAAATGCGCACGATGGTGGATGAGTGTTATGAGCGAACCCGCCAGATTTTGACGGAGCATCGGGAGAAACTCGAGATTCTGGCGCAGACCTTGCTCGAGCAGGAGACGCTGGATGGAGAGCAGGTTCGCCAACTCATGGAGTATGGCCGCCTCGTGGAAAGCAATGACGAAGGTCCGAAACTGACGATCAACGGACGCGGCAGTTTTGGGGACTCGGCAACTCCTTCCTTGACCTAGGTGAACGGCCGTTGGCTGATCTGGACAGTTGAGAACGCAACGGGTGCCGAGAGGCGCCCACTGTTTTTTCAGGAGACGGACCGCAGGGATTGCGCGGGGACATGGAGGCTTGCGTGATGGAAGACGCCATCTGGGTGGGAACGAAGGAAGGCAGTCACGTAGTCATCTATGCGGCGTACACACGGGCCCTGGTGGAAGAGTTGCGTGTGCGCCACGATACTTGGCCTGTGGTCACTGCCGCGATGGGACGGGTGGCCACGCTGGCGGCGATGATGACGATGGGTCTGAAAAATCCGGAGCATCAAGTCACCTTGCAGGTACAGGGCGACGGTCCGATCGGCAAGGTGTACATGGTGGCGACCGGCGAGGGAACGGTTCGCGGCTACGTCAACGAACCGCACGTCGAACTCCCGCTGAACTCGTTGGGAAAGCTGGCTGTGGGGGCTGCCGTCGGCCAGGAAGGGTACGTCTCTGTGATGAGAGACCTGGGTCTCAAGGAGCCGTATCAGGGGAGTGTTCCGTTGATCTCGGGCGAGATCGGCGAAGATTTTACATATTATTTTGCAGTCTCTGAGCAAGTGCCGACTGCCGTGGCCGTCGGCGTGTTGGTGGAACGCGACTTTTCGGTTCGGACCGCAGGGGGCCTGATGATTCACATCCTTCCCGGTGCCACTGACGAGGAGATCGCCGCCGTGGAAGCTGGCGTCGCAGAATTGCCGAACGTCACGACGCTGCTGGATGCCGGCGAGTCTCCACAGCAGATTGCGGCCCGGGTGATGGGGGACGGGGTGCATTGGACGGAGCAGCGGGCGGTGCACTTCGCCTGTACGTGTAATCGCGCTCGACTGGAGAGGGTCCTGCTTCTGCTTGGACGTCAAGAACTCGAGGCCATGATCGAGGAGCAGGGCAAAGCGGAGTTGGTTTGCCACTTTTGCGGCGAACGGTATGACTTTTCGGAAGACGAACTGCGTGGGTTGCGCGATGTGGCCACGCACTGACGCGATACGGTGTGAACGTTTGGCGAGGTGCAGGATATCCCGGAGGTGATGACCGTGAAGGATTCTCGCAAAGTGACCGATTTGATTGGAGAGACCCCCGTCGTCAAACTGTCACGCGTAGTCCCGACTGGAGCCGCTGATGTCTATGTCAAGTTGGAGTGGATGAACCCCGGCGGCAGCGTGAAGGACCGCATCGCCCTCGCGATGGTGGAGGATGCCGAGCGTGCCGGGACCCTGCAACCGGGCGGGGTGATCGTGGAGCCGACCAGTGGCAACACGGGGATCGGCTTGGCCATGGTGGCCGCCGCGAAAGGGTACCGCGCAGTTCTCGTCATGCCGGATACGATGAGCCATGAGCGTCGCAGTCTACTCCGGGCTTATGGAGCCGACTTGGTGCTGACGCCCGGTGTCGAAGGCATGCGTGGCGCCATCGCTAAAGCGGAGGAGATCGCGAAGACGGATCCGAAGTACTACATGCCGGGTCAATTTGATAACCCGAGCAATGTGCGCGTGCACGTGGAGACGACAGGTCCGGAGATCGTCGCCCAGATGGGGGGGCAACTCGACGCTTTCGTTTCGGCCGTTGGCACGGGGGGGACGATTACAGGCATCGGAACGGTGTTGAGGAAGCACATTCCCGGCTGCCGGATCGTCGCGGTGGAGCCAAAGGGTTCCCCTGTTCTCTCTGGAGGGACGGCCGGACCCCACAAGATTCAGGGCATCGGTGCCGGGTTTATTCCGTCGATCTTGGACGTGAGCCTGCTGGATCAGATCGTGACCGTGGACAATGAAGAGACGTTTGACATGGCCCGCCGCGTGGCTAAGGAAGAAGGCCTCCTGGTCGGCATCAGTTCCGGGGCCGCCATTCTCGCGGCGATTCAGGTGGCGGTGCAACTGGGTCACGGGCATAAGGTGCTGACCATCTCGGCGTCCAACGGCGAACGGTATCTCAGCACCTCGCTCTATCAGACAGAATCGTAAGTGGGCTATGAGCCCGAAGGAGCGCTTTTATGTGACTTCTCTGCGTATGCAACCCACAGATCGATCGGCGCTGTTCCCGGACGTGGGGCAGCGGACGCTACTGATGGGGATCTTGAACGTGACGCCGGATTCTTTTTCCGACGGTGGCCGCTACTGCGATGCCCATCGGGCCGTGGCCCACGCCTTGGAGATGGAGGAACAGGGTGCTGACGTGATTGACGTGGGTGCCGAGTCCACACGGCCGCAAGCCAAACCCCTGTCGCTCGACGACGAGTGGAGGCGTCTGGAGCCGATCTTGGACAAGTTGAGCCAGGCGGTGTCAGTGCCCCTGTCGATCGATACGTACAAGGCGGAGATTGCCCGCCGCGCCATGGCTTGCGGTGTGGAGGTCGTCAATGATGTCTGGGGAGGTACCTTTGACCCCGCGATGAATGGCGTGGTGGCGCAGAGCGGCGCGACGTACGTGATTATGCACAACGGATTCGGCGGGCCAGAGGTGCGGGGCGACATCGTGACGCACGTCTCCCAGGCGCTGATGCGGCAGGTGGAACAGGCGATCGCCGAGGGTGTCGATCGCAGCAGGATCTGGATCGATCCTGGCATCGGTTTTGGCAAGACCATGCGTCAAAATCTCGACTTGGTCAATCGCGTGTCCGAGCTCCGTTTGCTCGGGTATCCCGTCCTCATTGGTACGTCGCGAAAATCGTTTATCGGCAACGTTCTGGATTTGCCCGTGGAAGAGCGTCTTGAAGGGACCGCCGCCAGTGTCGCGCTCGCCATCACACGGGGGGCTGACATGGTCCGCGTTCACGATGTGTTACCCATCGGGCGCGTAGCGCGCATGGTGGATGCGATGGTGCGTCTATGACCATCGAGTCCGCCACCGACTACCTGCTTTCGCTGGGATCGAATCTCGGCGATCGGACGCTGCACTTGCAAAAGGCCATCGCGGGGATTGAGGGTCTCGTAGGGACGGCGGTGCTCTCTTGCTCAGATGTGTACGAGACGGACCCTGTAGGGTTTCTCGAGCAGCCAGCGTTTCTTAATCTGGCCGTGTCGATTCGCAGTGTTCTGTCCCCCAAAGAGTTGCTCGTCAGCCTGCTGGGTATCGAGACGGCGATGGGGCGGGTGCGTGACATCCGCTACGGTCCCCGTATCATCGACGTCGACATCTTGCTCTGCGGCACTGAAGTGGTGGCGGACCCACCACTTCTCATCATCCCGCATCCGCGCATGCACGAGCGCGCATTTGTACTGACACCGTTGGCGCAGATCGCGCCTGACGCGGTCCATCCGCAACTTGGCGCCACTGTCTCGATGATGTTAGAAACGGTAGCGGGAAGGGAGGGTGTCCGTTGGCACTCGACACTTTTTCAAAACGACTGCGAGCGTACCGAAAGTTGAAATCGATGACACAGCAAGAGTTTGCGGTGTCTGTAGGCGTATCCGTCGCGATCGCTGGAGGGTGGGAGCGGGGCACCCGACTTCCCACAGAAGCCGAGCTGCAGAGAATCAACGCTGTGCTGTGTGTAAAAACCCATGAATTAGGATTAGTGGAAACAAAGGAGGGGTCGGCATGGACGGCACAGTCACTGCAGCGCTCCAATCCCCGCCCTTGAGCATCGGCGGCGTTCAACTCGACAATCCGGTGATTTTGGCCCCGATGGCAGGCGTCTGTAACCCGCCCTTTCGCCAACTGGCCAAGCGCCTTGGGGCCGGAATGGTGTGCGCTGAGATGGTCAGCGACAAAGCGCTTGTGCATCACAACGAGCGCACGACGCGGATGCTTCAGATTATTCCCGATGAGCACCCGGTCAGCTTGCAGTTGGTCGGGTATGATATCAACACGATGGTGCAGGCGGCGGAGATGGTGGCAGAGGGGACGAACGCAGACATCATCGATATCAACATGGGCTGCCCGGTTCTAAAGATCTATAAAAACGGCTCGGGGGCTGCTCTGGCGCGGGACCCGAAATACGCGGCGGCGATCGTGGAGGCTGTAGTCCGGCGCGTCGACCGACCCGTGACTGTGAAGTTTCGCAAGGGTTGGGACGACGACAACGTCAATGCCGTTGAGGTGGCTCGCGCTGTGGAAGCGGCTGGGGCCCAAGCGGTCACCGTCCACGGGCGCACGGCCCGACAGATGTACGCAGGGCAGGCTGACTGGTCGATCATTCGCAAAGTGAAAGAGGCGGTGTCGATTCCGGTCATTGGCAACGGCGATGTGACATGTCCGCAAGACGCAGTCCGATTGATGGAGGAGACGGGATGCGACGGTGTCATGATCGGACGGGCGGCGCTGGGGTACCCGTGGATTTTCCGGGAGGTGGCGCATTTTCTTGCGACAGGCCAGGCGCTTGCGCCTCCGGATGCGAGGCAACGGATCGAAGTGGCGATTGAACATCTACACCTTCTAGTGGCTGAAAAAGGCGTCGAGACCGGAGTCAAAGAGATGCGCAAGCACGCCGGTTGGTATATCAAGGGCCTGCCGAAGGCTGCCCAACTGCGGGACGTCATCAATGCGCAAACGAGTGTTGACGGTATGGAAGCGGTCCTGCGCAGTATCGTCGAGTGATGTGGATTGACACTAGTTTAGTCGTGTCCTATAATTTACCGCAGACTTTATCTTAAGGAAACGACTGGCGAGAGAACACGGTACGCAGGGAAAGGGAGCGAATGAAGCATGTCTGAAAAAGAGGTTTTATTGACACCCGCGGGTTTGCAGAAGATCGAAGAGGAACTGGAGATGTTGAAATCCGTCAAGCGGCGGGAAGTCGCTGAGCGGATCAAAGTGGCGATCAGCTATGGCGACATCAGCGAAAACTCGGAGTACGAAGATGCCAAAAACGAGCAGGCCTTCGTGGAAGGCCGGATCATCACGCTCGAGAAGATGCTGCGAAACGCCCGCATCATTCACGAGGATGATGTGGACACAGGGGTCGTGAGCATCGGTTCGACAGTGCGACTCCGCGATATCGAGTTCAAGGAAGACGTCGAGTTTCACATCGTGGGGTCGGCCGAGTCGGATCCCGCGGATAACAAGATTTCCAATGAGTCGCCGGTGGGACGGGCGCTTCTGGGGAAATCGGTGGGCTCCATGGTCGAGGTGACCGTACCGGCTGGGACCATTCAGTACGAGGTCCTTGAGATTCACAAATAGACGTTGGCGAGGGGTGTGCAAAAGGTGACAGATGGGAACCGGGAGACCGCGGATGCGACACAGAGCGACTTGTCGTCGCAAGAACAGGGCTCCGGGGCCACGACGTCGGAGCTGGCTGTCCGGCGTGCAAAGCTCGAGCAGTGGCGGGCGCGGGGGATCGAACCCTATGGTGGACGGTTTGACGTGACCCATCGTTCGTCGGACATCCTTCGCGTTGCGGACGCTCGCACGCGTGAGGAGTTGGAGGAGCAACGGCTCTCAGTGAAAGTGGCGGGACGCTTGGTTGCCCGTCGCGGTCATGGGAAGGCGGGTTTTGCCCACATTCTCGACCAGGACGGACAAATCCAGTTATACGCCAAGTCCGACGCGATCGGGCAGGACCAGTATGAGGCGTTTGAACTGCTCGACATCGGCGACTGGATCGGGGTGTCTGGTTACGTATTCAAGACAAACCGGGGCGAGGTCACCGTGCATATCGAGCAATTGACGCTGCTCGGTAAAGCGCTGCAACCTCTTCCCGAAAAGTGGCATGGATTGCGCGACGTGGAGACCCGATATCGTCGACGCTATGTGGACCTGATCGTGAACCCGCCGGTTCGCGAGGCGTTCATCCTGCGTAGCAAGGTCATTCAGTCGATGCGTCGTCATCTGGATGCGCAAGGGTTTTTGGAAGTCGAGACGCCGACGCTCCACACCGTAGCGGCGGGTGCTGCCGCCAAGCCTTTTCGTACGCACCACAATGCCCTGGATATGCCGCTTACGCTTCGCATCGCGCTGGAGTTGCATCTGAAGCGCCTGATCGTCGGGGGCATGGAGCGGGTGTACGAGATCGGCCGCGTGTACCGCAACGAGGGAATCTCGACCCGCCACAATCCTGAGTTTACGATGATGGAACTGTACGCAGCGTACATGGACTTTCAGGATATCATGAAGCTGACTGAGCATCTGATCGAGCAGATCGCCGTGGACGTCCGGGGGGGTACAGACCTGGCCTACGATGGACAAGTCGTGCACCTAAAGACCCCGTGGCGACGTGCCCACATGGTCGATCTCGTTCGGGAGCAGACCGGTGTTGATTTCTTTGCGCTCCAGACATTGGCGGAGGCTCGCGATGCGGCCCGTACCCACGGAATTGAAGTCCTGCCATCGCACGGGTTCGGGCATATCGTCAATTCCTTCTTTGAAGAAAAGGTCGAGCATACCTTGTTCCAGCCGGTTTTTGTCTATGGACATCCGGTGGAGATCTCTCCGCTCGCGAAACGCAGTGTCCAGGACCCGCGCTTCACGGATCGTTTCGAGCTTTTCATCGTCGGCCGAGAGCATGGGAACGCCTTTAGCGAACTCAGCGATCCGATCGATCAGCGGGAGCGTTTTGAGGCCCAGTTGCAGGAGCGGGCCCTTGGCAATGATGAGGCGCACGAGATGGACGAGGACTTTGTTCTCGCACTGGAGTACGGGATGCCGCCGACCGGTGGGCTTGGGATTGGCGTGGACCGACTTGTCATGCTGCTGGCTGATCAGCCTTCGATTCGCGATGTGCTGCTTTTTCCTCTGATGCGCACGCAAGAGTAGCCGGAGCCATTGCCACAGTGGTGTTCATGCAAGCGAACCTTGGGGGACCTGATCATGGCGCTGTCATCGCTGGGACATGAACGGTATTTTCAGCAGCAGCGGGAGAAGAGACTGCCGTCCCTCGCGCCCTATTTTCGACGTCAGGATGGCGTGACAGACTGGCAGCACAAGACGCCACACCTGTACTCCACACAAGGTCTTTTGAACCTTCGGGAGGCACCGGTCAGTGGCGAGGCGTTCCGCTATTGGTTGACGGCTTTCGTGCAACAAGTCAGTGGGGAGGTTCGCGAACAGGACCTTCAGTTCATGGCGCCACGCGATCGGTACTACCCACTCGACGATGACCAACTGGTGTCGATCGCGTTGCCGCTTTCGATCACCGATCCCGTCATGTTGGGGCGACAACTGGCCCGCTTCCGCAAAGTGCTCGATAACGAGGGTGTCTTTGGCTTGCGTGAGTTGTCTCGCTCGCTACAGTCAGGCATCGGCATGGCGGCGCGGGAAGTGGCCGCCAGTGCGCTCTTACGTGGCGAGGCGGCCGCAGGGCGAAGCGGGGCCTACGTCGGGGACTGGGATGACGCCGCTCGCGACGTCTCCGCTTCGGCGTCGGACGATCAAAGTCAGTGGGCAGCTGACCGACGTGGCTCCGGGCGCGCCGCGGACGGCAACTTTCAGTGGGTCAACGCCTATGTCGCACTGCAACTGTCTGACGCGCTGCGTCGACGTTACCGGTTCATCAAGAATCAACGGGTCGACATCATCGACGACTGTGCTCGTCTGGCGGCATTTGACTCGTATTATATGGCCAAACCCGAGATGCAGGTGGACTTCAGCGGCGATATCTTTGTGCGGATCGGACAGGACCTGCGCAACATGTCATCGGGCGTGCGACGGCTCGATTGGAGCTGGCTGAAGCAGGCCCAAGCTCATGTTCACCTTCCGCTCAGCCGAGTGTTCCGCGAGGCACGGGCTGTCGTGGATCTGATCTTGAATGATGCCTTGGTCGAGATCAAGCCAG
>JAPNUJ010000070.1 GCA_026627155.1 Bacillota bacterium | reverse complement strand
TGTTAACCGGAGGGTCGTAGGTTCGAATCCTACTCGGGGAGCCAGTTCATTGAGTGATGGCCGAGTTGGTCGAAGGCGCTCGCCTGCTAAGCGAGTATACGCTCTTAAGGCGTATCGAGGGTTCGAATCCCTCTCACTCCGCCACAGATTCAGCCAGGCGAGGCGCACCGGCGGGTGCTCGGGTAGTTCTGACCGGGTATCATGGGTGCGCCTTTTGTTCAGGAGGCGACGTATGCTCGCAGTTCTCGAGTACTACCTTCCTGCTGCGCTGCTGTTCGCGGCGACGGCTTTCGCAATCGACTGGCGCGTCGCCAAAGTATCCGGACGCCGCTTTCGACCATGGCGTCGCGTGTGGATCGCCTTGCTCATCGGCATCGCTCTGTCGGTCATGCTGCGTTTTGCCTAAGCAAACGCGCAGGGCGTTGCATGCCTTGACTGCGCAAGCTATACTAGAAGGAACGGAAACGGTGGATGAGTTGGACAACATGCGTTGACGGAGTACAAGTTCGCGAGATCAGGCTCACCTCAGAGAGTTGGCGGCCGGTGCAAGCCAACGGAGCACCTCGATGAATGCTCACTCCAGAGCAGACGGGTTCCGCCCCCTTATCGGCGAATCAAGCGAAGTGAACGTCGTGTTTCACTTAAGCAGGGTGGTACCGCGGGCGAACGCTCGTCCCTGAACAGGGATGAAGGGTTCTTTTTTTATAGCTTCCAAGGGGTAGCGATGGTGTGAACCGAACAGTTACCCCGCAGCGTCTTACTCAAGGGGGATACCAGTATGTCTGACAGGGCGACGAAACCGATCGCGTACACACCCGCCGAGATCGAGCCAAAGTGGCGCGCCATCTGGGAGCAATCCGGTCGACACAGGGTCGATGACGACTCGAAAAAACCGAAGTACTACTGTCTTGACATGTTTCCCTATCCATCCGGGGCGGGACTTCATGTTGGGCACTGGCGGGGCTACGTCTACTCCGATGTCTGGAGTCGCTACAAGACGCTACGCGGCTACGCGGTCCTGCATCCGATGGGCTGGGATGCGTTTGGTTTGCCTGCGGAGAACGACGCCATCAAAAAGGGGATTCATCCGGCCGTCGGCACCGCCCGCAACGTGGCCAACTTCAAGCGCCAGTTGCAGCAAATGGGCGCGATGTTCGACTGGTCGCGAGAGCTGAACACGAGTTCGCCTGAATACTACAAGTGGACGCAGTGGATCTTTCTGCAACTTTTTGACATGGGCCTGGCGTACCGCAAGGAGATGCCGATCAACTGGTGCCCGAGCTGCAAGACGGGGCTGGCCAATGAAGAAGTCGTCGACGGCGGCTGCGAACGCTGCGGCACCCCCGTGACAAAGCGGAACATGAACCAGTGGATGTTGCGCATCACGGCCTTTGCTGACCGCCTCCTCGACGACCTCGAGGGTTTGGAGTGGCCCGAGAAAGTCAAGAAGATGCAAGCCAATTGGATTGGCCGAAGCGTGGGCGCGAAACTCCAATTTGCCGTCACGGGACACGACGTCCAGATTGAAGTGTTCACCACGCGTCCGGACACGATCTTCGGTGCGACCTACCTGGTGCTGGCGCCGGAACACCCACTGGTCGAACGCCTGACAAGTGCCGAGCAGGCCCTTCGGGTGCAGGAGTATGTGGCCCAGACGCTTGGGCGCTCGTCGCTTGATCGGCAAAAGGACAATAAGACAAAGACTGGCGCATTTACAGGGGCGTACGCCAAGAATCCCATGACGGGTCGCGAGATACCTATCTGGATTGCCGACTATGTGCTGATGGATTACGGCACCGGCGCGATCATGGCCGTGCCCGCGCACGACGAGCGGGATTTTGAATTTGCTCGACAGTTCCACCTGCTGGTGGCGCAAGTCGTCGCTCCCGCTAGCACCGAGGCGCCCCGGACTGACGGGGGCCTCGAAGAAGCCTACACAGGAAACGGGGTGTTGATCAACTCCGGACCGTTTGACGGACTGGACGTGGAGACGGGCAAGCGGTCCATCATGCAGGCCTTGTCTGAGCGCGGTTGCGGCGAATCGACGGTCAACTACAAACTGCGGGACTGGGTGTTTGCTCGTCAACGCTACTGGGGGGAACCGATCCCGGTGGTTCATTGCGAACGGTGCGGGATCGTTCCCGTTCCCGTATCAGACCTTCCCATCCTGCTGCCTGAGGTGGAGCGGTACGAACCGACAGGGACGGGCGATTCCCCGCTCGCGGCCATCGAATCCTTTGTCCACACGCAGTGCCCAAGGTGTCAGGGGCCGGCGCGTCGGGAGACCGACACGATGCCGCAGTGGGCAGGTTCCTGTTGGTACTTTTTGCGGTTCGCCGATCCACACAACGAGGAGGCTCCGTTTTCTCCTCAGAAGGTCGCTCGCTGGCTACCTGTGGACATGTACATCGGCGGTGTGGAACACGCCGTCTTGCATCTGCTGTACGCGCGCTTTTTCACCAAGGCGCTCCATGACCGCGGCGTGGTACCGTTCAACGAACCTTTCGCGAGACTGTTCAACCAGGGCATGATGACCCTGGACGGAGCCAAAATGTCGAAGTCCAAGGGCAATGTCGTCACACCGGAAGAGATGGTGGATAAATACGGCACCGATACACTGCGACTGTATGAGTTGTTCATCGGGCCGCCTGACATCGATGCGGAATGGAATCCACGGGCGATCGAAGGGGTCTTTCGATTTTTGCAGAAGACGTACCGCTTGATTATGGAACACGCCCGGAACGCCCCTTTGCAGGGGCATGTTGCGCAAGCCCGGCGACGCCACCGATTCGTGCAGCAGGTCACAGAACGCATCGAAGGGTTTCGGTTTAACACCGTCGTCAGTGCGTTTATGGAGTACGTGAGTGATCTGCAAGACGGCAACGGCCCGATCGATCGTCAGTCGCTGGAAACTCTACTGATCTGCCTCGCTCCACTGGCTCCGCATTTGGCTGAGGAATGCTGGCAGGCCGTTGGTGAAACAGGCTCCGTCTTTGACGCGTCGTGGCCAGACGTGGACCCCAGCATGCTGCTCGACGATGAGGTCGAGATCGTGGTGCAGGTCAACGGCAAGATTCGCGACCGGATGCTCGCGGCACGGGCGGCAAGCGCCGATACGCTCACGGCGGCCGCCGCCTCGTTGCCGGGCGTGGCAGCGGCGATCGCAGGCAAACAGGTGGTCAAGCAAGTGTGCGTCCCCGACAAACTGGTCAACTTTGTCGTCCGTTGACATGTGGGTGCAGAACGCGCCCGCTCAAGTGGCTATCTGAAGCGATGATTGGAACGGAGGAATTCAGGTGCGGTTTGCCAAGATGCATGGGCTCGGCAACAATTATGTCTATGTCAACCTTTTTGCCGAGAGTGTGGAGGAAGACCAATTGCCCAGTCTGGCGATGCGAGTCGCCAACGTGAACACGGGCATCGGTTCGGACGGTCTGATTACGATCGGCCCCTCGCACCTCGCCGATGTTCGCATGCGCATCTTCAATGCGGATGGATCGGAAGGTCAGACGTGCGGAAACGGGCTTCGCTGTGTCGGACGGTATGTGTTTGAAAAGGGGATTTTGCAGCGCGAGCGGCTCACTGTGGAGACCCAAGGGGGTCTGATGAACCTCGAGCTTCACCTGGAGGAGACTCGAACGGCCGTCGACGAGGTCACGGTCGACATGGGGCTGCCGCGCTTGCGGCGTAAAGACCTGCCTGTGCTGGGCGGGGCGGAGGATGAAACTGCACTGGCCGATGCCATCACTGTGGGCACAGAGGCGCTTACCTTTACGGGCGTCTCGATGGGAAATCCACATGCCGTCATCTTTGTACAGGATGTCCAGGCGGTCGATGTCGCGGGGATCGGTCCTCTCATTGAACGAGATCCCCTGTTCCCCGAACGGGTCAATGTCGAGTTTGTCGCTGTGCGCTCCTTTGCGGAGCTTGACTTTCGGGTGTGGGAACGCGGGTCGGGGATTACACAGGCCTGTGGAACAGGCGCCTGTGCTGCCGTCGTCGCCAGCGTCCTGACCGGTCGGACACGGCGCGGGGTGCCGATGGTGGTTCATTTGCCAGGCGGGGACCTGAACATCCGCTGGGATGAAGATGGGCACGTGTATATGCGAGGGCCTGCCTCCTGGATTGCGGAAGGAGAACTCGCCGCGGAGTTTCTTACTGGCCGCCTTCGGGGGTAGGGGTTTCTGCTGCGCACGCAAAGGATCTGGGCGGCGTATACTGCAGAACTCGGCCTCAGGCACGTGTGCCTGGGGCGCCCGTGAGGTGAAGTCATTCATGCGTCACGACAGTCGATCACGACTCTATGGGCAGGGTCAGTCACCAGAACGCCTAGCCGGCTGGCCTGAGAGCAGTCCCGAGCCCATGCGTTTTTCCTTCGCGCCATCGGCGTTCAACGATGACCTGGCGTGGTCGCCGAGCGGAGCGGTCGCAAGTCCACTGACACGCGCGTTGGCGCAACTCGGTGACCTGGTCGGCATGGCTCCGGTAAAAGCCGTGGCGCGCGAGATTTGCGCCGAGGCCATCGTGCGCCAGCATCGCCAAAACGCCAAGCTGTGTGTGAACGCCAGCGCACGCCACATGATCTTCACAGGCCGACCGGGGACCGGCAAGACCACAGCAGCGCGCGCGTTTGGAAAGATGCTTGCCCACTGCGGCCTCTTGTCAAAGGGACATTTGGTTGAACTCGAACGGGCCGACCTCGTGGGCGAGTATATCGGTCAAACCGCGCAAAAGACGCGCGCGCAAGTGGAACGCGCGACTGGCGGTATTCTCTTTATCGATGAGGCCTACGCCTTGGCCCGTGGCGGTGAGCGGGACTTTGGACGGGAGGCGATCGACACGCTTGTGAAACATATGGAAGACCGTCGCGAAGACCTCCTGGTGATCTTGGCCGGGTATCCGCGAGAGATGTCGTACTTTCTTTCGCTCAACCCTGGGTTGCACTCGCGTTTTCCCATACACATCGAGTTTCCTGACTTCAGTGAACGCGAACTCCTCCAGATCGGCGAGCGAATGTTCCTTGAACGGGACTATCAGCTGACAGAGGAAGCGCGCCGAATCCTCCGCCAGCGGCTTCGCAAAGAGCGGGAGGATCCTCATTTTGGCAATGCTAGAAGCGTCCGCAATCTTGTCGAAGAATCGATTCGCCGACAATCGATGCGGATCGTGGAGATGCAGGAGCCGACGCGTACGGACCTGATGCTGTTGCAAGGAGCAGATCTGCGTCAGGAAAGTGGTGCGAGCAGTCCTCCTCACATGGCATGGTCCTAAGGGATCAAGTGAGTGTGATACACTGTGCAAATCAGCCTATTCTTCAAATCAGGAGGGATCCCTTGAGGCGAGTCAAATCAACCGAAGACAAGGAGTCCGAACGTGCCATTCTGGTCCACGTGATTACGGATCAGGCGGAACGGGAGCAGGTCTGGGAACGGGCGGAACTGGTCAACCTTGTGCAGACCGCAGGTGCAGACGTCGTCGGGGACCTCCGCCAGTCGTTGGCGCACGAACACGCGGCAGCTGTGATCGGCAGCGGCAAGCTCGAGGAATTGGTGGCGATGTGCGCGGAACTCGACGCAGACGTGGTGATCTTCAACGTCGATCTCTCCGGGAGCCAGGCGCGCAACATTGAAACAGCGTGCGAGGTGCGCGTCATCGATCGCACGCAACTGATTCTGGACATTTTCGCGATGCGCGCGCGCAGTTTTGAAGGCAAGGCGCAGGTGGAACTTGCGCAGTTGTCCTATCTGCTGCCGCGATTGATTGGTCATGGGCTAGCCCTTTCCAGACAGGGCGGGGGCATCGGCACGCGCGGCCCTGGTGAGACCAAGCTCGAAACAGACCGCCGCAAGATTCGTAAGGCCATCAGCGACTTGCGCAAAGTCGTGCGCGCAGGCGGGGATCGCCGGTTGGAGCTCAGACGGCGGCGCGCCCGGCAAGGCGTGTTCTCGATTGGCATCGTCGGCTATACGAACGCGGGCAAAACGACGTTGTTGGCCAATCTCTCTCGTCGCTTCGGCGAAAAGCCGGCTGGCGAGGGCAATAACCGACTGTTTGACACGCTCGACTTGACGACGCGACGAATTGAATACAACGGCCGTACGTTCGTACTGACGGATACTGTCGGATTTATCCGGCAATTGCCTCACCACCTGATCGACGCCTTTCGGTCAACGCTCGAAGAGGCGGTCGATGCGGACGTGTTGATTCATGTGGTTGACGTTGACGATCCGTTTCGCGATGAAAAAATGGATGCTGTGCACGCGGTTCTAGAAAAAGACCTGCACGCTTCCGTTCCCATGATCACGCTCATGAACTGCAAGCGTCCGTCATCGGCAGAGGATGAAGCGTCCCCGCTTGTCGATCCTCGCGCCGTGGCTACTGTCGTCGGGTCTGCGCGCGCGCAAAGTACTTGGGATGATCTGCTGGAGATTGTAGACCGACTGGTCGGCGAGCGGGTCGCGCTGCACCTGTGCGTGCCGCACGAGCGGTCTGATGTGTTGGCACAGGCGTATCGCGCCGGGCGCATCGGCTCGATCTTACAGGACGAGCAGTACTTGCGCTTTGACCTCGAGATTGACCGGCGACTTGCGCACACCTTTCTGCCATTTGCCGATGAACGCCCGATGGAAGCGGAAACGTTGTATGAGTAGCGCCGACCTGACCGGGGACGATCTGGCGTTGTGGCAGTGGATCTGGCAAGAGGAGGAAGCCATCGGCGATCGCCTGCGCGCGATCGACCACTTGGTGGACGTGAACCAGGCCAAGGTGCTCCAGGGTTTCGCGAAGGCGCGAATCAGCGGTGAGCACATGTTCGGATCGACGGGGTACGGGTATGATGACCGCGGACGCGAGCAACTGGATGTGCTGTATGCTGCAGTGTTCGGGGGGCAGGACGCGCTCGTCAGCCCCCAACTGGTGTCCGGCACCCATGCGCTCTGCGTCGCGTTGTTTGCGTTGCTCAGACCCGGGCATCGGTTGCTCTATGCAAGCGGAGCGCCCTACGACACGCTGTGGCCCGTGATCGGCCTGCGCGATGGCGGCGCGGGTTCCTTGCTGGAATTCGGCGTAGACTGCAGCGTCGTCGATTTGCTTCCGGATGGGGGGATCGACACGGGAAGGGTGGAGGGGCACCTGCGGGATCATCCGGAAACCACGGTGGTAGCCGTGCAACGATCGCCCGGCTACGCGTGGCGAAGAGGGCTGTCCGTGGGTGAGATCGGTGACCTGACGCGGGCCGTGAAGGCCATTCGCCCGGGGATCCGCGTCATGGTCGACAACTGCTACGGTGAATTTACCGAAGGGATGGAACCCCCAGAAGTCGGAGTGGACCTGACCGTGGGCTCGCTGATCAAAAACCCCGGCGGGGGATTGGCCACGACGGGTGGATACCTCGTCGGAACCGAAGAGTGCGTGGCGGCGGCCGCGAATCGGTTGACCGCACCGGGCATAGGGCGTGAATGCGGAGCCTCTGAGAGTCATCGACTTCTGTATCAGGGCCTGTTCCTTGCACCGCGCACTGTTGGCGAGGCGCTGAAAGGCTCACTTTTTGCGGCAGCGGTGCTGGGCTCCTGTGGCATCGAGTGTGCTCCGCGTGTGGATGAGCCGCGTACAGATGTGGTGTTGCGGATGAGGCTTGGAAGTGCCGAAAGGCTGCTCCGATTTTGCCAGGCGATCCAGTCCGCCTCGCCGATCGATGCGCACGTGCGCCCCGAGGCAGCCAGTCTGCCTGGGTACGCACATCCAGTCGTCATGGCGGCGGGTACGTTCATTCAGGGCGCCTCGATCGAGCTCTCCGCTGACGGACCCCTGCGGGAACCGTATATCGGCTATCTGCAAGGGGGCTTGACTTATGCACACGTCAAGTGGGCCGTGGCGCAAGCCGTTCATTCCTTGGGATGGAGAGGCACAACCCTACCCAATAGAGGTACATAACCTCACATAGCCATGACTGATTGTTGACGACGTGGGGAAAGGGTGGTAGACTTGCCGTGGCTCGGTTCGCATCGTCGAATTGGTTCTGCCCAAAACAAGATGTGGAACGATCGGAGGTGCCCCCAGTGGATGATACAACCCGCCGCAAACTCGCGCTGTTTCCCATTGGCATTGTGCAGCGCCTTACGGATCTATCGGCGCGGCAGATCCGCTACTACGAACAGCATGAGTTGATCTTCCCCGAGCGTACCGACGGGAACCAGAGACTGTTTTCCTTCAATGACGTGGAGCGTCTTTTGGAAATCAAGCAGCTGATCGACAAAGGGATGAACATCGCGGGGATCAAGACCGTGATCAGTGAGAGGCAAAGCTTTACGGGTGCGAGTCAGGACACGTCGTATCACCTGCAAAACGGCGCCTCGGAGATGACGGAGCGCGAGTTGCACGATCTTCTCCTGCAGGAGTTGTCCGCTCGGGCTGGTCTACACGGTGGACAGGCGATGACGATCCAGGGCGAACTCTCGCGTTTCTTTCCCCGTCAACGATAACCGCATTGCCTGCAAGAGCACACGCGAAGAGTGAAGGAAGAGTCAGGGAGGTATTGTCTTGCACAAGCACTTCACCAAAGAGGACGTCATCCGGTACGCAAAAGAAGAAGATGTCCGCTATCTCCGACTGCAGTTCACCGATCTTATGGGCGTCATCAAGAATGTCGAAGTCCCTGTGAGTCAGCTGCCCAAGGCGCTGGACAACAAGATTATGTTTGACGGGTCGTCGATCGAAGGCTTCGTGCGAATCGAGGAGTCGGATATGTACCTCTATCCCGACCTGTCCACGTGGTTGATCTTCCCTTGGCACGGCAGCGAGGGCAAGGTAGCGCGCTTGATCTGCGACATCTACATGCCAGATGGCACCCCGTTCGACGGCGACCCACGAGGGATCCTCCGGCGCAACTTGGCCCATATGGAGCACCTCGGATTTTCTGCTATGAACGTGGGTCCCGAGCCCGAATTCTTTTTATTCAAGCTCGATGGAGATGGAAACCCCACTACAGAAGTGAACGATCAAGGCGGTTACTTCGATTTGGCTCCGGTCGACCTCGGTGAGAATTGTCGTCGGGAGATCGTCCTGGTCCTCGAGTCGATGGGCTTTGAGATCGAGGCCTCGCATCACGAAGTGGCGCCCGGCCAACACGAGATTGACTTTAAGTATACCGACGCACTGTCGGCCGCGGATAGCATCATGACGTTCAAGCTTGTGGTGAAAACGATCGCTCGCCAGTTCGGTTTACACGCCACGTTCATGCCAAAGCCGCTGTATGGGCAGAACGGTTCGGGCATGCACTGCCACCAGTCGCTGTTTCGCGGGGGAGAAAACGCCTTCTACGACGAGAAAGCCGACAGTGGTCTGAGCCAAGTCGCCCGACACTATCTGGCCGGCATTCTTGCCCACGCCAGAGCGTTCACAGCGATAACGAATCCTATCATCAATTCATACAAACGGCTTGTCCCCGGCTACGAGGCGCCTTGCTATATCGCGTGGTCAGGAAAGAATCGCAGTCCCCTTGTGCGCATACCCGCCTCGCGCGGTCTGGGAACTCGGCTCGAGATCCGGAGTCCTGACCCGTCAACCAATCCGTACCTGGCGATCGCCGCCATGCTTCGAGCGGGTCTCGACGGGATCGAGCGCAAACTTTCCCTGTCGCCGCCTGTGAACAGGAACATCTACGTCATGAATGAGATCGAGCGCGTACGCGCCGGCATCCATAGTCTTCCTGCGAGTTTGCGCGAGGCCTTGGATGACCTTGCCGGAGATGAGGTCATCCGTGCGGCTCTGGGCGAGCACGCGTACACCCACTTCTATGAAGCCAAGATGATCGAGTGGGACATGTTCAGAACGGCCGTGCACCCGTGGGAAAGGGAGCAATACCTGAGCCTCTATTAGGCGCTGCCGCAGGCAAACGAGATCGACGACGCCATAGAGACACTTCAGTGCGAATCCGAGAGGCGGGTGCCCTCTCGGATTCGCTTACGTGTGCGTACTTCTATACATCACGCTGAATCGCCACGACGAATCGTCACGCAAAGTCGCCAGCGTCGCCGAAGATACAGACTCGCTTGTCCATCACTGCAAGACTACGCGATGACGCGCCAGAGCCCAACCACTCGGCCGAGGATCGTCACCGAATCGTACAGTAGGGGGGCCATGCTTGAGTTCTCCGGTTGCAATCGGATGTGATCCCGTTCTTGGAAAAACCGCTTGACAGTGGCCTCGCCATCCTCCGTCATCGCCACGACAATCTCGCCGTTGCGTGCACTGCTCTGGCGCTCCACATACACGATGTCCCCGTCGTGAATCCCCGCATCGATCATACTTTGCCCAGATACGCGCAGGGCGAAAATCGCGTCGCCGCGGTCGGACACACCTGGCGGGAGCGGAATGTAATCTTCGACATCCTGCACAGCGGTGATCGGCAATCCGGCGGTCACTCTACCCAACAAGGGAACTCTTCCTGTCGCCGAAGCCCTTTGCTCCCCTATGAGTTCGATCGCCCGGGGCTTGGTCGGGTCACGTCGAATCGCCCCATCTCTCTCAAGCTTGGCCAGATGGCCGTGCACCGTAGAGGTACTCAGAACGCCAATCGCATCCCCGATCTCCCGAACAGACGGGGGATAGCCCCGCGTCGCCACTTCTTTGCGAATAAAATCCAGAATCGCCGCCTGCTTTTCTTTCCCGTTACCTCGTGTCATGTTGCTCATCCCACCTTCATCCAAGGCGCACCGCGTGGACAACCGTGTTACAATCGAATGGTCCTAGCTTCCACCAACCACCTAGGTTTGTATGAGGAAAAGTATAGCACAGCAGGTGTGTTTGTGCAAACACACGTTCGGTTTAGACGTTTGCGGGAGGATTTCGATGTCTACGGGCCTATTGCTTATCTATCTGTTGAGCGTCAACCTGGTTGGCTTGTATCTGATGTATAAGGACAAAAAGAGCGCACGCCGCAAGCGGGGACGCAGGGTCCGCGAACGGACCCTGCTCACGCTGGCACTTGTCGGTGGGGGGCCTGCCGTATGGAGTGGCATGCACCTCTTTCGCCACAAGACGCAGCATGCATCCTTTCGCATAGCGGGGCCCACTGGCACTGTGCTATGGGCGGTGCTGGTCCTCTATCTCCTTTACCTCGGACTCCTCTAGGTGCGAGTCGCAGTTTGCGGTCTGCCACTGAGGTGAATCGCCCCTGCGCCCAAAATCATCAAGATCGCGACCGCGCACGAACCAGTCCAGCCAAAGTGATCGTAAGATTGACTGCCGAGAGCGGAGCCGACTGCGCCCCCCAAAAAATAGAACACCATAAATACGCTATTGACCCGACTGCGTGCAGAGGGCACCAATGAATAAATCCTCGCCTGATTTGACACTTGACCGGTCTGCACGCCATAGTCGAGAACAATCACGCCCCCGATCAGGATCAACAGGTCGTCGCTCCCTAACCAGAACGAGATAAACGCCGCCAGTGTTGCGGCGATGCCCACACCGACCATAAAATAGGGTCCACGACGATCCGCGATTTTTCCTGTCAGCGGGGCGCCAAGGACGCCGGCGATGCCGGCCAGGCCAAATAATCCGACGATCCCACTGCCAAAGTCGTAGGGTGGACTGTGCAAGCGATAGGCCAATACGGTCCACAGGACACTGAAGGCACCAAAGAGTAAAGCGCCTACGGCGCTCGTTTGCCTCAGCTGACGGTGCTTGCGAAACAACGTCCACAGCGACAGCAACACACCTGCGTAGTGCAAGTCCGTCTTCTTGGCCAATGTCGGCAGGGCGACGCGCAGCATCACGGCGAGACACGTCATGAGAAGGGCGGCCACTGAGAATATGCCACGCCAGCCTATCCAGACCGCCAGACCCCCGCTGACCACGCGCGCTCCAAGGACCCCAAGGAGCAGCCCGCTCATCACAAGGCCGATGACTTGGCCACGATTCTCGTCGTCCGCCAAATCCGCGGCGAGAGGCAATAGAATTTGCGGCGTGACAGAGAGCAGGCCGGTCAAAAAGCTGAAGACAGTGACTTGCCACAGCGTTTGCGCAAGACTAAGACCGATGAGCGCTGCAGCACTCGCCACGCACAGGGTCACGATCAATCCGCGCCGCGGCAACACATCACCGAGTGGAGTAAAGAACAAAAGCCCTGCAGCATACCCGATTTGTGTGCTGGTGGGAATCACGCCAGTCGCTGCCGCCGTCACGTGCAGATCTCGTCCGATGAGGACGAGCAGAGGCTGGTTGTAATACAAGTTGGCTACAGAGGTCGCAGCACCAGCCGCAAACAAGAGGACCAGCGAGCGTCGCAAGGGAGCGGTCGCAGAAGGCGGGGATACCGTCAACACCCATCCATCATCCTCTCAGCTTCTAGCGTGGCCGTGGAGTCGGTCAAAAGCGATTGTATCACAGAATAGACGCCATCCCAGCGCCTTGACGCGCTCGCAAATAGCCCGTCCGCGTGGTAGAGTGGACTGTAACCGCGATCATGAAACGAGGAAAGGGGGAGTTGGCGTGGTCGACAACAAGATGCAGTATAGTTCATTTCGCGTCTATGCCGGATCATCCCATCCGCAGTTGGCCAAAGACGTGGCCGCCGAGCTCGGCAGCGATTTGGGACCCGTTCAGTTATCCCGGTTTCGCAGCGGGGAACTCTACGCACAGTTCCCGGAGAGTGTTCGCGGCGTCGACGTGTATTTGTTGCAGTCGTTCACGGCGCCGATTAACGACCATTTTGTCCAGCTCCTTTTGATGATCGATGCCTTGAAACGCAGTTCAGTCGGCCGAATCAACGTCATCATTCCTTATTTTGGGTACGGACGGCAGGAGAAGCAAGGAGAAGCGCGCGAACCGATCTCCGCCAAGGTCGTCGCTGACGTGCTCACGACGGTAGGCGCTCACCGGATTATCACCCTAGACCTCCACGCATCCGCTATCCAAGGCTTCTTTAACATACCGGTCGACCATCTTACCGCGTTGCCGATTCTCGCACAAGAGGTGCGGGACATGAACTTGAACGATGCTGTGGTCGTGTCGCCGGACGCAGGTCGCGCGAAAACCGCTGAAAAGTTCGCTGCCATGCTCGACTTGCCGATGGCCATCATGCACAAAGGTCGACCCCAACACAATGAAGCCCTGATCACGCACCTGATTGGTGACGTGAAAGGGAAGGTGCCCATCGTCATTGAGGATATCATCGATACCGGGGGAACAGTCGTTCAGGTTGCCGAGACGCTGACTAAGATGGGCGCGCGCCCTGGCGCGATCTTGTGCGCCACGCATGGCGTATTCTCGCCTCCGGCCAGCGAGCGTCTTCATCATGACACGATCGCACGAATTTTGGTCACGGACAGCGTCCCGTTGCCGGACGCGATGAAAGCCTTACCCATCACGGTCCTGCCCGTAGCACCGCTCCTCGCCAAAGCGATTGACCGAGTGCATCAAAACCTTGCGCTCAGCAGTATGTGAGCGCAACCGTCAT
>JAPNUJ010000006.1:16090-50409 GCA_026627155.1 Bacillota bacterium | reverse complement strand
ACACGGGCGCGGGTTTGCGGTGGTGGCAGACGAGGTGCGAAAGTTGGCGGAGCAGTCCGAGACGTCCGCGCGGCAGATCGCGCAACTGATTCACGGCATACAGTCGGAGATGGAGCGGGCGGACCAGTCGATGGCGCAGAGTCGTGTGCAGGTCGATGTGGGAGTGGGAACCATTCGCGAGGCGGGGGAGGCGTTGGAGCAGATTCAGGAGTCGGTGCAGTCTGTAGCCGATCAGGTGGACGAGGTGTCATCGGCGGTGGAGCAGATGGCTGGGGGTACGGCTCACCTCGTGGCGACGATGTCGACGATCTCGGCGCAGGCGCAGGAGGAAGCGGTGAGCCGGGAAGCGGTCTTTGCCTCGACGGAGGAACAGTTGGCGTCCATGCAAGAAGTCGCGGCCTCGGCGGCGTCGCTTGCGCGGTTGGCTGAGGCCTTGCTGCAGGCGATCGGGCGGTTTCGCGTGTAGGGTGCAGGGCGGTCAGAATGATGTGAACAATTATCGACATGCCACTCTGAGCCATTTATTCCCTTGAGCGTTTGTGGAGTTGGTGGTAGTTTCCTAGGTAGGGTGTTCAAAATAAGTGCGAGGGCCCTCGCATGTGGCTGAATGGACGTATAGACAGAGTCTTGTTTTCGTATGGGCAAATTCGAGGACAGGAGTGGATACGCAGTGAACAAGAACACTCGGCGGTCGACGGTCAGACGCGTGTCGGCCTTCATTCCGTTTGCACTTCTCGCCATGGCAGCGAGTCCGCTGGCAGCCGATGCCGCGACGACATCGACGCCGTTGCCGGCGGATACGGTGGGGGCGACGGGGTACAGTGCATCGGCGGCGACAGGGCTGACTTCGGTTACGGTGGGCAGCGGGGCGTCCGCGCAAACGGAAAACTTCAGTACCTTGTCGCAAATGACGCCGCTCGGCGATGTCTACGGACCCAACCACGCTGTGGTCGGGTATGTGTATGGTGGGACTGGTGAGCCAGCGACGCAGGTGAACGAAGTGGAGACGGTACCGTCAGGCGTTACGGACAACGTGTATGAGGCGGATGGGATGCTGTATGACCCCGCCTTTGGCACGGTTTCGGGCATCGCCACGGCACCGGACACGCTCACGTGGAACGGTGCCAGCGGTCCCAGCGCGACGCTGACGGTGAACCCGGCGCCGGCATTTACCACGGGGATGACGACGGCCTATCTTGAGCCCGGGAGCCCGCAGTCTCTCGATTCTTACGTCACGGGTGGCACCGCGCCATGGTCGTGGAGCGTCGGCCAGGTGACCATGGGGTCGGCGACATCGTCGATTGACATGTCGCAGCCGATCGGCACGGTGTATTCCGGATCCAGCTCGGCCACATCCGGACAGAGTGTGATCGGCAATGTGTACGGGCCGGCCGGAACCCCTGCCAGTGTCACGTATAACGTCTACGCCGACATGACCCCCACGCCGGGCAGTTCATACACCGTCTACTACCTCGGTCAAGGGGTGTACCTCGATCAGGCCGGGAACCTCTGGAACACGGGTGCCTTGGGCTATGGCACGCTGTCCTTCGAACCGATGGCGACGGACGCCAACGGTGTGGCGGCAACGGGAACGTTGAACGTCACGGTTCAGGGTCAGCCGGCTTACATCCCGCCGCCTGTCACCACGTCGTCATCGAGCAGTGGCACGGGCACGAGCACGGGTACGACGGGGGCCGGGTCGGCCACGGGTACGCCCACGTCGCCGGTCAGCCCGGTCGGCAACGGGACGACACCCTATCAGAGCACTGTCAATTCGTCGGCGTACACGCTGGTTCTCGCGAGCAACTCTATTGACGCGACGGGCGGGACGGTCAGTGCTGTCTCGGGCGCGACCACAGTGGCGGTGACTGTTCCGCAGGGCGCGTTTCAGTCGGACGAGACCGTGACGGTCAACGCTGCGCCACTGTCCACGGTGCAAGCGGGCGCGCCGAGTGGGCAGACGGCTGTCGCGGCATTTGGCGTGAACTTCTCTGGGGCCGCACCGACGAGCCCGATTCAGGTGCAGATCCAGAATCCGTCGATCCCCACGACTGCGCTGGTTTACAAGGTCCTGGCGAACGGTCAGTGGCAGCCGGTGCCGGCGACCGTGAAGAATGGCGTCTTGACAGTCTCCTTCACGACGGATCCGGACTTTGTGATCGTCGATCCGAACCTGGCTGCAGGGCAACGTCAGATCCTGTGGAATGGGCAGCAAGAGCAGGTCGCCCACGGAATCGTGGCGAAGGCGATGGTACACAAGAATCTGACGACGTACATGCCGATCTGGTACGCGATGCAGGTGCTCAAGCAAGAGGGGCTGACCAGCACGTGGAACGGGAAGGTGTGGAATATTTCGACGACGGGGAGCGCATTTACCCCCGATCTGTCGAATCTCAATGTGGGCTCGGGCGCTGATCAGATCGAGATCAACGGCCAAGTGGTGCAAAACACCTACGCCATGGTGGCCAAGGACCCGGCGCATGGCAACCTGACTACTTACATGCCGATCTACTGGCTCTTCCAGGCGCTGACACACCTCGGCGTACAAAGCAGTTGGAATGGGATGAGCTGGGGCATGACGTATGATGCAAGTACGCTTCCGGCGATTGCGTCGTCGGGCAGCGGTAGCACCACGGCGGGCAACTAAGGCGCCGCGCCGCGGGAGTGCCGCGGGCAGGGGGTGGCGCGGCGGCTCGCAGAGGGCAGCACGCGGCTCCCACCCATCGCCAGCAAAAGGTAGCGTCGCGGGCAGCAACGACCCCCACCCATCGCCAGAGGGCAGTGGTTGGGGGTCGTTGCTGTGGGATTTTTCGGTCAGGTCTTCTGCCGCATTCGCTCGAGCCAAGTCGACATGAGCGTCGTGTGACCCGACAGTCGTTCGAATATCTCCGCCGCAAGAGCGCGATCATAGGTATGGCTGGTCAGGTTCCTGTCATCCGCCATCTCCAGCGCATGCTCCGTCTCCTCTTCATTGAACAGAGTGCCCTCCCGACAAGCGCGGATGACCCCCTTCGGCGACCCCACGTCAATGCCTTCAATCTCTCGGAGATAGTGGCGCGCCGCTTTCCACATGGCCTCAAAGGTAAACTCGAAACGCTGGATGGCGGCATCGCGCTCAATCTCCGAAGGGTCCCTGATCTGCATGACAGACTGAAGTGAGCTGAGCGCGTGTTCGGCTCTTTGCAGGGCCAAGGTCAGACGTTCCACACGATGCCCTCCTCAACAACTCTCGCTCTCATCTCTAAAGACACTCTATGAAGGTCAATCAAGTCTACCCGGTACGGTATCCGTGAGGCTTCAAGCCGTTCGCGAATGTCAGCTAGCCGCGCACGGGGTAGCGGTTCTCCTGCATCCACTGCGACGTCGATGTCGGATGTTGTTCGCATCTCGTTACGGGCGACAGAACCAAATAAATAGATGTGAGTCCCCGGTGGTGCCGATTCACGGCAGATCTGCACGACTCGGTTTACAAGCGCTTGCGTGTCGAGCTTCAGATCCGGTTTCTCTGACACATTGTCCACCCCTTCTCTGTGGGCGATCACGCGGCGGACTGCTACCCTGAATGGAATGAAAGGTCCCCTTCAGGCCGAGCGTCATTCGACTGTGGATCCATTCCGGAGTCGTTGATTCAAGGATACTGGGGGCTGGTATATAGTGTCAAGTGTTGACGGCAGCGGTGTCTTGCGAGTGCTTGCATCGATGATCTCACGCTGAGTCTGATTCAGCCCTCTGGTGACTCGCCACCGGCGCTCAAGGCAGGGAGCAAAGCGATGAGCGCGACTGGTAACCGCACAGGAGTGGCGCGTCGACCGCCCGTCACCAAATTAACCCCCACTTTTCGTCTTTACTCAGGTAGCGGCTCGTGGCGGTAAGAGCATCAAAACTAGCGATGGGCCTGACTACGCTGAGTGGCAGTTAACGCCGACGGGTGGTTTCTACTCGGATATCCTCCTGCAACGAAGGTGAGTCGCGGACATACGCCGATCATAGGCATCATTGAGACTTATGGGACTAGCGTCTCAACATGAGACTTACAAAGCCTGCGTAGTCTCAAAATGGGACTTATCCAGTCCCGTAAGTCTCACTTTGAGACTTACAAAGCCCGCGTAGTCTCAGAATGCGACTTGCGAAGTTTTGCTGGATCAAAATGGGCTCGGCGGATCCGTTACTGACCGAGTTTTGAGGCGAGGGACAGATGTCGTCGTCTGGCTCCAACTCGTAGACTCCCATCTTCCGTGTGATTTCCACGCTCTACGAGCAAAGGATGCGTACTGGGCTCCTCCGGGACCTCTCCTGAGTCCGCGGGTCAGGACCAAAGCACAGAGCGAAAGGTAACGGCATCGACCCAAGTGAGACACCCACAAGGATGCGAAGCGGGGCGACGACGTCGACACACCCCCATCTCTGACCCAGAATGGCTACTGGACCAGAGATGGGGACGTGACGGCGTTGCCACCGGCAGATTACTGTTCCGCGTGCAGCGGTCGCGGGCGGTCGAGTCGCAGGGTGACTTCGCCGCTGACTGACGACGAGCTGCGTAGAAAAAGGGGCTGAGGCGTGGCGGTGAGCCACTCAAGCAGGGCATGATGCACGACCTGATGCGCCGCGACGCGTTCAGACAGGTGGGCGCCGATGACCGTCTCATCGTCCGTCTCGGTCACGATTTCGGCTGTGACGTCGTCGGGGAAGCGGGCGATCGGGCTGCGCGATGCAGGATTTGCGACGGCCTCGTGGGCAAAGGTCAGCATGCCATCGGTCAGCGTTAACGGAAAATAGGCTGAATCCCAGGCATGGCCCCAGCGATTATAGCGCCGAAGGAGCCGACCGTTCGCTGCGCTGACGGGCTGGTTCGCCCGGATGGAGGTGGCGACGTGCCGCTCGATCTGCATTTGATAGCGATGGCGGGGTCCAGTGCCGGTGCCAGTTTCGGTGCCGGTGGCCTGCGCATCCGCCGCGACGCTGGTGCCCGTGCCTGCCGCATCGTCGGACTGGGGTCGTCGCCAGATCGTGTACATGCGGGCTTGCGGAATCCAGTATGACACGCCAAATGACGGGGGACTGCCCCACCCCGCAAACGGTTGCACCCATTCGTGCGAGGGGATGCCGTGATCGTCCAGGAAGATATCCGGGCGCCAGCGCGACCACACGTGTCCGTAAGTGCGGCTCTCGCCGTACGGCGAGGCGGGATTGAAATAGTCGCGCGCGAACTCCTCGCCGCACGCGTTGTATCGAGCGGCATGGTGCATCCACGTGGGGTGCTCCTCGCAGAGGGAGGCGTGGGTGAGCGCTCCGTCGACATTTTGAAGGGGGAGGAGGATGACGTTCACGCGCTCAAGCGCCGCGGGCCTGGTCTGGACCTCGCGCATGAGCAAGAGCGCGGCGTTGGTGCTGGAGACTTCGTTGGCGTGATGGCGGGCGTTGATGAACAGGGTGGGCTTCCACAAGGCCTGCTTGAGTGCCGACGTCGTCCAGCCGGGGCGCATCTCGCAGCACTGCACGAGCCAGATCGGCACGCCGCCGTAAGAATGCTCGAGCACAAAGGCGTCGGGGACTTTCTGGAGGATCGCGTCGATGTGCTGCGGGTAGAGGGCGTCTGTGGTCCAACTGGGCGACTCGGTGCTGGCTACCGCTGCGGCGGTCGCGGTCGAGGTGGTTGGGCCCTCGGTGCGCGCGCTGGTGTCGGTGGTGTCGGTGGTGTCGCCTGGTCTGACGAGCCACTGCTCGAGGGCGCGAAGCTCTGGCGGAGCCAAGCCATCGCCCTTGAGTGTGAGGCTCCACACACCATCGCAGAATTCGACGCTACGCACTCGCAGGCTGTGCCTTCGGATGCGGTTTGCAGGCAGGTCCAGCGCGGATCCGCTGGATGACTGCGGCGCATTCTCGGCAGGTGGCTTGCGACTGGCCGCATAGACGCGGACTTCGGCGGATGGCCCCCCCTTTGACCCGCGTTCATGCATATACGGGATGATGGCCCCTGGGCTTGTCCAGCTCGTGTCACCCGTCTCGGTGGCGAAGCGGCGCATGATTTCAAGACTATTGAAATAAAGGTCTTCCGCCAACGCCTCCCCCACCGATGAGGAGTCGACTTCGGTGAGGGGACGATCCTCGGTGTCGGTCCATACGTGAATCTCCAGTCGTTCAAAGGGGCGGTCCATCGCCTCGGTAGCGCGCTCAGCTGTTTTGGCGGTCTGTGTGGTCTGTGTGGTCTGGGACATGGCTGCGAGCCTATCGGCTTTGAGGGCTGGGAGGACTTCGCGGTTGTACCAGGTCCACATGCGATCGGCATCGGTTGCAATCGCCTGTTGTGCGACGACATCCTGGCCAAGCGTGAGGCGGACGCCTGCAACTGGCACACACACCAGGGCCGGGTCACCGGTGCAGGGGAGGTAGGGACGCCACTCGGTCCAGCCTTCAAACTGGCGATCGAGCAGCACGGCCCCTGTGGTGTCGCAGGCCTGCACCTGGAACATGGGTCCGGATTCTCGAAGCTCGATCGAGAGGCCCTCTTCATAGAGGCCTAGCGCTTCGGCGAGCAGCAGGTCGGCCGGATAGAGTTCTTGCAAATATCGGATGGAGCGGTCGATGATCGAAACCGGTTCTTGGCCTGGCGCGCTTTCTGGGGGATCGAGTCGACGCGCCGACAAATGCACGGAGTCGATCATCGGATCGCCGAGTCGCTGAAGCTCGCGCAGGCCGGGGAGGACGTCTTGCACAACCCAATGGAGTCCGGACTTGTGAGCGGAACGAACCTCGACGTCGACAGTCATGCCGATGGCATGGGCCGCAGCGTGGGCTGTTTGTCGCAGGTATTCACAGGTGGCCGTCGAGGCGGTGCTGAAGATCTCGAGTAAGGGGCGCGCGGCAACCATCGCACAGGTCTCGACTTGACGGCCGAGTAGGTCTGCGACGAGGGCGTGAAGGTCGGAGGTCTCACCGGGATCTGTCCAGCGCCAAACGGAGTCCGGCGCTGCTGTGGAGGATGCGGGTGCGGCGGGTGCTGACGGCTCGGCCGGCGTGCTCGATAATGCGACCGACAGCGGGTCAATCGATGAGCGGGTTGGTCGATTTCCCAGCGTCTCTGAGCTGGTGTCCCGTGAGTGCCTGATCTCGTCCCAGGCGCGGCTTGCCAAGTCCTCGGCGGGGCCGATCAAGTGGTCAAGGCGCTGCCGCCAAGGAACGTGAGAACGGGTTGGGTAGGCTGTCAGGAGTTCGCTGAGTGCGGCATGATCCGCAGCCGTTGGTGACGTGGACAGGAACACGGACAGTTCGGTCTCGCTCAGGTCCACGCGAAAGCACGGTAACGCGCCGTCGTTGTCGGGCCACTCGTTGACGCGGGTGATGAGGCGATCGTCTGGGGAGTCCACGCCTTCTACGAACGTCAAGGGCCATATCGCCCCGCTCGACTCGCGGCATAGGGCCGTGAGCCAGCGCAGGTGACTATGCAGCACCGACCGACCGTTCCCATCGACGCGAAGACGAGTAGCGAGCACAGCCTCCCCGTCCTGCATCGGATGAACAAAGAGTCCGCGGACGGATCTCAGTGCATGTAGGGAAGAGTCGGCAGAGGACTGCTCGACCCCATCGCGTGCCGTTGCGAGTTCGGACACCCCAGTCTCGGCTCCGCTGGCGGTCGTGCCTTGTGTGCCGCTCGCGTCGGTGCCTGCCGTGCCGCTCGTGGCCGCGCTCGTGGCGAGCATTCGGGCGATCCCAAGTAGACCGGCGGGCCCATCGCCGGTGATCAGGAAGCCCACCTGCCCGTCGGACGCCCTGGCAACGGCAAGCGTTCCCGACTCGCACTCCAGGTACGTTGCAACGGTGGTCGGGAGCGCGTCGGATCGCTTCCCCCACTTTTCACGGACCCAAGCGGCATCAAGGCCGACGATAACGGAGCACCGAACTGGTGGCTCGGGTTGAGTTGTGTGGCACCAAGTCAAGGCGGGGTCGTTGGGCACAAACAGGGTCTCGATGGCAAACCGCCCGGCGACCTCCAGCACGGCCGCGATCTCCGACGCGCTCGGTACGTCGGGGACGATGAATTGCACCTGCGCGGCCAACGGTTTTCCGTCTCGCATCACGTAAGCGCCGCGGGCGCTGAACAACTCCAATGCATTCACAGGCTCACCTCGACATAGTGGGGTCCACGACATCGCGGATCCAGTCTCCAACCAGATTAAACCCCAACACGGTTAACATCAAGGCGATCCCAGGAAACGCGTCGACCCACCAGGCCGTGGTCATGTACAGTTGTCCACTGGCGATCATGCCGCCCCAATCCGGGATAATCGGGTCGAGTCCAAGTCCCAGAAACGACAGGGCTGAAGTCAGCAGAATGTTGATGCCGATATTCAGAGTGGAGACGACGAGGACGATACCCCAGACGTTTGGCAGCAAGTGACGCAAGATGACCCCGCCCGGTGTGGCGCCATAGGTAGAGGCGGCCTTCACGTAGTCCAGTTCCTTGAGGACCAGCACCTGTGAACGGACTACGCGGGCCAATCCAGCCCAACCGCTGATGCCAAGGACGAGAACGAGGTTGTTGACGCCTGGCCCAAACAGGGCGAGCACGAGGATCGCGAACAAGATAAACGGAAAGGCGAAGAATACGTCGGCGATGCGCATGATCACGTCGTCTACCAATCCACCAAAGTAGCCGGCTAGCAGCCCTGCAGGGAGACCGATGATGACACTGAGAAGTGTGGAGAGCAGCCCGATGTATAGGGAAATGCGGGAGCCGAAGATGATGCGGCTCAAAAGGTCTCGACCGACGGGATCAGTGCCCAGTGGAAATGTCGGATTGCCACCAGCCATCCAGGCCGGGGGGTCCAAACGATTGAGAATATTGCCGGCGGTCGGGTCGTGTGGCGAGATCCAGGGTGCGAAGATCGCGCAGACAAACACCAAGGTGACAAGGAACACACCGGTGAGTCCACCTTGATTCCCCAGCAGATTTCGGAGCACCCTTGAAAACCGGGAGGGGACGTGTGGCGTGGACAGGACCGAGCGCTGGGCTTCCGGAATCGAACTCATACAATCAGTCTCCAATCCGGATGCGAGGATCCAGGAACGCATAGCTCAAATCGACGACAAGGTTGACCATGATGTATAGAAAAGACAAGAGGAGTACGGACGCCTGGACAACAGGGTAGTCGCGTTCGTTGACGGCTGTGAGGACCAAGCGGCCAATGCCGGGCCATGAAAAGACTTCTTCCAGGATGACCACCCCTCCGAGCAGTCCGCCAAATTGAATGCCCATGAAGGTGATCGTCGGAAGGAGGGCGTTGCGCAGGGCATGCACGATGATGACGCGCCAGCGTGTGAGGCCCTTTGCGCGCGCCGTGACGATGTACTGGCTTCCCAGGGTCTCCAACATGCTGGTGCGAACGAGACGAGCCAAGATCCCGGCGAGAATGAAGCCTAACGTGAATGAAGGAAGGACGAGAGACGAAAATCCTTCTGATCCAGCCACCGGAAACCAGTGCAGGTCGACGGAGAAGATCAGGATGAGCATCGTGGCAAGCCAGTAGTTGGGAAAGGAGATGCCAAGTAACGAAATTCCCCGGCCCAGCACGTCCAGGATGGTTCCGTAGCGAATGGCAGATAGGATGCCAACTGGGATGGCGATCAGGACTCCGACGACGATGCCACCTATGGCGAGCAGTGCCGTGGCACCCAAACGGGACCATATCATAGGGAGCACGGGTTGCCCTGTGACGAATGACGTTCCGAAATTTAAAGTGGCAATGCCTTTGATAAAAATCCAGTACTGGACGATATACGGTTGGTTCAGACCGAGCGCCTTTTCCAGTGAAGCCATCGCTTGAACGCTGGGGTTGCTCCCTTGGAGCATGGCGGCGACCGGATTGCCCGTCAAGCGCACGGTGACAAATACAATGAGGGAGATGCCAAAAAGCACAAACACGGTGTGGAACAGACGTCTCAATATATACCGAATCACGTGTGACCCTCCCCGTAAGTGCTGCGGACGGACCCCGCATCACCGGATCCGTCCGCAGCAGTGCATTACTGGAGCGACACGCCCCAGAGGTCCATCCTCTCATCCGGAGGCGTCACCCAACCCTTGACCGTCTTTTGAACAGCCCAGATGGTATCTGCCTGATATAAGGGAACCTCAACCGCCTGTTGGTGCAAGATGGCGTCGATCTTGAAGAAGGCCTGCTGACGGACAGCTTGGTCGTTCGTGCTCCGCTCCTTAGTGAGTAATGCGTCGATAGTCGCGTTGCCGAAATCAGGGTCCCAGAACTGCCCCTTGTGGTACAGGAGATAGGCCGTATTGTCAAAGTCCAGGGTCCACCCACCCCATGCAAACTCGTACATTTGCCCCGCTTTTTCTTTTGGAATCAGCGTGTTGTAGAAGGTGTTGGTGTCTTCGGGCTGAAGCTTCACGTTCAGACCGACCTGTTGCAGCTCCTCCGCGGCCGCCTGTGCGACTTCTGCGAAGGTCGCGTCGCTTCCGTCGTAGTCAAATGTCAGCGTTGTACCCGGCTTGATGCCTGCCTTCTTCAAGAGTGCTTGCGCCTTCTTTGGGTCGTATGGATAGTTGCTCATGGCGGGGTCGTTCCCGAAAGACAGGTTCCCTTGAAATGTACTGATCGGCTGGCCGTAACCGTTCAAGATTTTCTGGATGATCGCGTTTTTGTCCACCGCGTAGTTGATGGCCTGTCTCACGAGCACGTTGTTCATCGGGGGGAGCGCCGTATCCAGACGGATCTCGTACACGGTAGGGCTACCTGTAGCATCGAGGCTATAGCCCGACTGTGCCGTCACCTCGCTGGTGAGGCTCGGAGGAATCGTCTCGATGATGTTGGCTTCGCCAGTTTGCATCATCTGGATGCGGGTGTTGGCGTCAGGGACGAATTTGACGAGTACGGAAGCGAGTTTCGGTGGGCCTGCCCAATAGTGCGTGTTGGCCACTAACAAGATTGAACTGTCTTTTTTGTACGAGACCATTTGAAAGGGACCCGTCCCGATCGGATGATTGCCAAAGTAGGTACTCCCATGCAACTGGATGTACTTCGGCGGAACAATCATGGCACCGTATCCCGCCAGTTTCGTGATCAGAACTGGATCGACGGAGTTCAAATGCAACACGACTTTGTAGGGATTGACGATCTGCACTGAGGAGATGGCTGTGTAGTTGCTGTACTGTGGACTCGACTTGTCTGCAAGCAAGCGGTTAAATGTGAACGCCACGGCGGTCGCATCAAAGGGCTCACCATCTTGAAACTTCACGCCTTTGCGCAAGGTGAACTCAAGACTCTTGGGCGTGAGGTACTTCCACGACGTGGCGAGGTCGGGCTCGATTTTCATTTCTGGCGTTCTTTGCACCAGGCCGTCAAAAATGTTGGATCCAATCTCGCCCCAAGAGATGGCGAACGTCGCGATCGGATCCCAGTTGCCCGGATCTCCCAACGCATCGGCGATGACCAGTTGACCGTGCGGGGCAGCAAACCGGGGGTGAACTTGAGATTGAGCTTCCGCGGAGAGCGGAGCCAAGCTGGTCAGACCGAACACCGTGGCGCCAGTGGCGACCAATGAAGCCCAGATTTTTCTCTTCATGCTGAAACCCCCTCTGTTATGGAAAGATAGCTAACCTATTGCGGTAGGTTCGTTCAGCCGCTTCTGCTCCACGAGTTAATAGAAACTCCGAAACTCGAAATTGTCAATGGAAATTCTAACAACATTCACACTACAGACAAATCGCTAGACGTTTCGATACAAAAACTGAAACACAAGGAGGCGGTGGATGAATCTCTCATTGACTGTCCGAATCGAGAGGCCTATCATGTTATTAAGGCTCACACAAATACTGCATTGTGTGGGTGCACGGATGGTTGCCAAAGTAGACAAAAGGGGGATTCCGTCGTGCATCGTCGTTCACTTCGCATTTTGGCCTCTTCAGTGGCCACAGCTGTGATCATGACGGGGGCCACCTACTTCGATGGGATCCCGCAAGCTGCTGCCCTCGCGATTCATCGCGGCGGTACGATTGTCGATGCGCTGCCTCCGCAGGTAGACATCAACTGGTATCTGCCGCTGCGGCCCAATGCGTACAACAGTCTGTATGACGCATGGGCATCGGGCCTGATGTACAAGGGTCTCTATCACATCGACCCGAACGTGCAGATCAACTATTCTCGCAGTATCGCGAGCAGTATCAAATGGAACAGCGCCGGCACGGTGTTTACTGTGGATTTGAATCCCAAGTGGCACTGGTCCAACGGGCAACCTGTCACGGCCTCGGATGTGCAGTTCACCTGGAATCTGATCAACGCGGCGAGCGCCAACAATGCGCCTGCACCTTGGCCCTACGCGGGGGCGGACTCTGGGGGCATTCCAAACGATGTGAAGGCCTTCAAGGTGGTCAACCCGCATGAGTTCCAAGTGATGCTGAATCAATCGGTCAACCAAATCTGGTTCGAATACAACGGGTTGGGCGATTTTATCCCCTTGCCTGAGAAGGCCTGGGACAAATACCCGACCAACATGGACAAGGAACTCACGTATCTCGCCAACAACGGAAACAACCCCTCGTTCTTCTCTGTGATCGACGGACCCTTCAAGATGGTGTCCGCCGTACAGAACGTCGCCTGGCGGTTTTCCCCCAATCCGGCTTATGACGGGCACAAGCCGTACCTGTCGAGTTTTGTGCTCGCTTACGAAACGTCGGATACGGCTGAGGTGAGCGCTCTGAAAACGGGCGTCGTGCAAGTCGGCTACCTGCCTGCGTACATGTACGGGAGTCGCAGTCAGCTCACAGGGGATCGCCTCTTCCCGAGCTACACGTTCAGCATGCCGGTGACGCGCTTTAACTTCAAGAGTCCGACGATGGGGTCCATTTTCAAGCAACTTCCTGTACGCCAAGCCCTGATGATGGGCGTGGACCAAGAGAGCATCATCAAGGACCTGTACAACGGGTTGGCCGTGCCGGGCACAGGCCCGATTCCGTCCCATCCCGACACCTTCTTGTCTCCCAAATTACACAAGCCGCTCTACCCGTTCGACATCGCGGCAGGCAAGGCGTTGCTCGAGAAAAACGGCTGGCATGAGGTCGGCGGTGTCATGCAAAATGCCAAGGGACAGCAACTGTCATTTGAAGTGCAGTACCCGTCCGGGAACACGACGACATCCGCCGAAGTCCAGCTTCTGCAACAGGATTGGCTGCAAGAAGGGATCAAAGTGACGCTGCTGCCGTTGCCATTTGCCACCTTGCTGCACTACCACCACGAGCCCTCCAAGTGGCAGGTGCAAGCGGGCATCGCCTGGAGTTACGGGGGAACATACCCGACGGGTGGGGGGATCTACGGTACCGGCGGTGGGTACAACTTCTTTGGTTATAGCAATTCGACCATGGACAAGTTGATCAAGGCGACCCATGAGCCTCACCCGACTGCCGCCGATGCGCAGGCCGCGCTCAATGCCTACTCGCTCTTCGCGGCACAGCAATTGCCGAACCTGTATATGCCGCTACCGGCCTCGCTCAACGAGGTCAGCCTCACGGTGCATGGCGTCGAATCCAGCAGCAATCCGTTCACCAACTCGATTTCTCCGCAGTACTGGTGGACCAACTAGAAAGGGACAAAACGGGGGGGCGGGTGTCCGCTCCCTCCCAATGACTTGACGCATCTGGGGGATTGGTCGCATGGCAGTCACTTCACCACCCGCGGCCGAACTGAAGGCGACTCGCCCCCGATCGGAGTCAAGGGCGAGCTCGCCGTTTGCCCGCATCTGGCAACAGGGGTTGGGTCGGGCCGGGTTGCTCATAGTTGGATTGCTGATTCTGTTTTGCTTTGTGGGTCCCATGATTTATACGCAGGACCCGTATGCCATGCATCTGATCGCGATTTTACAGCCGCCTTCGCCAGCCTTTCCGCTTGGCACCAACAACCTCGGTCGCAACATGCTGGCTCGCTTGATGCTCGGAGGGCAGACGTCGCTTGAGGTGGGCGTGGCCTCCGCGGTGGCCGCGATGGTCGTAGGGGTCGTCTACGGCATGATTTCGGGATTTGCTGGTGGCTGGGTCGACGTGGTGATGATGCGGATCATTGATGTGCTGCGGTCCGTCCCGACGCTTTTCATACTCATCTTTCTGGATTCCGCCTTTCGTCCCAGTGCGCTGTTGTTGATCATCCTGATCGCGCTGACGTCTTGGCACGGGGTGAGTCGTCTCGTTCGGGCAGAGATTCTGTCGCTGAAAGAGATGCCTTTTATCGAGGCAGCCCGTACGATTGGCATGTCGCGCACGCGAATCTTGTTTGTGCATTTGCTGCGCAATGTTATGGCCACCTTGGTCGTTGCGGCCACGTTCATGGTGGGAGATGCCGTGCTGATCATCGCAGGCCTCAGTTTTCTCGGACTCGGGCTCCCTCCCCCCGCACCGAACTGGGGGGCGATGCTGGCGAATTCAATGGCGTACCTCCCGCAGAATTCATGGTGGCTCATCTATCCGCCTGGCATCGCGATCCTGGCAACCGTGTTGTCGATCAATTTTTTAGGTGATGCGATCCGCAAGGCCTTCGACGCGAGATTGAATACAAGGGGATAGATGCGTGGCTCGATACACAGTTCAGCGGATTCTGCAGTCTGTCCCGACTATGCTCGGCATCACGATGCTGAGCTTTCTGCTCATGCATATCGTGCCAGGCGGTCCCGCTTCCGTCATGCTCGGCGACAAGGCCACGCCGCAATTGATCGCTCAAATCAACCGGTCGCTTGGGCTCGACCGACCGTTGTATATTCAGTACGGGGTCTGGCTGCTTCAACTGATTCAGGGCAACCTCGGCTACGCCTACTCGTATCATCAAAGCGTCATGAGTTTGATTGGGCTCAATTTGCCGCGCACGCTAGTCCTCGTCGTGACGGCGATCGTCATCTCTCACCTTCTGGCCATCGTCATTGGCGTGTTTCAGGCGGCTCGCAAAGAGTCCCGGTTGGACCACGGCATCACGGTGGTCATCTATTTTCTCTATGCGATGCCGACCTTCTGGCTCGGCGTTATCCTGATCTCGATCTTCGCGGTCTCCCTCAATTGGCTCCCGTCCGGGGGGATCTCCAACCCACTCAACCCCAACCCGGGATTCTTCAGCTTCGTGCAACATCTCATCTTGCCGGCAGCGTGTCTGGTCTTGGGGACGATCCCCGGGTGGAGCCGGTATTTGCGATCTTCCATGATCGAGACGATGGTGCAAGATTACGTGCGAACGGCCCACGCCAAAGGCTTGCGCAAATCGACGGTGCTGTTTCGGCATGCGTTGCGCAACTCCTTGTTGCCGCTGGTCACGCTCGCCGGATTAAGCCTGCCAGGCCTCTTTAGCGGTGCCCTCATCATCGAAACCATCTTCAACTATCCCGGGATGGGGCTGCTCTTTTGGACCGCGGCGCAGAATCGCGACTATCCAATCCTGCTGGGGATCGTGACCCTTGTAGGCATCTTGACGATCGTCGGCAACCTCCTCGCAGACCTCGTCTACGGGTGGCTGGACCCGCGTATCAAGTATTGAGCGTCGCGGGCGTTGCGGGTGTTGCGGGTGTTGCGGGTGTTGCCGTGTATGCGACCACGAACGCGGGTGCGCCCATGCTCCCGCGTATGCACTAGTGAGCGTCGCCGGACGTTGCGGGCTTTCGTGCTATAGTGGGTACAGGAAACCACATAGTTTGAAAGGGTGGATGGCGCGTGGCTCTGATGGAGTGTCGCTTTTTTTCTGAGGCGCTGGGTTTGTCGACTTCGATGACCGTGATTTTGCCGCAGCAGACGTCCGCGCAGATCGGCCTGGACAATGTCGCTACGGCGTCGAAACACCCCACCCTCTGGTTGTTGCACGGGATGTCGGATGACGATTCGATCTGGCTTCGACGCACATCGATTGAGCGGTACGTGGCGCCGCTCGGTCTGGCCGTCGTGATGCCCCAGGTGCACCGAAGCAATTACGCGGATATGGTCAGTGGCCTCAAGTATTGGACATTTATCAGCGAAGAACTCCCGAGGCTCGCCCGCTCTTTCTTTCCACTTTCGGCGGCTCGCGAGGACAACTTTGTGGCCGGTCTGTCGATGGGCGGCTACGGCGCGTTCAAATGGGCACTCAGCAAGCCCGATCAATTTGCCGCCGCGGCAAGCTTGTCGGGCGCACTGGACCGCGCGCGGCAAGCGCGAGAACTGAAAAAGGAACACTCCCGTGACTTCGTCTTGGCCTTCGGCGAAGAGTGGGACCCGGCATCCGGCAACGATCTGTTTTGGCTGCTCGACCAGTGTCAAAAGTCCGCAGGCCCGAAACCGAAGCTCTTCCAGTGCTGCGGCACGGAAGACTTTCTATATGAAGACAACCAATCCTTCCGCAAAGCGGCCAAGCGCGCGGCGCTCGATTACACCTACGAAGAAGGCCCGGGTTCGCACGAGTGGGGCTACTGGGATGCGAAGATCCAGGACGTCCTTCGGTGGCTGCCGCTGAAGCAGTGAGGAGGGATCTCGTCTGGGATGGTGTCGGCCTGCGGCGTGGCGGTGCGTGCGTGCGGTCCGGGCAGGCGGGCATGCAGCCGGGGCGTGCGGTGTAGCCCGCCAGTGGGAAGGCAGGGCGGGGAGGGCTGGTGGGTGGTGGCCGGGCGGCGGCTGGGCGGGCGACGCGGGCCGCGCGGCCGGCGCAGCCGCCGGGTTGAAAATTAGCACCGACGCGGTACGTTAATCAGTGGTGTGCCCGCTGACATGACGGCTCGACGGGCGCAATATATGAATTTATGGATATATTATGCTTATACAATGATGAAAAAGGGCTGATAACTCAAATGCGGCTCTCTCGCTGTGGCAATCACTCCATCGAAGCGGCCGCGGGCTCGAATTAGTGTGAGAAGTGGGGGTAGAGTGGGGGTTATTTGGTGGCGCGGAGTTCCGGACCTGTGGTCGCTTTAGGCAGGCCTGATCTTGCACTTGAATGGATGCCTTTACCGCCCCCTTGAAAAGAGGAGCGGTTGAGCTGGGCGGGTCTTCACTTATTGCTCGCGGGCCCTTCCTAGAACTCGCGCGAAGAGGCGAAAGCAAAGGGCGAATGGTAAGGGCATTGACTAAAGGGCATTGCCCGTCGAGCGGCCTCCAGTCGCCCGGGTTTGTCTGAAGGCGCAAGCGGACTGACGGTGGGCGGCGGGCGGCGGGTGGCGGGTGGCGGGTGGCCTGAGAGTGGGCTCAGGTGGCCTGCCCGCAACCGTCGGCAACCGGGCAACCGGGCAACCGGGCAACCGCGCCCACCGCCGCCCACTGCCGAAACCGCCGCCCCTTCACCGCGCGGCCGCCGCCCCCCACCGCCCCTACGCCGACTACGCGCTTCCCAGCAAGCGAAACGTGGCGGCCGCGAAGGCTTTGACGCCCAAGGGGAGCGCCTCGTCGTCGATGCGAAACTTTGGATGATGATGCGGGAAGTGTTCCGCTTCTGCGGGGTTGGCTCCGCCTAGATAGAAGAAGGTGCCTGGTTTCTCGGCGAGGAAGGCGGAGAAGTCTTCGCCTCCGAGGCTGGGCTGGGCCGGCTCGATGGCGTCTTCGCCGAACGCGTCCACGAGGGCGGACTGCACGGTGGCTGCGATGTCGGCGTCATTGACCACGGGCAGGTAGCCAAATTCATATCGCAAGTCGTACGTGGCACCATGCGCCGCGGTCACGCCCTTGATGACGCGCTCGAGCAACGGGGGAACGACCTCGCGCAGTGTTGGGTCGAGCAACCGCACGGTGCCCCAGATCTCGACAGAGCCCGGAATGATGTTGGTGGCAGTGCCGGCTACAAAGCGCGTGACAGAGAGGACCACGGACTTGAGTGGGTCGACGTTGCGCGAGACGATCATTTGCAGGTTGGTCACCACTTGAGTCGCGATGGCGATGCTGTCGATCGTCTGGTGCGGATAGGCGGCATGACCCCCTTTCCCGTGAATCGTCAGGTAAAATTTGTCCGATGCCGCCGACATGGCTCCGGCCCCCACTCGCAGTTTTCCGGTCGGGAGCATGGACCGCAGGTGGATGCCGATGATGTTGTCGACGTCGGTCATCACGCCCGCCTTGACCATCTCTTGGGCGCCTCCTGGCAGTAGCTCCTCGGCGTGTTGGAAGAAGAAACGGACTTCCCCGTGCAGTCGGTCGCGCAGGGCGACGAGCAATTTGACAGTCCCGAGCAGCATCGCGGTGTGGCCATCGTGGCCGCAGGCGTGCATGACGCCGGGCGACTGGGAGGCAAATTCGACCCCGGATTCCTCTGTGATCGGCAACGCATCCATATCGGCGCGGATCGCGAGGACTTTGCCTGGGTGAGGCCCGACGAGGCGAGCCACGACGCTGGTGCGGGTAGGCCGGGACAACTCGAGTCCGCCGATGGCCTGAAGCTGTTCGAAGACATACTGCGAGGTCTTCTCTTCTTCAAACGACAATTCAGGATTTGCGTGCAAATGGTGCCGCCATGCAATGACTTGGTCTTTCATCTGCGCGATGTACTCGTCGAGTTCCAACCCATCTGCCATGGTCCGGTACGCCCCTTTCACAGTAAGCGGGAGGGTCCGACACGGAAATGATCCCGGCGAACCCTCCCGCTGCCTTGCCCGTCGTTCATGCCATGTCGTCCGAGTGGCGCCATTGCCTTGGATTCAGCGTGGATGCCCTCAGGTCTGGACTACTTCGTCACGGCCCAGTTCCAGCAGTTCCACGTGTCAACGCTCCACGGATCGGGCGTGTAGCCCGTCATGTTGATCGTAGTATCGATTTGCTGCGGCGCATAGTACCACAGGGCCGGCAACTGCGCGTGGAAGATCTGCTCGATTTTTTGCATCATGGGCGCCCGTGCAGCTTGCGAGCTCAGGACCGACTCTTGGCTGAAGAGCTTGTCGACGGTCGGGTTGTTGAAGTCCCCGAAGTCCTGTGACCCCGCCGAGGTGAACAGTTGGAATGGACCAAACGTCGGATCGGTGCCATCTCCATATTGGAATTCACCTAGGTCCCAACCTTTTCCAGATGGGAGGACGGACCCGAAGTACTCGTTGGCCGGGTAGTTCTGAATCGTGACCTGAATGCCGACTTGCTTGAGCCAATACAGGACCAATTGCTCGGTTGCCTCACGGTAGGCATTGCCCGCTGTGGTGGCGTAGATCAGGTTGAACGTCTTGCCGTCTTTCTGGAGGTACCCGTTGGAACCCATCTTCCAGCCAGCTTCTGCGAGCAGCTTCTTGGCTTCGACCGGGTTATAGGGGTATGGCTTCAATGCCGGGTCACTCGACCAAGCCATCGGTGGTTGATCAGCTGCCAGGAGCGTTGCGTGCCCCTTCCAGATCTGTTGGACGATCGCTTGGCGATTGATTGCCATCTCGAGCGCTTCGCGGACGCGGACGTCGGCGAGATTTGGATCCCGCAGATTGACCACGGCCATCTCAAATGCGGGCTGATTGGCAAAGTAGACGTGTGCGCCGGAGATCGCGTTCAACTCGCCAACGTCCTCGACCGGGTCAAAGTACCACACGTTGATGGCGTGCGCCTGCGCGTTCGTCAAGAGGGTATCCTGATTGGGGATGATCTTGAACAGAATCTCGGACGACTTCGGCTTTGGCCCATACCAATAGGGGTTGTCCACCACAGTGATGGCCGCGCCCGGATCCCACGACTTGAACATGAAGGGACCGTCGCTCACCTGTGGCGCATGGTTAAATGAAGCGGTGTTGACGTCTTTCGGCGACATTTTGCCAAATACGCTGTAGGGGATAATGCCAGGCAGGTTGCCCGAGAAGCAGTTGTCGAGGAAGGCGCCGTCAGGCACTTTGAGATGGACTGTGAAAGTCTTTGCGTTTACGATGTCTAAGGAGGTCACGTCGGTCCAACCGAGCTTGGAGACGGCGTTGACTTCCGGACTCGTGATCATCTTCCAGGTGATCCAGACGTCTTTGGAGGTTACAGGCTGGCCGTTCGACCATTTGGCTGATGGCTTGATGTGGAAGGTGTAGGTCAGACCGTTCTTCGAGATCCCGCCGTTGGCCGTTGTCGGAACGACGGTGGCCAGGTCCGGAAGCAACTGGTTGGTTGGGCTGACCATGAACAGGTTGCGGAAGATGCTGGTTTCCACGATGCTGGAAAAGGTTTCGTCCGGACCGAGGATCGGATTCAAGTTGCCCGGCTCCTCGAACAGGCCGTCGATGACGATACCGCTTCCTGCCGTCGCAGCTTGAGCCGGAATCGAGAACGCATTGGCTCCCAGGAGTAGTGACACAGAGGCGAGCGATGAGGCCAAGCCGAGTGCAAAACGGGATTTCTTCAATCTAGTTTCCCCCTCATGAATGTGTATGTCTGCGTGTATGAGCTGTCGCAAGCGGCCTGAAGGCTGTCGGCGGCTACCGCCCCCCTTCAGCCGAAAAGCTGGCGTCAAAGGCGTCGCGGATCGCATCGCCCAAGACGTTGACGCAAAGGACGACGAGAAAGATCATGAGTCCGGGGAAGATGGCCAGCCAAGGGGCATTGGTCAGGTACCCTTGCGCTTGGTTCAGCAAAAAGCCCCAAGAAATGTTGGGCGGCTGGATGCCAGCGCCGAGAAAGCTCATCACGGACTCTAGGACGATCGCTTGACCCACCAGCAGTGTGGTGTTGACGATCAGCGGTGCAACGGCGTTCGGAAGCACGTGGGAGAAGATGATTCGTGAAGCGCGGACCCCGATCGTGCGTGCTGCCAACACGAAGTCGAGAGACTTCAAGGTTAAAAAGCGGCTGCGGATGATGCGCGCGGGATACATCCACGATGTCAACGAGATGACCTCGATGATCGTCGTCGGGCTCGGGCCGAGAATCGCGGTCAGACCGAGGATGACGAACAGTAGCGGTACGGAAAGCCCTACATCGGTGATGCGCATGAGCACGGCGTCGACCCACCCGCCAAAGTACCCGGCGACCGATCCGATCGTGCCGCCGATGACCACGGCAATGATCGCGGACGACAGACCGATCATTAGCGAGATTCGCCCCCCGTAGAGGACTTCGGTGAACAAATCGATGCCGACGTCGTCTGTCCCCATCCAGTGGGTGGCGGATGGGGGGGCCAGCATCGAGCTCAGGTCCGGGGTATTCAGTTGAAAGGGCGCGATCCACGGCGCAAAGATGGCCGAGAGCGCAACGAGAATCAAGAACGCTGTGGCGATCACGGTGATCGGCTTGTGAAAGATCCGCTTGAACATGCGCGCACGTTGCGATGTTGCGGGAACGGCGGGGCGAATGCCCAGTGGTTGCGTGGCCAGTGCCATGGTCGCTGTTCCTCCTTCGTTATCCTAGCTTGACACGCGGATCAAGGACCGCGTAGAGCACGTCCGAGACGATATTGGCGAGGACGATGATGACGGACAGCATCGTGATCTCCACCATGATGACGGGATAGTCGTCTTGAGAGATGGCCTGGATGAAGAGGCGTCCCATGCCAGGCCAGGAAAAGATGGTTTCTGTAATCAGCGCTCCGCCGAACAGGTAGGCGCCGTCCATGACCATGACGGTGACGACGGGCAACAGGGCGTTTCGCAGTGCGTGACGCCACGTAATCGTGCGTCTCAAAAGCCCTTTGGCCCGGGCGGTGCGGATGTAGTCGGCACCGAGTACCTCGAGCATGGAGGAGCGCACGTAACGACTTTCGTGGGCGATCAGATAGAGCGCCAGGATGGAGACAGGAAGAACGGCGTGCGAGATTCGATCCCCAAGGGAGAATGGGATTCCGGGCGATGAGATGCCGCCGGCAGGAAACCAGTGCAGGTCCACCGCGAACAGGACGAGCACCATGAGGCCGAGCCAGAACGTCGGCATCGCGACCCCAAAGTAGCTGAGGATGGTCATGCAGTAGTCCCAGATCGAATACTGCTTGACAGCGCTGATCACACCGATGATGAACGACAGGATCACGGCGATGACAAAGGCAGAGATCATGAGTTCAAGGGTTGCCGGCATGCGCTGCAACACCATCTGCGCAGCAGGGATCCCATACGAGTACGAGTAGCCGAAGTTGCCCTGCAAGGCACCGCCGAGCCAGTCGACGTACTGCTGCCATAGCGGTTTGTTCAGACCGAGATTGGCGCTAAGTTGGGCCATGAGTTGCTTGGTCATGCCGGGTTCGTGGGCGTACATGGCGAGCGGCCCACCAGGAATGGAGTGCATCATGAAAAAGAGCAGAAGGGAGATGCCCAACAACACGGGGACTGCCTGCAACAAGCGACGAAGAATGTACATGGCCACTTCGATATCAACCCCCGCAAGTAAATGTCTATAACGGAAAACGGGAGTTTTGCGGCAATTTCTCTACCGTCAGATGCCCCTAGTATGTCAGAAGTGTTTCGGGAATGTTTCGATAATATCAACTAATCAAAAGGTAGTCAATCTGATTTCGCGAACTTTTCAGAGTGTTGTTACAAGCTTGGATGGCATTGACAATAGAGTGGAATGGCTGTCCGCTCTGGCGCCGCAGGCTAGGACGGATTATAATAGACATAATCCATCTCACGGTAAGGCTTTATTTGCTATAGAGAGTCAATCCGTCTATGAATCGAGGAATCTTATATGAAACTTGTGCTTTTGTCGGGTGGATCCGGGAAACGGTTGTGGCCGCTCTCGAACGACGCACGGTCCAAGCAGTTTCTCAAGGTGTTGCCAAGTGAGCAGGGGCGGGCCATGTCGATGGTCCAGCGGGTATGGCGGCAGATGGAGTCACTGGGACTCGCCGATCAGTCTTTCATCTGCACGTCGCGGGCACAGGTGGATATCATCGAGTCTCAACTGGGCGACGTACCGGTCATCGTCGAACCGGAGCGTCGTGACACATTTCCTGCCGTCGCCTTGATTTCTGCCTACTTGCTGGATGTGGTCGGTGCGCCGGATGACGAGGTGGTGGCGATCTTGCCCGTCGATCCCTATGTCGAAGAGGCCTACTTTCAGGCGATCGTGGCGCTCGAGCGGGCTCTGGCGGATTCGGATGCGGAGATGGCGCTGCTCGGGGTGAGGCCGGAGTTTGCGACGAGTAAGTTCGGCTACCTCCGCGTGGGACGCGATGATGGAGGCGCCAGCGGTGTTTTGAACGTCGCGGCCTTTGTTGAGAAACCGCCTATCGAACTTGCGGAGCAGTTGTTGGGGGAAGGCGCGCTCTGGAACTGCGGGGTTTTCTGTTTCCGTTTAGGCTACCTGCGCTCGATTTTACAGGGACGGGGGTTGCCTTGGACCTATTCGGGGATCCTCGACGCCTATGGATCGTTGCCCGCACGGAGTTTTGACTATGAGGTCGTCGAGCAGGCCGCCAAGATCGTGGCGATCGCGTACTCGGGAACATGGAAAGACCTCGGTACGTGGGAGACGCTGTCGGAGGAGATGGAGCATCCGTTTGCCGGGATTGGGACGGCGGTGGATTGCGAGGACACGCATGTTATTAATGAACTGAGTATACCTGTCGTGACGATGGGCCTGAAAAACGCTGTCGTGGTCGCATCGCCGGACGGCGTGCTGGTTGCGGAGAAAGGGTACACGTCGGCGCTAAAGGATGTGGTCAAGCCGTTTTCCGGCCGGCCGATGTATGAGGAACGCTACTGGGGTAACTATCGGGTGTTTGACTACAGTCGGCTGGCGGATGGCACGGAGGTTCTCGTGCGCAACGTGGAGCTTTTTTCGGGCAAGAATCTCAGCTATCAGCAGCATGCGCGGCGCACCGAGATGTGGACGGTGGTCGAAGGGTCAGGCGATTTGATCCTCAACAACCGCATGACAGAGTTGCAACCGGGCGACGTGGTGCAGGTCTTTGCGGGGATGTGGCACGCGGTCAGGGCCCATGACCACTTGGTCTTCGTCGAAGTGCAGCGCGGTCTCAGTCTGGATGAAGAGGATATCGTGCGACGGTTCGAGAACTGGGACGAGATCGTGGCGCACTGTGCGGTGCTCTCCTGACGTTCACACTATTTTCATAAATTTTCCGTGAACCACCATGATGTGGATCATGCACCACCGGGATTTCTCGCTGCAGCCTAGTCAGGGCGCGGGAAATCCCGGTCTGCGTTCCAAGGGCAGTTTACCCTGTCGATGTAACCAAACGGCCTCGGGGTGCGTCAGTATAGATGTTCGCTGAGAATTGACATGATTTCGGTACAGTCATAAATGGCTCGCGTGCGTCGAATTACCTGTAGTAGTTCGCTTGGATTCTGCTATGATGACCTAGCAGGACAACGCGAGACTCATACGGCGGCCACACGGCGCGCCAAACTCTAAGGGGGAACCAGAATGAAGCGCACCATCACAGGCATTGCAGCAGCAGCACTTGTAGTGAGCGCCCTGGCACCTGCGGCTTTTGCGGATACCAACGTGACCTATACCGACATCAGCGGAAACTTCGCGGCGCAGGATATCATCAGTCTTTCCGATCAGGGCTTTATCCACGGGTACAGTGACGGGCAGTTCAAACCGAACCAGATTATCTCCCGTGGGCAGTTTCTTGCCTATTTTCTGAACGTCGTTCGCGCCGAGACCCATGTCGCGCCTATCGCGCATCAACAGTTCTTCCGCGACATCCCACCGCGCAACTGGGATTACAACTACGTTGGCGCGGCTGAAGCAGCGGGCTGGATCAAGCCGTACTGGATCAACGTCCGCTTGGGTGGGGACTTTAACGAAAACTATCAGGCATCATGGGGCGATGCGGCGTCGTTCTACGTGGCGGCGATGGAGTCGGCCGGCAAGTTGCAACAGTCGACGTTAACCAGCATGCACATGTCGCCGCTGGAGTATACCAAGTCGATTGGCTTGTTCGACGGCATCCCGTCGACGGAGAATCAGATTTACCTCGATCGTGCGAGCGCAGCCGTCGTCTTGTACAACATCTGGCAAAAAGTTCAGGGTGTCACGGTACCGGCTGGCACCACGCTCACCTTGTCGGGCAACGCGGCGATGGCGGTCAACACCAGTGAGCAGTTGACCGCGACGCTTAAGGCGCCGAACGGCAGCACGGTGACGCCTACGTCCGCGATTACGTACACGACGAACAGCACCAATGCATTTGTCAGCCAGACCGGCGTGCTGGTGGCCACGCAGCCGGGAACGTATCAGATCACGGCGACTGTGGATGGCATTCAATCCGCACCGCTTACCGTCACAGTGGCAGGGGCTGCGGCTGGGGTCAAGTTGTCTGCGGCGAGTCCCAGCATCGTGGCGGACGGCACGGCGACGGATACGATCACTGCTCAGATCGTCGATTCGAACGGTAATCCGGTCACGAACTTCAACGGTACGATGGAGTTCACGGATACGAACAATCAGCTTGTAGCCGCCAACGGATCGTTGGTCGGCGCGGTCACCAGTGTTCCAGTGGTCAACGGCGTGGCGACGATCCAGGTCAAATCGACGAGTCAACTCGGCGTTACGGACACGATTACGGGCACGGACATCGTCCCGACGGGCGGCACTGAGCTGATGAATGGCAACAGCATCGTGTCGGCGACGGCAACGGTCGTGCAGCAGCAGCAGATCGCCACCTCGCTCAAGGTGGTTCCGGCCAGCGCGACGGTGGAGAACAACCAACCGACGGTGGACGGGTTTACCGTTCAAGTGTTGGATCAGTCCGGGCAGCCGATGCTGACGGGGACGTATCAGGTCAATCTCGCCGTGTCGGGACCGGGGGCCTTTACGTCTGGGACGCCGACGCAAACCGCTTATATCGGCGATGGTCAGGTGACATCCGCCGTACAAGGTAGTGTGACCTCGGAGCAAGGGGCAAACGGCACGATCACGATCACGGCGACAGGCCCTGGCTTGCAAGCGGGGACGGGGACCATTCAGTCGGTCGTCGTCGGCAGTCCAGTGGCTGTGAAGGCGGTCGTGGCTCCGACTTCAAGCAGCAGCATCGTCGCGGGTTCATCCGGTGGTGTATTTGACCTCTATGCGGTGGATCAAAACGGCAACGTCGTGACGGACAACAGCAACAGCGGCTTTAAGGCGACGATTCTGCAAAACAACCAGCCTGTTTCCAGCAGCATTGCAAACGTCTCGATCCAAGGCAACGAAGCGATTGTGACGGGTACGGTGCAAGGGAACTACACTTTACAGGTTACTTCCAGTGACAATCTGACGCCCGCCAACGTGTCCTTCGCGATTGTACCAGGGGCACCGGCCAAGGCCGTCATTACGTCGCCGAGCACGGAGCTCGACTTGCCGTACACGAGCAACACGACCAACATCGTGGCGCAGCTCGAGGACGCTTTCGGGAATCCGGTTGCCGAGGCGGGCGTGCCAGTCCAGTTCACAGTGGCGACCAAATCCGGCTCGGACACGGCCACACTCGGTGGCTCTACGGCAGGCGTTCTCACGCTGAACACGGGTAGCAACGGTCAGGTCAGTGTGCCCTTTGTCGGCAGTCATATGCCGGGCGACTCCTGGGCTGTCGGGATTGATCAGGTTAACGGCAACGGCGTGTCTGTGACGCCGGCGATGATCAAGATGGTCAACGCGGTTCCGACGCAGATGAAACTGACGGCTGAGGATACCACGTCTTACACGAACAATAACCCGGTCTACCTGCACAGCACGACTTCGGCGCAGGCAGGGGACACAGTGACGCTGACAGTCACACCGGCGGACTCCTACGGCAACCCAAGCCCCAACGGGGATCTGATGCAGGTGACCTTGTCGCCGGGTCTGATCAACCCCACTGGCCTGACGGCGGTCGCGGGCGAGCCGAACGTCTATACGGCGGTGTTGCCGGCGAGCGGAACCCTCACATTTAACGCGACGGCGGCGCAGGCAGGCCAGGCGCAAGTGACGGCCACGGACTTGAGCGTTCCCGGTCAGAACCTGACGGGCTCGATCTCGATGCAAATCGTGCCAGGCAACGCGGTGGGTGCTGCACTGTTCACCAGCAACGGGCAGGAAGTCACGTCGACCAACCCCCTCGCGGTTCAGTCGAACGTGCCGGTGGAACTGTTCTTGCGGCCTGTGGACGCGGAAGGGAACCCGGTGATTTGGGGCAATGCGGCGCAGAACTTCGTCATGAGTGATGGCAATCAAGGCGGCCAGTTCCGTCTGTCGGCGACTGGCGCCAACTCGCCAGTGATCCAGTTGCCAGCGGGTTCGAGTGGTCTTCCGGTCTACTACGTCAACGGGTCGAGCGTGACGGTCAATCTGTCCGCTGCCGTTCAGACCAGCAGCAACTGACAGGAGACACTCTCCACGGGATCAGTTCGATGAGGCTTTACCGGTAGCGAAAAACATGCGCCCCACGCGGGACGCATGTTTTTTTGCGCCGACGGTCACAAACGGGTCCCCCGGACCGAATGCTAGGCACATAGGGCAGATCCCGTGCTCTCATGGCCAAGGCACTGGGTAGGCTCAACACATACCTTCTTCGGAAGAGGAGAGATCGACTTGCGGACTTTACGTGGAATGAAGCAGATCACGGCAGCGGCAGCTGTCCTACTTACTTTGGGCATGGCGGGGGCACCGGCCTTTGCCGACGGCGGTCCAGGAGGGCCTCCGGGCACACCTCCGGGTCCTGGACAACAGGGGGGTCCGGGGGCGCCTGGTGTTGGGGGTCCAGGCACCCCTCCGCAGCCAGGTCCAGCGCCTCACTCCTACAAGCAGCTCATGCAGCAGCTGATGGCGGATCTGAATCTCGCGTCTGGCTGGGGCCTGATGCCGGGCCCAGGCGGCCCGGGGTGGCAGGGCAACGACAACGGCCAAGGCAACGACAACGGCCAAGGCAACGACAACGGCCAAGGCAACGACAATGGCCAAGGCAACGACAATGGTAAATGGCACGACATGAAGTGGTGGCATGGAAAAGTGTCCGATGCGTTTCTGATTACCGCCTTGCAAGCCGAGCAGCAAAAGGATCAAACAGAAGTGCAAGCGGCAGAACAGCAGCTACAAGCGGACATTCAGACAGCAACCAACCTTGACACGACGACATCGACTGGGGCCAGCGACAACACCCAAACCGACGTGCAGATCGAGCAACAGATGCAGACCGTGATCGGGCAGATGCTGACGGCGACATCGATGACGCAACTCAGCACCTTGCTGAACCAACTGGACACGCTGAGCTTCCAACTGCACCAGTCGATCATGGCGCCGCAACCTATGGGAGGTCTCCATAGTGACATTGCTCAGGCCCAGTGGGACTTGAACACAATCGAGAATCGCTTCAGCGACGCGCAGAACGCGATGGATGCGTATCTGAACCGGTTTGGATCTGATCAGCAAGTCAAAGCCCAGCGCCTGTATGACGGATTGCGGTTGTTGATTGAGTATCGGTCGATGAGTTACTGGGCGGTCGCTGCGTTGACCCGTGTCGATTCCCAACTGACGGTCGTCATCCAGGCAAACGGCGGCACGACGACCACAGTCTCCGGCAGTGGCACGAGCACCAGCGGCAGCGGCAGTGGTTCCAGCACGGGTACAGGGACGACGCAGACGGGTACGGGAGTGGCTGACGCTTCACATTCATCCGTCGTTCTCAGCGCGACGTCCGTGACAGCCGGACAGAACGTCACGATTTCCGGCACCGTGGAAAATAGCGACGGACAGGACCTTGCCAGTCTCCCCGTCGTCGTGGTCGCAGACGGCAAGTCGATGGCTACCACGACGGATGCCAATGGTCAATACAGTGTCACGCTTCAACCGACGGCCGCTGTGACAGGTTCCGTGGTTACCGTGACGGCGGACAACGTGCAGATCAGTGGAAGCAGTGACTTGTTGAGCGTGACCGCCGCTACTCCGTCGTCGATTGCAAGTTCCGTAACGGGACTCACCACGGTGGGGCCGGATTCGGTTCATCAAATCACGTACACCCTGCTTGACGCGTACGGCAACCCCATCGGCGGCCAGACTGTGGACTTCTCGCTTCAGCAAGTGGTCGGAACGACGAGCGAGTCCACCAGCGAGAGCGCGGAGGCACCAGGGTCCTTGTCGGCCAATGCGGCCGTCACGGACGCGCAAGGCCAGGTGACAGTGACGTACACGTCGAGTTCCACGGCAGATTCCGATGGCGATCTTCAGGATCACGTGATCGCGTCCGTTCCGGGAACGAGCGTGACCAACTCGCAAGCGCAATTTGCTTACTGAGTTACCTTTCTCCATAAAGCAACGCCCCGACCGGAGGGACCTGGTCGGGGCGTTGCTTTATGGTCTGGGGCGGGCACGGCCATCTACTGGTCGAGCACGCCGTTCATTTTGTGAGTGGCGGCCAGCAGGTAAGCCGGCGGATTGAACCACTGTGGCTGGTAGACGTACAAGTCAGTGGGTTGTGGATACGCTTGCCCGGGTGGAAGGAAGTACTCTCGAGACCAGGTTGGGTCAAAGTACACCCATCGTCCTCCGATCCAAGATCGGTCCCAGGCGTGGGCCGTGTTGCCGTTATCCGCCACGGTGGCGTCGGGATCGCGGGCATAACCCACCACAATCTGTGTGGCAACGTGCAGAGATCGCAAGAGAGCCGCTGCCACATTGGCATAGTCCAGGCAGATGCCCTCGCCGGAGGCGAGGGTTTCCTGCGCGGTGCTCCATGTGTAGTCCCCGTCGATCAGGGAGTTCCCATCATAACTGATGTGCGCCGCTTCATAGTGATAGACGGCCTCGGCAGCGGCCAAGGGCGGTAAGTGACCGGCGATGCGATGAGCGAGGCTCGCAACCTGAGGATCTGTCCAGTCCGCCCACACGGACGTGAGGCGGCCAAGTTGCTGGTCACTGTCCTCGCCAGAAAACGACAGGGTGATTGGCATCGAGACAGACGATGATTTCAGGTCAAATGTGTCAGCCAGGTTCGTCTGCCCGGTCGACAAAGAAGGGGCGAGCGCCAGCTGATACGTGCCGGCTGCAAATGGGACATGGATCAAAGCGGAAAAATTGACAACTGCCGCCTGGTGTGTTGCATTCGCGGACTCGGGCTGAGCTGCGGACTGGGGCTGCGCTGGGGGATTGGGCTGAGCTGTGGACTCGGGCAGACCTGACAGCTGCGGCAGGGTTGACAAAGCGGCCGTGGGCGGCAGGGAGATCGGATAGACCCATGTCGCTCCGGGCTCCGGACCGCGCTGCTGACACACGCGGAGCCACACAACCCGGGGTGCTGGCGAGTTCGTGTGGGAATCCAATCCCTCTACCGTCGCGGTAATGAGCACGTTAGGCGATCCGGCGACAAACGTCACGGATCGAAGTTGAACGGCATGATCACCCGTTTCAAAGTCGGTTGTCAACTTTGGATTCTCCACCTGTTCGCGCGCCAAATCCAAGGCGCTGAGCCAATTGACGCTTGAGACGCCGCTGGCGGGGGTATGGAGGAACAGGGTCGAGATCCACTGGGCGGTCTCCGGCGAGTCAGTTAGACCGTCCGTCGCGGAGTTATTGGGCGAGTCGGACGGCGGGCTTGGCAGTGAGATCCCGAACGGCCATGCCGGCAGATGGGGGTCCGGCCCGGTCAGGGTGTGCACTCCCGTCCACACCGCGAGCACGCCAATCACGCTAAACACTGCGGTCGTCAAGGGTCGCGGGCGACGAACGTTACGGCGATACTTCGGGCGGCGAGATCGTGGCACGCTGTTCCCCTCCCCCGCGGTACATTCTCCATGCGCCCATGAGTTGATACTTCCAGTATATCACCAGTCTGGCCCAGGAGCGAGGGTGAGGTGCCTAAGGTGCCTAAGGTGTGTGACAGACCAAGGCACCTCCGCCAGTCGGGGGAGGTGCCTTGGTCCAGCCACTTAATACAAGACTCTCAAGCTGTTGCTTTCGGCCCCAAGCGATCTACAGCTTGATGACGTTGGCGGCCTGCGGGCCACGCTGTCCTTCGACGATATCGAACTCCACTTGCTGGCCTTCTTCCAGCGTGCGATAGCCGTCACCGCTGATGGCCGTATAGTGAACAAATACGTCGTTGCCGCCATCCACACGAATGAATCCGTAGCCCTTCTCACCGTTAAACCACTTGACTGATCCTTGCATCCAGAAAAGCCTCCTACAGAAGTACAGGACGTACTCAGGATGATTTTGCTTGCGCTCGTAGGATATCATTCCATCTAAACTATGTCAAACAATTTGTACAAATTCAGAACTTCTAGCGACTTTGAATGAGTTGGAGCCGCCCGCGAGTAAGTCTGTCCGCGCTCGGCCAATCGCAATATGGAAAGTTGGCGTTTCTATGGTAATCCGACTCCCTCGCGAAAAATTAGCATCGACGCGTGACGTAAGATGGAGCCGAACATCGACGAAAGCGAACCGCAGAACGCGCCACTCGTCCAAAATGAGCATGTTTTGGCGTCGACAGTTCGCCGCAAATTGTTCTTGAGAGATATCCCGCCAATGTGGCCCGAAGCCATCGATCTCGATGGCGACACGAGCGTGCGGAAGATGGTAGGCGAAGTCTATATAACGAAATCCGTCATCGTAGTCTCTCACTTCATGCTGGGGGGAAATTCCGTCGAAGTGACGAAATGTGGGCCACCAAACCGTCTCCAAGAATAATCGCTCGACATACCCAAGTCCTCCGGCAATCCGGGACGCCCGTGCAGGAGATGCGTTTGCCAAATGGTGAAGAATGAATTTGTCATATGCGGATGAAAAGGCCTGCTCCAACCGTGCATCCCCCTCCCTGCCCGAAGTTGCCATTGTGACAGGTACCTAGCTGGAGTATCATAGAGGGACATGCACAGAGGGCAGATCGGAGGCGGTGTCTGGTGTTGAGAAGGCTGCGGCTGCGGTCATTGTCGGGGTATGCGCTTGGGGTGTTGGCCGGGAGCCTAGTGTTTGGCGGATGGGCGTTTGCAAGTTCCGGGGTTCAGACGATTAGCGCTCATTTTGCGGATATCGGTATTCGCGTGGGCCAAAAGACGATCGCTACAGCAGCAGAGCCGTTCATCTACAATCACAATGTCTACGTGCCGATCAGTGCGATCGGTCATGGATTGGGGGCCACGGTGACGTGGAGTGGCGCGAAACATCAGGTCGTCGTTACAGATCCGCAGATTGCGAAGGTCCAGCAAGGTGCGCTTACCTTTTATAACTTGCCGGTCTACTCGGGGACGCATACGGTGGCGTATGATGGGCAGACGTATGTTTCGGGCTTCGCGCTGGCGACGGCTGCGAACGAGCCGTTTTACTACGATGCGGCACGGCAAGCGATCTACATTGGGCAAGGTCCGAGTTCAGGGATGCCGATCTCGTCTTTTTACGACACGCGTGACTACGGCGATTATGCGCATGAGGAGAACGGATCGATTGGTCCGGATTACGGGTTCAATGATGGGGCTCCGACGATCAATGGCATCGTCTATCCGAACTCGAATTCGCTTGTGTGGGCGCCGCAGGCCTCCGGATCCGAGGTCCCAGGGGTGGAGTACAATCTGAAAAGCGCCTACACCACTGTGACAGGGGCGTTCGGGGTCGACGACGCGTCGAACACGAAGCAGCAGGCGCAGTTGACGTTGATGAGCGGGGGCGCTGTTCTTTATCAGTCGCCGTGGATGTCGCAAGGGGAACCCGCTACGCCGGTCAGCGCGAACCTGACGGGGGTCCAGTTGCTCACAGTGGAGTTCGCGATCAAGACAAGCAATGGCACGGTATACACTATGGGACAAGCCGTGCCTCCGGGACTGAACGTAGATGTGGATTTTGTCGACGTCAACCTACACTAGAAAGGGGCGATGGACGTGAAGCGACCGACTGCTTTTTTGCTCGGTGTTCTCACCAGCGCCCTGCTGGTGTCCGGGGTCTCGCACGCGAGTACCGGCGTGCAGTTGATCAAGGCGTCATTTGATGATATCGGATTGGTTGTCAATGGCAAGAGTGTGGTGATGTCGGCACCCCCGTTTATTTATAATCGCAACGTCTATGTGCCGATCAGCACGGTGGCGCATGCGCTCGATGCCAAGGTCAGTTGGGTCAACAAGCCGGCTTCGGTCGGTGTCCAACCAGCGGCACCCGTTGACCCTCTGGCTGTTTACTATAACGGCGTGCAGATGGAAGCGGGGATCACGAATGGCAAGACGTATTTCGATGTGCCAGCCCAGACGTCAGCGTATGAGCAGGCGACAGGTCTCATTCCTGTCGTAAGTTCGACGGGCAACGTCAATTTTCAGATGCAGTCACCGCCTGCCCTGGCGAGTGGGTCGACGGCCCTGATGTCGCTGAAGCCCACGCAACTGTTGGGGGACTTTTCGAATCCGGCGCTGTATCCCCATGGGCAACTGTCAGGTTATTGGCCGGCGTCTGTGCTCGGACAACTGTACCCGGGGCAGTATGCGATCCAATGGGCCGTGAACCCCGGACAGGTTTCGGTCATCCCGGGACTGTCCTATGCGCTAAACGGGCAATACAAGACGTTTTCCGCATCGTTCGCCGTCGATGACCTCTCCAAAAACTTTGCTGGCTATGTGCAGGTTTCGGTCGTCGGAAACGGGAAAACCCTGGCGAGCACGGGCTGGATCCAGGGTGGTGCAGCGCCGACGAACCTCTCGGTGGACGTGAGCAATGTGACCACGCTTGCGTTACAATATGAATTGAAAGGTCCCAACGGTCACTTCTACACGGTTGGGCAGACCTACAAGGCACCCGCGGTCAATCCGGACGGAACGACCTCGGACCCGATCGTCGTGACAGACTTGATGAACGCAGCACTTTCGAGCTAGGTGAGTCGCTGGACGCTTTGATGGAATCGACGGGTCGTCGGCGGTCGCAGAGGTGGACCGGGCCCTAGTTGCTGATTCGCGCACGGATTCGCGGGGGACTGTCGGCAAGCGATGCGTCGCGTCGCTGCGAGGCGGAAGGGAGGGGCTCGTATGGCACTGGTTGATCGCTTTGGCCGGATCCATGATTATCTGCGCATCTCCGTGACGGACCGCTGTAACTTGCGGTGCGTATATTGCATGCCGGCAGACGGTGTGCAGTTTTTGGACGAGTCGGCGGTCATGACGGACGACGAGATTGTACAGGTGGTCGAGGCGGGCGCCCTTTTGGGCATTCGCAAATTGCGTCTTACAGGGGGCGAACCTACGGTGCGGCGCGGATTGACGCGGCTGGTGCGCCGGTTGGCTGCAGTGGATGGCATTGAGGATATCGCGCTGACGACGAACGGGATGACGTTGCGCGATCAGGCGCAGGATTTGTTTGATGCCGGCGTTTCGCGCTTGAACTTGAGCTTGGACTCGATGAAGGCGGAGCCGTTCCAGGCGATTACGCGCTTCGGTGACTTTGCCCGCGTCTGGGAGGGCCTCGAGAAGGCCGTCGAAGTCGGGTTCTCACCGATCAAGCTCAACGTCGTTCTGGTGGGGGGATTTAACGAAGCGGAGGTCCTGGACTTTCTGCGGTTGACCGA
>JAPNUJ010000006.1:0-16080 GCA_026627155.1 Bacillota bacterium | reverse complement strand
CTCGTGGTTCGGTTTATCGAGTACATGCCGATTGGGCAGGATGCCAAGTCTTGGCGCAAGCGCTATGTACCGCTTGAGACGGTGTTTGAGACGGCGCAGGCTGCTGGAATCGAACTGCTACCAGGCGGTGTGGTAACCGGCAACGGGCCTGCACAGTACTATCAGATCCCTGGTGCACCGGGGCAGGTCGGTCTCATCCACCCAGTCAGCGATCACTTTTGCGAGACGTGCAACCGGCTGCGACTTACCGCAGACGGACGTCTTAAACCCTGCTTGTACTGGGCGGACGAGGTCACGGTTCGCGACTGCCTCGGCGACCCTGAGAAGATGCGTGACCTGTTTTATCGTGCGTTGGCGCTAAAACCGGAAAAGCACGAGATGGCGCGCGCGGGCGAAGACCTTGAAAGTGGCCTGGTTCCAACGCTTCGAGTCATGTCGCAGATTGGTGGATAACGTTTGTGCACTTTTTTTCGACAATCTAGTAAAAAGGGCTTGTCAATCGCTGTCGAATCGAGTACCATTCATTTCAGCAGGACCTCCCGATAAAGGCATACTTGCTGTGAAGCAAGGGCGCAAAGTTTTCAGGTGTTGTGGGGTCTCCCTACAAGACGGCTGGGCTGCCGGACATTGGTCACACGAGGACGGTTGTAGTATCGGCTTCGGGAGGAAGCATCCATTGTACCCGGGTGAGCGAGTGATTTCCTAACCCCCCTTAGGAGGTCCCCCCAACTCGCTCGCTCGCGGGAAATGGATTGGATATATAAGTGTCGAGTATATCGTGCTTCCTATACTTTCGCAGTATAACCATTTCGATAGGATCAGAAGCCCTCAGAGAAACAAAAGAAATCGTATGGGGTCACCTCCCGCGGGGTGGCTTTTTTATTTGTGTGGACAAGCTATCCTCAGAAGCGCAGCCGTGGGCTTTGTGCCATTCTTGTGGCTGTGTGAGGGGGGACTCCGTGTCGGCAATCGAATCGGTGTCAAGATCCTGGGGTCATTTGTTGTCGCTGGGTGTCTGGGGTTTTTCACGATGGGGACGTGCGGCGATTGGGCTCACGGCCTTGGACAGCGGGGGACTGCCGTCCTCAACGAGCGAAGGCGCGAGACGTTCGCCGGTAGAGTGAATACGGGTGCCCATGATGTTCGCCATGCGCAGCATGCCCAAGGCGAGGGTGCGCGCGATGCCGGGGCCCTGGCGACGATCGGAGTTTTAGGTCAGACGTGGCTGATTGCGGGGTCCGATTCGCGCAAGGGGGAGCGGGCGCGCGCGGACGCATTGATGCTGATTCGAATTCACGCACGTTTGCCCCGCGTGTTGGTCATTTCTGTCCCCCGCGACATGCGGGTTCAGATCCCGGGCTTTGGTTGGACGAAGATCAACCATGCGCTGGCATACGGTGATACGGCGCTGTTACGAGCCACTGTTGCATCAGCGCTGGATGTACGCATCGATCATGTGGTACGGCTTGACTTTAGAGGGTTTGTGCAGCTGATTGACGCAGTCGGTGGCGTCACCGTCCTGGTCGACGAACCCCTGCGCTACGATGATGCCACGGACGGCACGCACATCGCTCTGAATAGGGGCTGGCAGCATCTTAATGGAAGTCAGGCCCTCGACTTTGTGCGTTTCCGTCACGACGCGCTGGCGGACACGGGGAGAATGAAGCGGCAGCAACGACTGCTTGCGGCACTGACCGCCACGCACATTCCGCTGTCTCGTTGGCAACAAGTGATTGGCGCCGCGCTTAAGATTCCAGACGATGTGGTGACAGATGTCGGCGTCTGGGAGGCACTGACAACGGTAAGCCGTTTCTCCGTAGCCAAACACGTCATCGTCACGTCACACACACTGGAAGGCACGAATCTGGTGGACCCTGTGGACGGGTTGTGGTATTTTTACCTCGACCCCCGTGAACGCGGTTCGTTGCGGAGGCAGTTCGAATTGTTTGATCGCGGACACTGAGGGGCCTTTTGGGATTATGATTACGATTCTCGGGATCGAATTTACGGAGTGGCCTTTGGAACGTGTTGTGGAGGAGTGCCTCAACTTTATAAGGAGCGGGTCGCCGCATGTCGTCATCACGGCAGGACCCGAATTCGTGATGCGCGTGCTTCGGGACCCATCACTGCGTCGGCCTATCGAACGGGCTGACTTGATCACCCCCGATGGCATTGGGATCGTCCTGGCAGCCCGCTGGCGCGGTACAAGGCTTGCGGGTCGGGTGACGGGCATTGAGTTGACCGAACGCCTTCTCATTGAGGCAGAGACTGCAGGTTGGGGCGTTTACTTGCTGGGTGCGTCGGACCCATCTTTCCAGTCTGCGCTGTCAGCCATTCGTCGAAGGCATCCGGATTTGCGCGTGGACGGGCGGCACGGCTATTTTTCTGAGGAAGAGGAACGCGAAGTGATCGACCAGGTGGCGGCCTTTGCCCCGCACATATTGCTTGTCGGTTTGGGGCAACCCAGACAAGAGGTATTTGTAGACAGGGTACGGGACCAGTTGAACATCCCCTTGGCCATGGGTATCGGTGGGACGATCGACGTCCTTGGCGGCACGGTCACGCGGGCTCCAGTCTGGGCCCAGAGGCTCCGGTTGGAGTGGCTTTATCGACTGGTTCGAGAGCCGCGCAGGTTGCGACGACAAATGGCACTTCCCGTGTTCGCCTGGCGGGCGTGGCGCGAGGGGCGTCACTCGGCGCGCCCATGATAGAGGAGGGTGGTTGTGCGCGCAGTTCGGTGGCTGGCTCGATGGCTTGTTTGCGCACTCGCCCTGTACGAACCTGTACACGTTGTGTCGCTCGCGAGAGCGGATTCGCTCGGTGCTCCCGACCGAAGCGTGCATGCACAGCGATTGGGACCGCTGCGAACGTTGCTGGTGGCCGGGCTCGACGGGGATCCGGAGAGCCGGGATGCAGTGCGAAGAACTGAAAATCATACAGATGTCCTGGTGTTGATGTCATCGCGTGTGGGGTCCGGTGTGGTCAACGTGTTGCATATTCCCCGGGATACGCTGGTGCAGACGGCATGGGGTCCGGACAAAGTCAATGGGGTGTTTCGCCGCGGGGGTCAGGCGGCGCTGTGTAGTGTTGTGACGGCGTTGTCGGGTGTGCCCGTGCAGGCCGTCGCGCTCGTGGATTTCGCCAGGTTCCGCAAGTGCATCGAATTCATGGGCCCCCTCAAGTTTTGGGTGGATCGGAGCATCGAGAGCCCGGAGGGGGATGTGCGCATCCGAGCGGGATGGTGCCAATTGAACCCGGCCCGCGCTCTGGCCGTGGTACGGTTTCGCCATGAACCCTTGGGCGACATCGGTCGCGTGCACAGACAAGAACGGTTTTTGCGGGCGCTCGTCAATCGATGTCGAGCCTTGCCTCGCGCGGCGCTCGGGACATTGGCGCAACTCGTCGTACCTGGGGCGAGCAGTAGCATAGTGAATCAGTTGTACGCGGTCTTGCATCCTTTGGCGAGGTACGAGGCCCATTCCGTACCAGGGGTGTTCAGTGTGGGCCCGGGTGCGAGTTATTGGCTGCCAGACCATCTGGGGCTTCGCGCCTTGGCGCCGGTCCTGCGCAGTGACGAGGGGCGCGGATACGCGAGTGAAGCGCTGGCGGTGTGGGCGCGACGGTTTAGCTGGAAAGATGCAGACGACGGACGTGATCGCTCCCTTTGAGCAAGGGTAGGGGTTTTGCCCAACAACCACCTTCTTGAACGAGTCCTCCTTTGCAGAAGCTAGGGGTGCAACGGTGAAGCGACCGTGTAGCCGCTACGAAGGAGGGGTCTTTTATGTCCAGTGGATTCTCGCAAGTGATCAAGGCGTCCCATAAGGCGCTCGACGACATGAAATACGAGATCGCTTCAGAGCTGGGTCTGCCTGTCTTTCAGGGGAGTGAAGACTACTGGGGAGAGATCATGACGCGCGATGCCGGTAAAGTGGGGGGCAGCATGACGCGCAAGCTCGTCGCCTTTGCTGAGATGTCCCTGGCCAGGCAGTCGCCGTCAGACCAGCCGTAAATCGTCCTCCACACGAAGTGTCTTCAGACGGGGTTTGCGCATCGTCGAGTCAGAGGGCCTGTTGGTGCCCGACTGGCTCGACGATCGTCTGTTTTTGTGATTTGGCGAGGAACCGTTCGTGCGGTTGACACCCGCCCCCTCCTGTACTACAGTTATCGTGCTGTCTTCATGGTATGGAGGTGCCTATAGAATGACCTACCGCAAGTTATTTACATCCGAGTCCGTTACAGAGGGACATCCCGACAAGATATGTGACCAGATCTCTGATGCGTTACTCGATGCCTTTCTAAAGCAAGACCCCGCATCGCGCGTGGCCTGTGAGACGTCGGTCACGACAGGGCTCGTCTTGATCGCAGGCGAAGTCACGACCAAGGGCTATGTCGACATCCCGCGCGTCGTGCGGGAGACCATTCGCGAGTTGGGGTATACTCGCGCGAAGTTTGGTTTTGACGCCGACACGTGTGCCGTCATTACGTCGATTGACGAGCAGTCCGCGGACATCGCGATGGGCGTGAACAAAGCGCTCGAGGCGCGGCTCGGCGACATGACCGAGGCGGACATCGAGGCGATTGGCGCCGGCGATCAGGGGCTGATGTTCGGATTCGCGTGCAACGAAACGGAGGAGTTGATGCCGCTTCCCATCTCCCTTGCACACAAACTGGCCCGCCGTCTGTCCGAAGTTCGCAAGCAACGGCTGGTGAGTTACCTCCGTCCGGATGGGAAGACGCAGGTCACTGTCGAGTATGAGGGCGACCGGCCGGTCCGGGTCGACACGATCGTCATCTCGACGCAGCATCATCCCTTGGTCGACCGCGAGACCATCGAACGCGACCTGAAGCGTCTTGTGGTGGATATGGTGGTCCCGCGCGAGTTGCTGGACGACAAGACGAAGTATTTTATCAACCCGACGGGTCGTTTCGTGATCGGGGGCCCTCAAGGGGACGCGGGGTTGACCGGTCGCAAGATCATTGTCGATACCTACGGTGGGTACGCGCGTCACGGTGGCGGTGCATTTTCCGGAAAGGATCCGACCAAGGTTGACCGTTCGGGTGCCTACGCGGCGAGGTATGTGGCGAAAAACGTGGTAGCGGCAGGTCTCGCCGACAAGTGTGAGGTGCAGATTGCCTACGCGATCGGCGTTGCCCGCCCTGTCTCCATTACGATCGACTCGTTCGGCACGGGAAAACTGTCGGACGAGCGCATCGTCGAGCTGATCCAGTCTCATTTTGATTTGCGGCCAGCCGCGATCATTCGAGATCTGGATTTGCGACGTCCGATTTATCGGCAAACTGCCGCCTACGGACACTTTGGCCGCACGGACGTTCTGTTGCCCTGGGAGAGCACCGATCGTGCCGCGGCCATGAGGGCTGACGCGGGTCTCTAGGACAGCGCGTGATTTCGACAAGTTTTTCTGGACGACCCCCAGAAAGATGAGGGGGAGTTCGTATCCTTATCGTGAACACCCTAACCCCATATGACTGGCGCGCTTGCGATCAACTCTTGCTTGCGCGTCCTTTTTTATCTCGCACCGGATCGAGGCGCCGCGCATACACTGCCTGGAAACACGAGGCAGGGGGCGTATGGCGATGGTGCTCGAAGTGGTCATCGGCTGTCTGGCAGTCTATGGTTGCATCATGCTGATCTGGCAGCTTTGGCATCGGCAAGCGCGTCTTTTCGACAGAGCGACACCGACGGTGCTTGTGGTCGTGGAAGGCGCGGACGACTGGATCGAATGGTTTTTGCGCAAGTTGTCCCTCCACATGTACTCCTCCGGTTATGGCGTCTCCGATATCGTGATCATCGATGTCAGTGCGGCCTCTGCCACGGCAGAGATCGTATCGCGGATGCAGCAGACCTGTCCCTATGTTACGTACGTGCCAAGTACGCGATCACGGTGCTGGTTTGATGCCGTGGCGATCATGGAGGCCTCGCGCAAGACGCAGGCGCTGCTCATGGAAGTGCATGGCCCCGCGGAGATGGATCGCGCGATTCACATGATTACGCAAGTTTCTGTATGACACTTGGTGTGACCAGCAGGAAAATGATGTGTGATTGGCGAAATCCTTGATTCAGGCAAAGTGTGTCTACTTTGCCGTGGTGAAAGGTGGGGTTCGGTTGACGCGGGACCGGGACAAGCTCACGCTGAACTTGCTGGGAGTCCTTGCGATCGCATCACTCGTGGTGATTTTGGGTGAAGCGCCGCTCGTGGCCATCCACGCTGACAACATCTGGTTATGGGTCACGTACGCATTGATGCTCTTTAGCGCATGGGTGTTTCCTGTACGTCTCGGTGATCAGTCGGTCACGATCACGCTGGGGATCGAGGTGCCGATGTTCTTGCAGTTCGGTCCTCTGATCACCGTGATCACGATTATCGTGATCTGGCTACTGAGTCAGTGGCTGACGGGCCGCACTATTCAGCCTCGCCGTTTGACATCGAACCTGAGCATGTTCACGATCATGGTGGCAACGGCTTACCTTGGGTATCGCCTGAGCGGCGGTGCCGACGCGCCGATCAGTTGGTCGTCCCCCATCGCCCCTTTGGTGGGGCCCGTCATCGCCTACATGGTCCTGCACTTTGTGTCAAACTATGCGATTACGCTGTGGCTGGCGTGGACTGACGAATCCAGGCGGGTGGATAACTGGACACTTGGCGTGCTCTGGGACTTGGTCGCTCTCCTCGGAGAGATCCTGATCGCGGCGCTCCTGATCGTGTTGCAGCATAATTATGGCGCGATTGCACTGTTCCTGACAGCGGTCCCGTTTGCGGGACTGATCTACATGTTTCGATTGTATTCACACCTGTTGATTGCCAACCGACAACTCTCCACGATCAGCGAGATCTCTATGAAGTTGAACGAAGTCTTGCATGAGGACGATCTCTGTCAGTTGTTGCTGGACGGGGCCCTGCGTCTGGTCTCGGCTGACAGTGCCTATGTCTTTGTTCAGGACGATCTTGATCTCGTCATCCCTCTGGCCTATGCACCACACACCCATGACATGGAGATGCGCGTCCGGATGTGGCGCGCCGATGGCGTTCAAGGGATGGTCGAGCGAGTCTGGAAGAGCGGAGAGCCGGTCCTGCAGAAGGTGAAACCAACGAGAACCGGCACGTCCGTCGGGGATGGCGTGATGGACGCCTGGCCGTCCATCATGGCGGTCCCTTTGCGCTACGGCGAACAGACCTTGGCGGTGCTGGTGTTGGCCCATCAAGAGCGAAAGGCGTTCGATCGAAGGAATCAAGAGACCCTTCAGATTCTCGCCAGTCAAGCCGCGATCGGGTTGCACAACGCGCGCAAATTCGCGGAATCAACGGAGCAGAGTCTCATCGATCCACTGACGGGCCTGTACAACTATCGCTACTTTGAGGCGGCTTTGGACAAGGCCTGTCGCAAGGCAGATCATACGCAGACGCCGCTGACGCTGCTGGTGCTTGATATCGATCACTTCAAAGGCATCAATGACTCCTATGGCCACCTGGCCGGGAACGAAGTCCTCAAGTCGTTCGCGAGTCTGGTAAAAGAACAGCTGCGAGATGTGGATACGGTGTGTCGTTACGGCGGTGAGGAGTTTACTGTCTTGTTGCCTGGCGCTGGACCTGACGTGGGGATGCAGATCGCGGAGCGATTGCGACAGACGGTCGCTGGCCACTCGGTTCACCTGCCGTCGGTCGGCAAGACGACCCCTTTGCCTATTCGCGTGACAGTCAGTGTGGGCGCGGCATCCTATCCCGCTATGGGAGACACGCCGCAAGACCTGTTGCGCAACGCGGACCGGGCGATGTACATCGGCTCCAAACAGCGGGGACGGAATCGGGCAGCGCTTTACGAGCAGGTGCGTGGGTAGCTCCTCGCAGAAGGGCCGGGCGGGATTACGGCATGTCGCCAACAGAGGGCCCGTTAGACAGAAGGACATCGCCCAGGAGATCCAGGTAGCCGGCCGCTTCGGCGGCGTCTCTGATCAGTGCAAGCCACGTTTTGGCCTCGCGAATCCATCCCAGCTTCATGGCCTCTTGCGTCACGCGGTAGAAATCCCCCAGCAGCGCGCGATCGAATGCATCGCTAAGAGCCGTCAGGATGTCAAGCTGTGATTGCAAAGTGCGACGCCTCTCGATGCCCTGACCCATCTGCAAGCGAATCTCCGCCAGGGCCAGCCGAATCCGGTTTGGTTTCGACAAGGTGGCGTGACTGTATGACAAGTCCTCGGTGAGCAACGTTTGAGCCGCCTCAAACTTGCCCTCGTCGAGTAGTTGGTTGACCTGGAGCATGGACACCTCAAACCCCAGTGCCAAAACCCGTTCCATCTCCCCGGTCTGGCGGACGCGCCGTGCGAGGCGGCGAGCCTCGTCGGTCTGATCGGCCAGCACTTGCACCGCGGCCTCGCCGGCACTTTGGCGTGCCTGTGCGAGGGCGACTGGACCGACGGTCTGAAGCGCAAACGCCTGTGCCGCCGACGTTTGCGTCTCGTTCGCTTGTCCGGTTTCCTTCCACGCCTTTTGCGCATGCAAGGCGAGTTCGACTTCGAATGCCCCGTTGTCATCCGGAAACATCAGACGTGCCCGAGACGCAATCCCGTAGAGGTGAAGCGCTGTCTCGTTGTCGCTGGCTTTTGCATACGCGATGCCCATCCGCATGTATAGATCCGGGATCTTTTCCCATTGTCTTTGATCGCGGGCACGCACCAGAGCGCGCGTGAACGCCCGAACCGCTTCGGGTTCGTTGCCACGTTCGGTTTGAATCATGCCGTGCAGGCGGTGGAGCTCTGGTCTGGCCGCATCGGGGCTGTAAGCCTTGGCGAGCAATCGTTCGGCGGTGTCGATATCCCCTACCAAGAGGCTCGCGGCCGTCACCTGCTCAAACGCCGTCAACTGCTCCTCGCGGGCGACAGGGATCGACAACTCGTCTGGCAACACGCCCAGTCGTTTGGCCAACTCAGCAATCAGTTGTCGAGACGGGTGGGACTTGCCAGACTCGATTTGACTGATCATGCTGGGGGTGACCAAGCCCTCCGCCAGTTGAGTCTGCGTGATACCCCGGCGAGTTCGCAAGTCGCGGATCCGTGTCCCCAGTGTAGCCATATCCTCAGACCTCGTCTCTAGGCAATTTAAATATCAATTACAAAGATCCTAAACGATTCCATCGAAATTTGCAATATAGACGGGACCATGGCGCTCACGCGCCGCCGTCCGCGGGAAGAAGAAACGGCGTCGCCGTGATTCCGAATAGGCACAAACCATGTGTACCTTACGTCAACGTAAAGTGATATACTGACTGTAGTGACGGGTATCGGTGCAAAGGGAGAGGAGATGTGAATTTGGCGACAGACAAGTGGAGTGTAGACGATGTCACCCGCCAGTTGGGCGTGACCCCGCGCACCCTGCATTATTATGAGGAAGTCGGGTTGATCCCGGCCTGTGCGCGCACGGCCGGTGGTCACCGTCTGTACGATCAAGAGACGATCGACAAGTTGACGCATATCTTGCGGCTGAAGGAGTACCTTGGGTATTCTTTGCAGGAGATTCGCGGGATCCTGGATGCTGAAGATGATATCGAGCGGTTGCGCATGTCGTACCACAGCAGTGAAGACCAACGGGAGCGTCAGGTCATCCTTGATGAGTGCGCACAGTCGCTCGATGGCATTGTGAGGGCGATCGATGACAAGTTGGACCGGTTGTCGGTGATGCGAAGAAATTTTCAGGAACGTCTTGACCGGTGCCGTCAGTTGCAGAAAGAGTCCGGCGTATCGGAGCAGTCTTGACCGCTGACAGTCGTGTGGTAAGTCCGGATCGCGAAGAGGGGGCGGAGTAAAGGATGGCGATGGATCCGCGTAGAGGGTGGATACTGTCTGTAACGAGCTTGGGCGCTCTGCTAAGCGCCCTGAATTTCAGCACGCTGATCATTGCGTTGCCAGAGCTGATCCGGAGTCTGCACGCGTCGCTCTTGCAGGCCATGTGGATCATGTTGTCGTATATGGTGGCGCAGACCGTGGTGGTCCTGATGGCAGGGAGCCTGGCGGATCTGTTTGGGCGCCGACGGATCTACATCTTCGGCATGGCCGCTTTCACTGTCGTCTCATTGGTGGCAGGGTTTGCGCCAGATGCATCGTGGTTGATTGTCTTGCGCGTGTTGCAAGGCGTGGCCGGCGCGATGGTCATGGCCAACAGTACGGCGATCGTGGCCGACGTCTACCCTCGCGAGCAGATGGGACGTGCACTCGGTATCAATGTCATGGTGGTCGCGGTCGGTCAGATCATCGGACCTGTTCTTGGAGGATGGTTGACGACTGACTACGGATGGGCGTGGACGTTCTGGTTCAACGTTCCGTTCGGGGTGATCGCTGTCGTGTGGGCTCTGTACGTGATGGGTATGCGCTCGGAGGGTGTACGGCAAGAACGACAAATCGACGTGTGGGGCATCGTGACGTATCTGATCGGCGTGACAGGTCTGCTGTTTGCGCTTACGTGGGGAGCGATCCAGAGTTGGACGAGTGTGCCCGTCTATGTGGGAGCGATCTGCTTTTTCGCCGGGATTCCAGCGTGGATTCGAATCGAGTCGAAGCACCCACACCCTTTGCTTCATCTCCCTTTGTTCTCCAATAAGCCTTTTTCGATTGGCATTGTCACCGCGAGCCTGAGTGCCATCGCGCGGATGGCGGTGATCTTCATGTTGATCTTCTTCTTTCAAGGGGCCCTGGGGGACAACGCCTTGCAGGCGGGCATCCTGTCGATTCCACTGGCCGCGGGGATGTTTGTGGTCTCTCCTGTTTCTGGGTGGCTCGGAGATCGCTTTGGCGTGATCGCCCCTGCGACGGGCGGTCTGTTTCTGACGATGGTCGGCCTAATCGGATTGGCTTTGGTGACCAACATCGTGACGCCATACTGGATGTTGGCGCTCTGGATGACCGTGGTCGGTCTGGGGTCGGGGCTGTTTAACTCGCCGAACTCGAGTAGCATCATGAATTCCGTACCGTCTCAGTATCGGGGCGAGGCATCCGGGATCCGGGCATTGACGACAAACAGTGGCATGATGCTCAGCATCGCGTTGACCATTCCGCTGGTGACGAGCAGCATTCCCCGCCAGGCTATGCTGGCGATCTTTTCGGGCACCGAGGTGGGCTTGCACGGCGCCGCGAACTCGTTGACTGGGTTTGTCGATGGATTGCATTTGGCCTTCTGGGTGATGGCCGGGTTGATGCTGTTCGGCACGCTGTTGTCAGGCCTCCGCAATCGCGGACTGGTCAAGGCGGTGCCGGCGCCGTCAAGGACATAAGACTGGTTGCGTTTCCTGATTCTTCACAAATTCATCATCTAATCTTCATCCTCTCCGTTCTGATGTTGCGCTACAATGAATACAACAGTAGAGAACGGGAGGGTGCAGACGTGATGCGTGTCAAAGAACTGCAGGTCCGTCAGCGCCAATTGTTGCATGCTTGGCTGGGAGCTTCCGATGGAGGCACTCGATTTGCGATCTTGCAAGAGTTGCGCGCGGTGGAACGCGAGATGAAGACGGATGCCAGGCGGTTTCCGAATGTGAAGAACGAAGTGAAGATGTACGCGGTGCGTTAATCTGCCTCGGGTTGTCGGGTCTTTATCGCCCTTTATGGGGTGCAGGGGAAAGCCAGCTGATTCATTGGCCGGGCTTTCTCTTTTTGTTCGGCGAACGTTCGCTGCGTGGGACCGACGCTGAACTCGTCGCGGATAGCGGTTTGTGTCATAATAGTATCGATGGCGTGTGGATGGTTTACACAACCTTGACAATCTCTTAATAACAAGATGATACACTCAACAGGAGTCGGCGCGATGCCGTGGGACGAGGAGGCAGCCAGATGGATGCGCGAAGAGGGTTTCACGGGGACCTGGAGATCTTGCAGCAGGACTTGCTTCGCATGGGGGCTCTGGTGGAAGAGTCGATCTTCAAGGCAATTCGCGCGCTGACTGATCAGAACGAGGCGTTGGCGGAACAGGTGCTGGCGGGTGATGATGCGATCGATGAGATGGAGATCGACATTGAGACGCGGTCCTTGCGTCTGATCGCACTCCAGCAACCGATGGCGGGGGATTTGCGAATTCTCGGTACGACGCTTAAGGCCGTGACGGACTTGGAGCGCATGGCCGATCACTCGGTGGACATTGCCAAGGTCGTCCTGCGGATGAACAAGCAGCCGTGGGTCAAGCCCCTTATTGACATCCCCAGAATGGCGCACATCGTCGAGGAGATGGTGCGCGACAGCTTGACTGCGTTTATCCGGCGAGACGTTGCGCTGGCCGATACGCTGGCTGCGCGCGATGATGAGGTCGACGGTCTGTACGGTCAGATCTTTCGGGAACTGCTCAGCCTGATGATCTCGACGCCGGTGGCGGTGGAACAGGCGACTCAGTTGCTGATGGTCGCGCAGAATCTGGAGCGTGTCGGAGACCACGCGACGAACATCGGTGAATGGGTGATCTATATGGTCGATGGCGTCCGCCGCGACCTGAACATCTGAGGCCGGGGATGGCGACGGAGCGAATTCGTGTCACGGCCGAGGCGTTCTTGATGACGCGTGGCGATGGACAGGCGGTCTTGCGATGTCGACTTGGTAACGGAGAGGCGGTTCGCGCCGTCGGACGCCTGAGCGACGTGCAACTGGGCAGCGAGTGCGAACTGGTGGGGCGCTACCACTATCACGAGCGATTTGGCCGGCAGTTTGTCGTGGACAGTGTGTCCACAGTCTTGCCGACGAGCGCCGTGGGGATCGAGCGGTTTCTCGCCAGTGGCCTCTTTAAGGGAGTCGGACCACAGACCGCGCACCGGATTGTAGAGCACTTCGGCATCCGCACGATGCAGGTCTTGCAGGAGACGCCGGAAGAGGTGTTTGCGGTCCCAGGTCTGACACGAGGGCGGGCGCAGGCTGTCGTTTCGTCGTTCGTGCAACATCGGGAGTCCGCCCGGCTCGCCACCTTTTTGCGCGGACATGATCTGCCGCTGCATCTGGTGCAAAAGCTGGTGGCGCAGTATGGAAGTGGCGCGGCTGCCTTGCGCGCCTTGCAGGAATCCCCCTACCAGGCTGCCGAGGACGTTCGCGGTATCGGTTTTCGCACGGCCGACGAGCTGGCCCGAGCGGTCGGCGTGCCGCCAGACAGCCCCGATCGCCTGTCAGCCGCACTCTTGCATGTTTTGCATGAGTCGGATGAAGAAGGACATATGTATTTGCCGCTCGAGACCTGGTTGTCGCGTGCCGCGGAGCTTACCGCTGTCGTGGATGCGCAGGTCGCGATGGTCGCCTCTACACTCGCTGCGCGCGGTGGCGTGGTCTACCGTCACTTCAAGGAGCAGATTTGCGTGTACAGTGTCCGGTTGGACCGAGTCGAGCAAGGGATTGCCGAGATGGTCGTCGAGATCTCGCGCAACCAAGATGCAGTCGTTTCTCCGGACGCCCTGGATGGAGAGGGGCAGCGGTTTCTCGAAGGATTGACCGCGGAGCAACGGGCTGCGGCGTTATGTCCGTTGCAGCATCCCCTGGCCATCCTCACGGGGGGGCCGGGAACGGGCAAGACGACAACGCTGCGCGCGATGGTGCAAATCGCCTTGCAACGCACGTGGAAGGTCGCGTTGGCTGCCCCGACAGGTCGCGCAGCGAAGCGACTGTCGGAGAGCACGGGGCTGGCCGCGCAAACGATCCATCGCCTGCTCGAAGTGGGGCAACAGGCGCCCGGAGGGCGGTTCGGCTTTGGACGTCACCGGGAAAGAAAGCTGGAATGCGATCTCCTGATTGTCGATGAGACCTCGATGGTGGACGCACCGCTGTTCTCGAGTCTGCTCGAAGCCATCCAGAGTGGCACCCGCATCGTATTGGTCGGCGATCCGGAGCAGTTGCCTCCTGTGGGTCCTGGGCAGGTTTTGCGCGATCTGATTGACGCGAACGTGGCACGCGTCTTTGCACTTCAGTATGTCTTTCGTCAAGAACGCGGAAGTCAAATCACGGCGGCGGCGCACCGGGTCCGTGCCGGGCTCATGCCGGATCAGCCTGGTCGACGTGACGGGGATTATTTCTTCATCGAGGAAGAGGACCCGAAGCGGGTCGCAGACTTGGTGGTGGAGTTGGCGACATCGCGACTGCCGCGCTTTCTCGGCGTCGACCCCGTGTGGGGTGTTCAGGTCTTGGCGCCGATGCGCAAGGGCCAGTGTGGGGTCGATCGCCTGAACGCCCGTCTCAGCGGTCAACTCGCGCGACATGACGGTGGAGTCCTGCAAAGCGCGGGCCGCTCCTTTCGGTTGGGCGACAAAGTCATTAACACGAAAAACGATTATGATCACGACATCTATAATGGCGATATGGGGCAAGTCACGGAGGTGCATGAGGACTCGCTCGCTGTGCGGTTCGACCTCGGCGATGACGAGCGGGTTATCGCCTTGCCGCGCGCGGAGTGTACGAGTTTGGCGCATGCCTATGCGATCTCGGTGCATAAGAGTCAAGGCGGTGAGTATCCGTGCGTGGTGCTGCCGCTGGTCCGGGAACACGCCATTATGCTGACGCGTCCCCTCGTCTACACGGCGATGACGCGGGCGCGCAGGCTGCTCGTGCTGGTTGGCTCGAAGCGAGCGTTGTCGTGGGCCGTGGGTCGGCAACAATCGGAGGAAAGGTTTTCGGGGCTTACACAGAGAATTGAGACAGTCAGACGAAAGGGTGAAGAGATCAAGTGAGTGAACGGGTGCTTGTCGTGGATGACGAGGAATCAATTCGCAAACTGGTGGAGTATAATCTTTCGCAAGCTGGCTACGAGGTCGTTTGCGCGGAGGAAGGTCACGCGGCGCTGGCGATCGTGTCGCAACAGGAGGTCGATCTGCTCATTCTCGATCTGATGTTACCGGGAATCAGCGGTCTTGAACTCTGCAAACGCCTGCGTCAAGAGCAGTCCCGAATCCCGATCATCATGCTGACCGCGCGCGGCGAGGAGATCGACCGGGTGTTGGGGCTGGAGATGGGTGCGGATGATTATGTGACCAAGCCGTTCAGTCCACGCGAACTCGTTGCGCGCGTGCGGGCCGTCTTGCGTCGCCACTCGGAGTCTGGGGATGACAAGAGTGACAATGCATTTGCTGTCGGTCAAATCATGTTGGACCCCGACAAATACGAAGTGACTGTGCGCGGCGACCTCATCGACCTCACTCCGCGCGAATTCGAACTTCTACACTATCTGATGAAGCACATGGATCGGGTGGTCAGCCGCGACCAGCTGCTCGATCGCGTCTGGGGCTACGAATACGCAGGGGATACGCGTCTGGTGGACGTTCACATCAGTCACCTGCGTGACAAGATCGAGGAAGATCCAAAGGCGCCGCGCCATATCAAGACGGTGCGGGGAGTCGGCTACAAAATTGTTCGGGGAGAGTGACGGCTGTGAGCGCGGGTAATCCGCTTTTGTGGGTCAGTCTTGTTGCGGTCGCCTGTCTAGGGTATGCCTTGTGGGGACGACTCGACAGGCTGCGCTTGCGTCGGCGGCTGCGCGCGTTGACCGGGTTGCTGGACCAGGAGTTGCCAGGGGCATCTGGGGCTTCGCTTGGCGCGCGGGATGCCCTGGATGCGCTCGCGGAGCATGTGCACGTGGTGGTTGGGGCGCTGCGTGAAGATCGGGATCAGATTCAGCAGGAAAAGAGCAAGTTGGCGGGCATCATGAGCAACATCGGCAGTGGCGTGATCGTCATTGATCGGGCTGGCAGGGTCATCCTGGTAAACGCCGCGACAGAGCAACTGCTCGGTCTCACTGAGGAAGACATGGTGGGCCGCTGGCACTGGGAGGCGGGCCACCACTACGGTCTTGCTTCGCTTGTCGACGAGGCGATCGCGTTTGGCATCGTCCAAAAGCGTGAAGTGCAGCTGCACTCCCCTCTGGACCTGACGATCGAGGCGCACATCACGCCGATTCTGCAAGCCAACGGGGCCATCGCTGGCGCGGTCGTCTTACTCCACGATGTCACGGAGTGGCGGCGAGTGGAACGGATGCGCAGCGATTTCGTGGCCAACGTGTCACACGAGTTGCGCACGCCGATTACCGCGCTCAAAGGATTCACGGAGACGTTGCTCGATGGGGC
>JAPNUJ010000069.1:13192-13534 GCA_026627155.1 Bacillota bacterium | reverse complement strand
CCCAATTCCTCATAGGACCAATGCGCGCCGTAGATGATGCCGCAACTGAGAAAGAGCCAAGAGACCAGTGTCCACTTGCGGGTGACGTGTAGCCACGTAGCGTCCGTCTTGCGAAGGATCAATGCCGCCATGCCATAGGCATAGGGTACGAGAAATCCGACGTAGCCCAGGTACAGGTTGACAGGATGGACCGTCATCCCGGGATTTTGCAACAGGGCGTTCAGACCGTTTCCATCCGGCGGTGCAACCGGAAGAAGGGCAAAGGGATTGGCGGCAACGTTGAGGACGAGCAAGAAAAAAATCATCACGAACGTCATGATGGCGCTGACGATTGGGAGGAAC
>JAPNUJ010000069.1:7563-13182 GCA_026627155.1 Bacillota bacterium | reverse complement strand
TCATCACAAGCAGCCAAAACAGCAGCGAACCGGCATCGCCTCCCCAAAAAGCCGCGATGCGGTAAAGCGGAGGGAGGCTGTGACTGGTGTAGTCAACCACATAAGCGTAGTGAAAGTTGAGACTCGCCAACAGCGTGATCAGCGAGGCAGAAGCCACGACGACAAGCCCGAACAGCGCAAAGGCGAGTGGCTGGGCCCACTTGGACAGGGGATGAGCCGGTCGGCCTGCGCTGTATACGGATACACCGAACAGGGCCGCTGCCACGAACAACGACAGTTGTAAAGCGACGCGACCGAGATCGCCTGTCAGCAAGACGTTCACCTCTTTGGCCTACTCGGCAATCGATCCCTGTGGAGTCTGATGATGACTAGAGAAACTGTCTCCACTCGACGTCCGTTTGCGGGTCGTGTCCTGCGACAGTCGAATCCGTGCACAGATTCGTGGCACCCCGCTCGCCGCGCGCAAGAGTGTGAACCGCCGTCGATGGCCGCACGCGGCGGCGCAGGAGGTAGCTCAGCGCAAGCCATAGGATGACCAGAAAGGCGATCAATGGGAAGATCCACACGGTGAGACCGAAACCGGTAGTACTCGGATCGGACAGGACGGCAGGACCGTACTGTCCTTCGATGATGTGTACGATATGGAAGCCGGAATATCCTTTTTTGAGCAGATGGGCGATCTCGGCCCGAATGGTCCAAGCGCTGCTGGCTGTGGACGTGGCGACGGTCTGGTTCGTCGTGTCTCCAGGTGCGTGCAACTGCTGTGCGATTCGCCAAAGTCGCTGCTGTTGCGTTCCCTGATCGTTACCAGTGGCCGTCTTTAGGAGCAAGGCCAATGACGTGCCGGCCACTGCGATGCCGGCTGTGCGCATCAAGACTCGGTGAGGTCGAGAGACCGGCATCGGTTGGCGTCCTTCCATGACTGGACTTGATTCGGGTCGGAGCTTCAGAGACGACTGTATACCGGCGATGGTATCGCGAATCTCAGGTTCTTGTCAATCCCATGAACGCCGGCGTACGAGAAGCCAGAGCGTAATGAGGCCTGTCATGACGAGCGTCGCTACGGCAATCAGAAGTGCATCGAGAAGGGGGTGCCCAGAATGAAGCCAGTTTGCCATGATCGGACTTGCCTGAATGACGCTGCTGCCAATGGAGATTGGAAGGAGTACAAGGGTGATCAGGCCAATGAGCCTGTTTCTGGATGCCTCTTGGCGCACCTCGAGCTGCCGTGCCGATAACTCCTCATCTCGGGCGGCTTGCGCCAGGTACTCGTCGATGTCATGGACTTGTTCTTTTAGTTCGCCGTACATCTGGCCGACATTGAACGCATGTTGCCAGCGTCTGTAGAGTTGGTCTCTCTCTTCCGAGAAGGAGGCCTGACTAAAATAGCAACGGGACGTAAAGTCGTAGATCTGTTCGCGCAGCGTGCGCAGCATCGCCGCGCGGCCCTCGTGAGGGGAGGCCAAGCCGGCTTCGGAGGCATAAGACAGGATGCTCATCCGCTGATGCAGCGCGAGCAGCATCATCGTAAAGTAGTTGGTTCGAAACGATTGCATGGCCCCAGACCGGCGACCGTGAAAGTAGTGTCCGACGCGATTGTCGTAGGCGACGACGAATCCGCCTTCGAGCGACTGGGTGTGCACGACATTGTGATAAGGCATGTAGTTGTGGAGTGGATCGCTGAGCAATTGTCGCGAAAAGCGGTTGCGATTGCTCGACGGCAAGGTCTTGCGGAGTACGATGCCGTGACGCACGACAAAATCCTGAAAGGCGTCCTCAATGTCGCGGTGCGTCTGACTCGCGTCCGCTCCTGTGGTCACACCATCCGGGTCGGCGGCCTCGGTTTCGTCGTTCGGCGTAAGCAACACGCCGCCATAGACCGGCATGAATGTGTCGACCATAGGTTCGACACATTGAAACGACCCGTCGATTTGCCGGCACAGTGGTGCCAGGAGATTCACGATCATCTTGCCTGTGGTCATCCCACCGCCTTCCAGAAGGTCTACGTAGGCCTTGTCGTCCAAAGGGGTGGGATTGCCCGTCACGCTGCGGCGCAAGATCGGCTTGCCTTGGGACAGAGAGGAGAGGTCGGCATTGACATCTTCGAGCCAAGGCATCGTAATCGCCTCTTCGTTGATCAGGCTGGGCTGAATTTCGATCGTGACAAAGCCGATGTTGTTGAAAAAGAGGTGCACGTCGATGGCGGCGATGCGAAAGCCAGGGTCGTCTCTGGACATGCGTGTCGTCTGTAAGTTATCGAGGGACGCGAGGAGAGGCTCGCGCAGGGTGAATCGACGGTAATGGTCTGTATTTTGCATGTACTGCTTGACATACGGCAGGAGGTTATCCAGTTCGTGACGCTGCACCGGGCTTTCGATCCACAAGGCGGCTGACGTCCGGGACATGTCCGATGCCGCATTCACGGGCAGCTCGGCTGTCAGCGATTGGGCCAGTGTCGAGAGGGTTGCTCCTTTGTGCAAGCGCATGTGGAACGGATACATGAGCTTTGTGAACGAATCGGTGACTTCCCACATCGATGAGCCCCCCTTGACCGTCTTGGTCTACGCCAGCGTCTATCTCAAAATTCAGTATATTGTAGCATAAAAAGTCCGGCTGGCAGCGGAAGCCACCAGCCGGACCACGAGCGGGTGCTGTTACGAAACCCCTGCGCCAAAGGTCATGATCCAGATCGACATGATCACAATCGCGGCGACAAAGACCAGGCCCGATACGAGTCCGAGCGACTGCCAAGGGAACCCTTCATCCGTTTCCGTGACGTGCATGAACATGAACATCTGGACAAAAATCTGCATAATCGCCAGTCCCATGATCACGTAGAGGATCACGCCATACTGTGCGGCGTGTGCCAGTCCAAACCACAGCGAGAAGGCCGTCAGCACAAGGGACAGGATATAGCCGAAGATCCCTTGCCAGGGAAACTTCTCTTGGTGAAACGTCTTGGTGATCTGTGGGGTGTCATGATCGTTCGACATATCAGTGGATCACTCCCATCATGTACACGACTGTAAAGATGAACACCCAGACGACGTCCAGAAAGTGCCAGTACAGGTTTACGATGAACACTTTGCGAGACAGCGCAGGGGTGATGCCACGGCGCAAGATCTGAATCACAATCGAGAGCATCCAGATGATCCCAACCGATACGTGCGCTCCGTGCGTTCCTACCAGCGTGAAGAACGCCGAGAGAAATGCGCTCGTTTGCATGGTGGCACCGATCGAGATGTAATGCAAAAACTCGGTGATCTCGAGTGACACGAAAGCCGCGCCAAGTGCTGCCGTGATGAGCAACCAGACGACGGTGCCGATCGCCCTCTTTTTGCGCATGTAAAACGTCGAGATGCCGCCTGTGAAACTGCTCGTGAGAAGGATGAAGGTCTCTTCTATAAATCCCTTCACGTCAAACAGTGACTCACTGTCCGGTCCATTGCCAGTGTGCGTCCGCAAGACGACAAAGGTGGCAAAGAGGCAAGCGAACAGCACCATGTCTTGTGTCAGAAAGAGCCAAAAGCCAAAGACCTTGAGGGAATCGTCTTTCTCCTTATACTCCAGCGGTACATAGTGTTCGCCCTCATGAGCCGGATGCCCGTGAGCATGTTCGATGACTGTCGCCATGAACTACAACCTCCCCAATGCCGTTTCAGTGTGAACCACTTCATCGACAGGGATGTGATAGTCAGGGTGCGCTTCAAAGGAACGCGCGAGCAGTAGAGCGCCAACGCCCAGAAAGCCGATGACGGCCACTGCGTACCACTCGAACACAAAGCCGACGCCGACGACGAAGAATGCGAGTCCAAAGAGGAACGGTTTTCCAGAGTTCTTCGGCATGTGGATCGGTCGGATGTCGCTGGCCTTGGGCCTTAGTTCATCCTGCCGCCCTTGCTGCTTGAGTTCCCACCACTGGTCCAACTGCGTCACGTGTGGAATCACGGCAAAGTTGTAGTGAGGTGCAGGCGAGGGCAATGACCACTCCAATGTCCGTCCGTCCCAAGGGTCCCCCGTGAGATCGCGTTCGCCGTGGCGAATGCTGTAGATGATATCCCAGACGAGAAAGATGAACCCAAGTCCCATGATGAAGGCGCCTATCGTCGAGATGAAGTTCAAGTCAGTCCAGCCCAGTCCAGAAGGATAGGTGTACATGCGGCGTTGCATGCCCATCAAGCCCAGGACGTACTGGGGTTCAAAGCAGACGTAGAACCCGATGTTGAACATCCAGAACGCCCACTTGGCCCATCGCTCGTCGAGAAGGAAACCGAACACTTTTGGCCACCAGTAGTACATCGCCGCCAGCATGCCGAACAGCGTCCCGCCGATCAACACCTGGTGAAAATGGGCAATCAGGAAGTAGCTGTTGTGGTACTGATAATCGGCCGGTGCTGCGGCGAGCATGACGCCGGTCATGCCACCCATGGTGAAGCAGGGTATGAAGGCGATCGTCCATAGCATCGGCATCTTCATGCGAATGCGGCCGCGGAACATCGTGAACAGCCAATTGAATATCTTCACGCCAGTCGGAATGCCGACGAGCATGGAGGCGATGGCAAAGAAGCTGTTGACGCTGGCGTCCGCGCCCATCGTAAAGAAGTGGTGAGCCCACACGAAATAACTGATCAAGCTGATCAACAGCAAGGAGAACACCATGGACTTGTAGCCGAAGATCGTCTTTCGCGAGAACGTACTGACGATCTCGGAAAAGACGCCAAAGGCAGGTAAGATGAGGATGTACACCTCCGGATGTCCCCAAATCCAGAACATGTTGATGTACATCATCGGATTCCCGCCAGCCGTGATCGTGAAGAAGTGGGCACCGGCCACACGGTCGATCAGCAGCAGGGCCAGGACGACGGTCAACGCGGGAAAGGCGTAGAGGATGAGGATGCTGGTCGCCACGATCGACCATGAAAAGAGCGGCATCTTCATCAGACTCATCCCAGGCGCGCGCATCTTCAGAATCGTGGCCAGGAAGTTAATCCCCGTGCCTATGCTTCCGATCCCCGTGATCTCCAGTGACATCAGGTAGAAGTTCTCACCAGGACCTGGGTCAAACGTGGAGCCCGCCAGTGGTGCGTAGCTGGTCCAACCAGCGTCTGGAGAACCGCCGATGACGAAGGAGATGTTGATCAGCATGGCGGCGAAGAAAAACAGCCAAAAGCTGATGGCATTCAAATACGGAAAGGCGACGTCGCGCGCGCCGATCTGCAGTGGCACCGCGATATTCATCAAGGCGAAGATAAAGGGCATGGCCATGAAAAGGAGCATGACCGTTCCGTGCGTTGTGAAGATCTGGTCATAGTGCTCTGGTCCCAGGAAGTGCAAATTCGGAAGGGCGAGCTGCGTGCGCATCAGTTCGGCGTCCGTGCCGGCTCGAAACAGCATGAGGATCGCCGCAATCAAATACATGATGCCGATCTTTTTGTGGTCGACGGTGGTCAACCACTCGTCCCATAACCACTTCCATTTTTTGTACTTTGTGAGCACGTAGACGATTGCGATGGAAGCCAGTGCAATCGACGCGTCCGCGCCGTAGATGAGCGGATCGCCGGTGATCAGAAGCCCCCAGTGGCTGAGATGACTTGGTGGCACGTGAGTCCCGCCTCTCTA
>JAPNUJ010000069.1:0-7553 GCA_026627155.1 Bacillota bacterium | reverse complement strand
AGTCTGCCGTTACGATGCGCAAGGTGACAAGGGTTGCCATGGCGCACGAGCGCCCCGTTCACCACTGCCTACTTGTGTTTCTTGTGACCGGTCTTGTTTGTGGTCGTCGTGGTCGGCATGGTCATGCCGCTTGGCATGCTGCCAGACCCCGTGCCCGGGTGCAACTTGTTCATCATCTGCATGGATTCCGCCATGTACTGGCCACCATCTCGCAAGACAGTGTTTTCAAAGCTTCCGGTAGGATAAGAGGAGAACGTTTCGTTTCCGATCACGCTCGGCACGCTGAGTTGGCGGTAGTCCGTTTGCGTCAGGGCTGGTGCACTCTGTTGCACATGCGCGATCCACTGCTGGTATTTGTCCATCGACAACGCCGTGACGTAGAAGGTCGTGTGCGAAAATCCGCGCCCTGTAAAGTTCGCACCGTGTCCGTAGTAAACGCCGGGTTGCGCGGCTTGTAGCCAAAGCGTCATGGCCATTCCTGGCATCGTATACTCTTGTCCGCCGAGCCGCGGCACCCAAAAAGAGTTCATCGGCGCGTCGGAGGTCAACACGAAGTTGACGGGTACACCGACCGGAATGTAAGCGTAGTTGACGGTGGCGACGTGGCCGTCAGGATACTGAAACAACCACTTCCAGTCGAAAGACGTGACTTCCACCGTGATTGGCGTGGCGTTGCTCGGCGGCTTGGTTAACTGAAACGTGGTTCGGACCGTTTCGGTTCCCAGGATGGCCACGATGAGAATCGGGATGCCCCACCAGATGACTTCGAGCACTTTGCTGTCCGAAAAGTGCGGATCGTACGGGGCCGTGTTGCCTGGCTTGTCGCGGTACCGGTACACCACGTAAACCAGTATTGCGATGACGGGAATGATGACGATCAGCATCAACACGACTGAGGCGACGATCAAATTCAGCTCTTGCTGACCCACAGGGCCTGCGGGGTCAAGAACCTGATACTGAGCACCACACCCTGACAACATGACAGTGGCTACGGCGCCGAGTCCTGCATAGGTGAGGAGACGACGCGTTTGTTGCTTGCCTTTCACAGACTTCACACCCCCTTGCAATCCTTCGCGCGGCGAATGGCCACGCTGTGCCTCTCGCGCTTAGGCACACATTACGATACCACGCGCGAAACCCGACAGAATAGGGGAAAACCCTGATAAACTAATGAAACTATGAACAAATCCAAACAAACGCAGTAGCCCTCATTTTGCCTTGATATTTGTGTGACCAATACGTGATGGAAGTGTGAAACACCGCGATCTGAACCCGGGTTTTGCCGATGTGGTGGCGGTTGGGGCAAACACTTTACGGGGAGCAGGGGGAACCGCTATAGTGAGTGAGGGAGGTGGCTGAAATGGAGTATAGTGATGCGGTCAAAAACCGGCTTCGTCGATGCGAAGGCCAGGTCCGCGGGGTCTTGCAGATGATGGATCAGGACAAGCCGTGCAAGGATGTCGTCACCCAGTTGTCAGCCATCCGGTCCGCTGTGGATAAGGTCATCATGTATGTCGTCGGCGAAAACATGGAACACTGCATCCGCGAAGAGCTTGCGGGAAGCGGCGATGCGGGCGCCGTGATCGAGGATGCGATTGCGCTGTTGATGAAGAGTCGATAGCTCGCCGGATGACCTCAGTAGGCGTTGGGCATCTCCATATAGCCATTCTTGAGCGCGTACTCGACTAAGTCAGATCGGGTTTGCAGCCCCAATCGCTTCATGATGTTCGCGCGGTGAGTTTCGACGGTTTTCACGCTGATCATGAGCCGCGTGGCGATCTCCTTGTTGGTGAAGCCATTGGCCAGGTAGACCAGCACCTCTGTCTCCCGCGTCGTCAGAGGCAGATCATCAGGCAACGTGTGTTGCTCCAACAGTCTGTGCCGAGTCTCTGGCGCGATGCGCTTGGGCAGGTAGGGACGTTTTGCGCGGCCGTTGACAATCGCGTCGAGGATTTCGGCGCTGTCGTCGTGTTTGAACAACACGCCGGCGACGCCTGCGGAAAGCATGCGCTCGAGATGAACGTCATCGTCAAACATCGTCAGCATGATCACCCGCGTCGTCGGGAGCGCCTCGCGGATATGACGGGCAGCCGTGATACCATCCAGGCCTTTTGGCATGTGCACGTCCATGAGTACGCAGTCGGGAACTAGGCGCTCTGCGAGCAGTATTCCCTCCTCACCCGAACTGGCCTCCCCTGCCACAGTAAAACCGGGCTGACTTTCGATGATCAGACGCAGCCCGTGGCGCACGAGAGAGTGGTCATCGACGATGAGCACGCGCAGCGACAACATGACACTACCCCTTCTTTCTTCCCCGTTTCTACCGGATCGGGGCGCCGGCTGTGCCCGGAAACTCGACTTCCACAGTGGTCCCGGCGCCTGTCTTGGATTCGATGCGCAACACGCCACCTAGCGCCTGTGCGCGCTCGTTCATGTTGCGCAGGCCGTAGCCCGATGATTCTGATATGACGGGTACCAAGAATCCCGTGCCGTTGTCGCTGATCCGAATCCGCCCCTGATGGGATCCTTCCAGCGAAATGACGATTTTTGTGGCGTGACCATGAAGGATCGCATTGTGGAGAGACTCTTGAATGATCCTGTAGATGTGAGTGGAACTTAAGGCATTCTCGCTCTGCCACCAGAGTTCGTCGATCTGAACCTGAACCGATCGCGCGGGTGTCGTCAGTTGCTCGGCTAACGTACGAATGGCAGCGGTGAGGCCGAGGTCGTACAAAACGGCCGGATAGAGGTCGCGAGACATCGCCCGGACCTCCGCGGCGCAACGCTGAACTTGCCCATGCAGCGCGGCGATGCGTTCACCGTGCGATGGGATCAGGCTCTGAAGGTGGTCAAGGCCCAGACTGATGCCGTAGAGCGTCTGGGAGATGCCATCGTGCAATTCCTGCGACAGGCGCTTTCGCTCTTCCTCTTGGGCTGCCAGCATATGATGGCTCAGCTCTGCGCGCAACGCCAGCTCTTTGGCTTGGCGTTCCACGGTGACATCGCGGATCGTGATCACCATGTCGCGGCCGTTTTCTTGCTCGCCGCTGGATAAAAACGTTCGGTTCATGCCGACTGGGACCAGTGTACCCATCTTTGTCAGAAACTCTGATTCAAAATAACTCTGTTCCGGTTGACTCGCCAAAAAGCACCGCTCTTCACCTGGACCGACCGAACGCGCTTGACAGAAAGTGCAGTATGGGATGATGTCTCCAGTAACCCATCCGGTGATCCTCGTAGCGGACGGGTTCATGAAAACGATGATGCGGGCTTTGTCCATGACGATGATGCCGTCGTTGAGCAGATCGAACAATTCGCGAAGGCGCGTGGTGTCTCTCTCCGTCATCCCCATTGGCGTCCCTCCTCAGGCTACTGTAGCGCACGCGCCATCCAATTGACAATGCCGCAGACCCAATCAGGGAGTTCCCTGATAGCCAGACAAGTGAGCGGCACACTACAATAAAGGCCGAAGGGGGTTCATTATGACATCACTACAAATTGTGTTGGCCGTCTTGTCGGGTGGGTTAGTTGGTTTTTCACTTGGGCTTCTCGGCGGCGGTGGTTCTATCCTGGCTGTTCCGCTTCTACTGTATGTGGTGGGAATTCGAGATCCGCACGTTGTCATTGGCAGCACGGCTCTGGCGGTAGCGGTCAATGCCCTGATCAACTTGATTCCTCATGCCCGCCAGAAACACGTGATGTGGAAGCCCGCCATCTTCTTCGCCATACCTGGCGCTGTCGGTGCCTATCTCGGATCCGACGTCGGGAAGCTCGTTCCTGACAAGCAGATCCTGTTCCTGTTTGCGATCTTGATGATCGTGATGGCCGTGCGCATGTCCTGGCCGAAGAAAACGGCGTCAGCAGCCCAAGTCGCGGCCAGTGCCGACGCCTCTGCGGCCAAGCCGCGGGCGCGGGTCTGGCGCGTGGTCGTCGTGGGCTTGATCGTCGGTGCGGTGTCCGGGTTCTTTGGCATCGGCGGCGGCTTTCTGATCGTGCCAGGCCTCATGTTTGCCACGGCCATGCCGATGATCGAGGCGATCGGCTCCTCGCTTCTGTCTGTCGGAACCTTTGGGTTGACCACGGCTGTCAACTACAGTCTTTCCGGACTGGTGAACTGGTGGGTGGTCGTGGAGTACGTTCTTGGCGGGATTGTGGGCGGTGTCTTCGGGACGCTGTTGGCCACGCGCCTCAGCCGTCATCGCAAGGCGCTCCAGTACATCTTCTCCGGAGTCGTCTTTGTCGTGGCCATCTACATGCTCGTCCTCAACGCCCAGGCTTTGCATCTGTAAGAACCCTTGTAGGCGCTTTCGCGGATCAGGGAATTCCCCGATTCTATCGCCCAGGTTGCTATAGTACCATCGATGGTATGGAGTGGGGACGCGTCCTCGTACGATAATTTTGCATGAACAGGGGTGTCTGCGCATGAAATACTCAGTGGTCATTGTCGGTGGTGGCAGTGCCGGGATCAGTATCGCAGCTCGACTTTTGCGAGAATCTCCGAGTCTCGCAAATCAAGTGGCCATTATCGATCCGAGCAGCAAGCATTACTACCAGCCGCTGTGGACGTTGGTCGGTGGCGGTGCAGCGAAGCGAGAGGTCACGGAACGCGATGAGGCGTCGGTGATTCCTGAAGGCGCCGTTTGGATTCAGGAGGCTGTCACCGAATTTGCTCCTGCTGACAACAAGGTGCATACGGCGGGCGACAAGCAAATCAGCTATGACTATCTGGTTGTCGCAGCCGGGATTCAAATCGACTGGAGCAAGATCAAGGGGCTTCAAGAGACGATCGGGAAAAACGGCGTCTGCAGCAACTATTCGTTCGACACGGTGGCCTCGACGTGGGAAGCCATTCGCAACTTCAAGGGCGGCACGGCGATTTTCACGCAACCCCCGAACCCGATCAAGTGCGGCGGTGCGCCGCAAAAAATCATGTACCTTGCGGACGATCACTTTCGCAAGGCGAACGTGCGCACGCGGTCGCAGGTGCACTTTTTCTCGGCGACGCCTTCGATCTTCGCAGTGAAGAAGTACGCCGATTCGCTGATGCAAGTGGTGGCGCGCAAGGGCATCGAGACCCACTTTAAGCACAATCTTGTCGAGGTGGACGGCGAAAAGCACGAAGCGGTCTTTGAGAACGTGGACAGCAAAGAGCGCATGAACGTGCATTTTGACATGCTGCACGTGACGCCGCCCATGAGTGCGCCTGATTTCATCAAAAAAAGTCCGCTTGCCAACAAGGATGGCTGGGTGTCTGTCGACAAGCACACGCTGCAGCACACGGAGTTTGCCAACGTGTTTGCCGCTGGCGATTGCAGCAGCCTGCCAACGTCCAAGACCGGGGCTGCCATTCGCAAGCAGGCGCCGGTTGTCGCCGAAAATCTCCAAAGCCTTATGCGCAATCGGCCGGCTGTGCACGAGTACGACGGGTACACGTCGTGCCCGCTGGTAACGGGCTACGGCAGCTTGATTCTCGCGGAGTTTGATTACAACAACGAACCCGATGAGACATTTCCGTTTGACCAAGGCAAAGAGCGTTTCAGCATGTATTTGCTGAAAAAGGAATTGCTCCCCGTGATTTATTGGGATGGGATGCTCAAGGGCTTGATGTAAAGGAGGCGGCTTGTCATGACGGATACGGCTCTGGATGAGAAGCAAGATGCCCTGACGGCCGCACTTCGCCAGCCCGATGTGCAAGAAAGCTTGGCGGCGGTCCTGTTGCAGTTGCCACAGATGATGGAACAGTACAACGCGATGACTCGGACCGTGGAGTTTGCGGTCCAGGTGCTACAAGACAAGGAATCGATGCGCTACCTCTTGGCGGGATTTGGCGACAACTTGCCGCAGGTGACCCTCGGACGCGAGACGCTGGAGGCCGCAGCCGAATTGCTCGGCAAGCTGCCCAAGATCGTCAAGTACGTGGCCGTGGCGGAACGCCTGATTGACACGGCGGAAGCCGTGTTGACCGACAAGGAGTCGATGCAGTACCTGCTGGACGGGTTGGCCGAGGACTTGCCGGGGCTTCTGCTCAATCGGCAGACGTTGGCCGCCTTGGCCGCCCTGATCGGGAAGTTGCCCAAGCTCGTCAAGTATGCAGGGCTCGCCGAGCAACTCATCGACACGGCAGAAGCCGTGCTGAGCGACAAGGCGTCGCTCAGCTACTTGGCGGACGGGGTTCACGATCTCGCCAAGCCAGTCCGCGACCGAGTGGAGTCTGGCCGCGAGCTTTGGACAGAGGCGCAAGCGCGCGCAGGCCGGGACCAGTCGCCAGTGACCGTCTTGTCGCTGCTCAAGCTTCTCAAAGACCCGCAAGTGCAACGTGGCGTGCATATGCTGAAGGCGCTGTTGGTGGTATCACAAGAGCGCGCACTCAAACGCTAAGTCTGAAAGGGGAACCTCATCATGTTGCTCAAATACTTTTACGATGACAAACTGGCTCACGCTTCGTACATGGTCGGGTGCCAAGCAACAGGGGAAGCGATTGTCGTCGACCCCTCGCGCGATATCTCCAAGTACGTCGACGCAGCCAAGGTCGAAGGCGTGCGCATCACCGCGGTGACCGAAACGCATATTCACGCAGACTTTCTTTCTGGCGCGCGCGAATTGGCGGCGGCCGTTGGTGCCAACCTCCACTTGTCGGCTGAAGGCGGACCTGATTGGCAGTATGCCTACGTCGGCGCCTATGCATACACCCCGCTCCACGACGGGACCAAGTTTGCCATCGGCAACATCGGCTTTGAAGTCATGCATACGCCAGGGCATACGCCCGAACACATCGCCTTTCTCGTGACCGACGGGGGCTCCAAGGCGCCCGTGCCCATGGGCATTCTCTCAGGCGACTTTGTGTTTGTGGGCGACGTGGGACGTCCCGACCTTCTTGAGAAAGCGGCGGGCGTGACTGGCTCCTCGGAGCAGATGGCGAGAAAGATGTTTCACTCTTTGCAACGATGCAAGCAGTTGCCGGACTCGCTTCAAGTTTGGCCCGCACACGGTGCAGGCAGCGCCTGTGGCAAGGCTCTGGGAGCCATCCCGTCGTCCACCGTGGGCTACGAAAAATTGGTCAACTGGGCGCTGCGCGAACAGGATGAGGAGGCCTTTGTCAAGGCCTTGCTGGCCGGTCAACCGGAGCCGCCGACCTACTTCGCGATGATGAAGAAACTCAATAAAGAAGGGCCTGCGCTCTTGCACGATGTGCGAGCGCCAAGGCGTTTCGCCGCTTCGGTGACGATCATTGAGGAATGGCTCAAAGAGGGGGTTGTCGTCGACGCGAGGCCGGCGTCCGCCTTTGCTCGTGGCCACATCGCCGGGGCGATCAACCTTCCGCTCAATAAATCCGTGGTGACGTGGGCCGGGTGGCTGTTGCCTTACGATCGTCCGATTTATCTCCTCTGTGGAGAGGATCAGGTGGGCGCTCTGGTGCACGCTTTGCAGTCGATCGGTCTTGACCACGTAGCGGGTACGATGGAAGTGGATGTTCACGAGCGCTTGCCAAAAGGCGACGCCCGTGTGCAGCACTACGCGGAGCTCGAAGCCGCCGATGCCCTGCGCAAAGTGGA
>JAPNUJ010000068.1 GCA_026627155.1 Bacillota bacterium | reverse complement strand
GTGTCTGAAGACGCCACGGCGCCCTTTTTTCGTGTGGCCAGGTGGCGAGATCGGTGCAGAGAACGCCGAGAGCCGTTTCGGAGTTGGCGGTTCATCCGCCAGGACCCGCTCTGTGGGATGCACCCCTTTTGCATTTTGGAAGCGTGGTGTACATTGGTAGGGAGACAAGGGTAAGGAGTGGCGAGCTTGGCACAAGGCGCACGGCAGTCGCGCCAGGAAGAACTGCGCGCACTGCTTGAATTGGAGCCGTTCTGGACCGATGAAGACCTGTCTTCGCGGTTTGGCGTGAGCGTGCAGACGATCCGTCTGGACCGATTGGCCCAAGGGATCCCTGAGTTACGCGAACGCCTGCGCGCTGTGGCCGCCAAAGTGTACGGCGGCGTGCGCACGCTGGCCGAAGAAGAGGTGATCGGCGATATTGTCGATCTTGAACTTGGCCGACGTGGGATTTCCGTCTGGCGTCCCGAGGCGGAGCACGCGTTTGCACGGTCATCCATCGTGCGCGGCCATCATATCTTTGGACAAGCAAACTCCCTGGCCATCGCCATCGTGGATGCGGAGGAAGCGTTGACCGCGCGGGCGACGATCCGCTTCATTCGCCCTGTGAGCGCAGGCGTGACACTGGTGGCGAGAGCGTCTATTCGCGGAGAGAGACATGGGTACATACGAGTGGAGGTCACCACCCGGGTGGCTGGTACGGACGATGTCTTTGCAGGGGAATTTCTCATTTTGCGGGCGGGTTTTTCGGCAAACACCGCTGGAACGGAGGTGCCTGAATGAAGATCGCTATCGATGCGATGGGCGGTGATCTGGCGCCGCAAGCGACGGTCGCGGGCACGCTGTTGGCGGCGGCGGACTTCCCGGATACGGAGTACATCCTGGTAGGACGCACAGAGGCGATTCGCGCACAGGCCAGTCAATTCCCGGCTAATGTCACGATCGTGCATGCCGAAGACGTGATCGATCCGGGCGCGGAACCAGTCAAGTCCGTGCGTCGTCAGAAAGACTCTTCTCTGGTCGTTTGCACGAACCTCGTTCGTGACGGGCAGGCGGACGCCATGGTTTCGGCGGGCAATACCGGCGCCTTTATGGTCGCAGGATTGCTGGTGGTGGGCCGCATGCCGGGCATCGATCGGCCAGCCTTGGCGGCCATGCTCCCGACGTTCTCAGGGCGGGGCATCTTGCTTGTGGACGCCGGCGCCAACACGGACTGCGAGGCGACGCATCTCCTGCAGTTCGCTAAGATGGGTCAGGCCTATATGCGTCTTGCTCGAGGCGTGGATCCGGCGCGAGTGGCGCTGCTCAACATCGGCACCGAGCCTTCGAAAGGCAATGAACTCTGCAAGTCCGCCTACGGCTTGTTGAAAGAAGAGGTAGAGCACTTCGTCGGCAACGTCGAGTCCCGCGAGCTTTTGGGCGACGTCTGTGACGTGGTGGTGTGCGATGGGTTTGTCGGCAACACGTTGCTCAAATTCTACGAAGGTGCAGGCGGCGGCTTCATCGGTGCCCTCCGAGATCTGTTTACCAAGTCCCTCTTGGGCAAACTGGCGGCACTTGCACTGCGCTCCGAGCTGCGCGGCTTTCGCCGTCGATTTGACTACGTAGAGGCCGGCGGAAGTCCCTTTCTGGGCGTCCGCGGGATTCTCGTCAAGGCGCATGGGGCATCGAACGCGCGGGCGTTTCAAGTGGCGCTCAGGCAAGCGCGCGCGATGGGCGAGGCCGACTTGATGACGGCGCTTGCGCACGAACTCTAGCGATTGCAGGGACGACAGGCGAGCAAGAAGGCGAAGTGAGCCAAGTGTTGAGGAGGAGAACATGGCGTGTTGACAGCCTATCTATTTCCTGGCCAGGGTGCACAGTACGTCGGCATGGCGGCACGACTCGTTGCAGAGTCCCCGGAGGCGCGCAGGACGCTGGAGGAGGCGGACGAGGCCATCGGCTTCTCGATCGCCCGCATCATCGCCCAGGGACCGGACGAAGTGTTGCGCCAGACGTATAACACGCAGCCCGCTATCCTGGCGGCGAGCATAGCCTGTCTCCGAGCCTTTCAAGCGAGAATGGCGCTGGAGCCAGCTTTCGTCGCAGGACACAGTCTGGGCGAGTATACGGCGCTCGTGGCCACGGGGACCTTGGCCTTTGCCGATGCCGTGCGGCTCGTACATGCGCGTGGCCGCTTTATGGAAGACGCGGTGCCGGCAGGTCAAGGCAGTATGGCCGCTGTACTTGGCGCCGACGCGGGACTGCTTTCAAGGCTTTGTGAAGAGATTTCGACGGAAACCGCTCCGGTTGAACTGGCCAATGTCAACTGCCCGGGCCAGATTGTCGTATCTGGGGCGACGTCGGCCGTCGACACGCTGATTGATCGCGCAAGTGAAGCGAAAGCTCGGCGTGCGATTCGCCTCGACGTAAGCGGACCCTTTCACTGCTCCCTGATGAAGCCGGCCCAGGATCAGCTGCGCGAGGCGCTGACCGACATTGCTTTTGCGCCCCCTGTCTGCCCAGTCGTCGTCAACGTGACGGGGAAGGCCGTCGCAGAGCCCAACCGTCTTAAAGCAGCGCTTGCAGAGCAGGTGTCCTCTCCAGTACTATGGGAGGCGACAGTCCGGACTCTGTCAGAGTCCGGCGTGTCCGTCTGCATAGAATTCGGCCCGGGTACGGTGCTGTCGGGGCTGGTCAAAAAGACGGCAAAAGATCTGCGCGCATTGCACGTGGAAGATCCCGAGTCGCTGGAGCAGACGCTCACGGCCCTCGATCAGGAGGTGGGGGCGTGAGCGTCGAACTGGCGAATCGGGTGGCGATTGTCACGGGTGCGTCCGGCGGCATAGGACAAGCCATCGCACGGGAGTTTGCGCTGGCGGGTGCAGCCGTCGTCCTCGGCTATGGACAGCGGGCACTGCCCGCCGAGACGCTGGCACAGGAGCTCGTGGGTTCAGGCCATCAGGCCCTCGCCTGTCAGGCGGACGTGAGCACGGCAAGTGGCGCTGCGGCGCTCGTCAAGGCGGCGGTCGACGCGTTCGGGCACCTGGATATCCTGGTCAATAACGCGGGGATCACGCGTGACGGGTTATTTTTGCGGATGAAGGAGAAGGACTGGGATGATGTCCTGTCGACCAATCTCAAGTCCGTCTACTTGTGTGTCCAGGCCGCGTCGCGGCAACTGTTGCGGTCGTCCTGCGGGCGGGTCATCAACATCTCGTCGGTGGCGTCCCTGATGGGCAACCTCGGGCAAGCGAACTATGTAGCGGCCAAAGCGGGAATGAACGGACTGACAAAGACGCTGGCCAGGGAGTTTTCGGGGCGATCTGTGACTGTGAACGCCGTGGCTCCAGGGTTCGTCGAGACGGACATGACGGCTTCGCTCGGCGAGATGAAAGAGAGGATCCTGGCGCAGATCCCGCTCGGGCGCCTTGGTCAGCCCCAGGATGTAGCGGGCTTGTGCGTGTTTCTTGCAGGAGATGCCGGCTCTTACATCACTGGCCAGGTGATACAGGTCGACGGCGGGCTCGTCATGTAGTATCATCTTGGAAGGAGGTGAAAGTATGTCCGATGTGTATGACCGTGTGAAACGCATTGTGGTGGATCGACTGGGCGTTGAGGAGCCGCAGGTGACGATGGAGGCTTCATTCAAGGAGGATCTCGGAGCGGACTCTCTGGACGTGGTGGAGTTGGTGATGGAGCTCGAGGACGAGTTTGACCTGGAAATCTCCGACGAGGATGCAGAGAAAATCACAAGTGTCGGCGATGTGGTCAAGTATATAGAATCCCATGAGTAGTTGGGCACTTTTAGGTTGCCCCGCGCTTTGCGCGGGGTTTTCTCATATGGCAAGGGAGGGCATCAGATGAGGCGAGTTGTGGTCACCGGAATGGGCGTGGTTACACCGATCGGGATAGGCGTTGACCCGTTCTGGGAGGCTTTGCTGGAGGGCCGTTCGGGCGTGCGACTCATCGATCGGTTTGATACATCGGAGATGCAGACAAAGATCGCCGCCACCGTTGAGGCGTTTGCTGCAGAGGATTTTATGGATCGCAAAGAAGCCCGCAAGACGGATCGCTTTGTGCAGTTCGCCGTCGCTGCAGCGACGATGGCGATGCGTCAGAGTGGGCTGCAGGTGACGGAAGACATCGCTCCCCGCGTGGGCGTCAACATCGGTTCCGGAATCGGTGGGCTTGCAACACTTGAGGATCAACATCGCATCCTGATGGAACGTGGACCGAAACGGGTGAGTCCTTTCTTTATCCCGATGATGATCGGCAACATGGCGTCGGGCCAAGTGTCGATTCTCTTTGGCGCGCAAGGTCCGAGCAGTGCGCCCGTTTCGGCCTGCGCGACGGGTTCCAATTCCATCGGCGATGCGTTTTCCATCATCCAGCGCGATGCGGCGGATGCGATGATCTGTGGGGGAGCCGAAGCGACGATCACGCCGCTCGCCTTCGCGGGATTCTGTTCCATGAAGGCGATGTCTGAACGAAACGACGCGCCAGAACGTGCGAGCCGTCCGTTTGACAGTTTGCGCGATGGGTTTGTCATGGGTGAGGGGGCTGGCATCCTCGTGCTGGAGGAACTCGAATTTGCCAAGGCACACGGCGCCCACATCTTGGCGGAGGTCGTCGGCTATGGCATGAGCGGCGACGCGTTTCACCTGGTGCAACCCGATCCGGCAGGCGCCGCGCGCGCGATGACCGCCGCGCTTCGCTCAGCGCATCTGGAGCCGTCGGCGATAGGCTATATCAATGCGCACGGGACGTCGACCCCGATTGGAGACGCGTCGGAGACGAAGGCCATTCACCAGGTCTTTGGCGACGCGGCCGAGAAGGTAGCCATCAGTTCGACGAAGTCCATGACCGGACACCTGCTTGGTGCCGCTGGGGGGATTGAGGCCGTCGCCAGTATCCTTGCGCTACGCACTGGACTGTTGCCTCCCACGATCAACTTTGAGGCGGCCGATCCTGGTTGTGACCTCGACTACATCCCCAACACGGCCCGCTCGAAAGACATTGACTATGCGATGTCAAACTCGTTTGGCTTTGGTGGGCACAACGCAACGCTCGTGTTTCGCCGAGTCACATCCTGACAAGGGGTGAGGCGGTCATGAAGCAACGAGCACGTCCCGCCGAGCATCTTTGTCAGGCGCAAGGCTGGCCGAGCGATGCCGTCGTCTTCTTGCGCACGGCGCTCACGCACTCTTCGTGGCGTAACGAGCACAGGGATGCTGTGTCCGAGGACAATGAGCGGCTGGAATTTCTGGGCGATGCGGTGTTGGAGCTGTCAGTCAGTGAGTACCTCTTTCGCCGAGATCCTGGCGCGACTGAAGGTGAACTGACGCGCATTCGCGCGGCGATTGTCTGTGAGCCGACCTTGGCTGATTTTGCTCGTTACATCGATCTGCCCGCGTATCTTCGCCTAGGGAAGGGGGAGGCGCAGTCCGGTGGTCACGATCGTCCCAGTCTCTTGGCCGATGCGGTGGAGGCAGTCATCGGCGGCCTGTACCTCGCCTGTGGAATCGATGAGGTCGAACGGTTTTTGAACGCGACGTTTTATCCTTTTGTAGAAGAAGGACAGCTTACCCAGCGCGATTTCAAGACTCAGCTACAGGAGCAGGTCCAGCGCTTGCCCGATCGCAACCTCCTTTATGAGACGATGCAAGAGACAGGTCCCGCTCATGAAAGGGAGTTTGTCGTCAGCGTTCGCGTGGCGGGTGAACTGATGGGGACAGGCACTGGCCGCAGTAAGAAGGAAGCGGAACAGCTGGCCGCTCGGCAGGCGCTGTCTCAGATCTCTTCCTCCGTTTTACGCACCGGTTCAGAAGACAAGGGGGATCCACCGTGCGTCTGAAGCGATTGGAGTTGATCGGCTTCAAGTCATTTGCCGACCGCACCGAACTCGACACGGTCCCCGGCGTGACCGCCGTCGTAGGCCCGAACGGCAGTGGCAAGAGCAACATCGCCGATGCCATTCGCTGGGTTCTCGGCGAGCAGAGTGCCAAATCGCTGCGCGGCGCGAAGATGGAGGATATCATTTTCGCCGGCAGTCAGACCCGCAAGGCCGTCAATTTTTGTGAGGTGGCCTTGACCATCGACAACTCGGATCACGTGTTGCCGCTCGAGTATGCCGAAGTCACCGTAGCCAGGCGCGTGTACCGGACTGGCGAGAGTGAATACCTGATCAACCGGCAGGCGTGTCGATTGCGTGATGTCGCCGAGTTGTTCATGGATACGGGTGTCGGCCGCGAGGCGTATTCGATCATCGGACAAGGGCGTATCGAGGAGATTCTCTCGACAAAATCGGAGGACCGCAGGGGAGTTTTTGAAGAGGCGGCGGGGATCGTCAAATTTAAGACGCGTCGCAAAGAGGCCGAGAAGAAGTTGTCTGAGGCGGCCCAAAACGCCATGCGGGTGCAGGACATTCTGGCTGAGCTCGAGGACCAGTTGGGACCCTTGCAAGAGCGTGCTCGTGTGGCTCGTGCGTACAAGGAGTTGGCCCAGGAGGCGGGACAACTCGGGATCACTGTGCTCACTGCTGAACTCGATGCGCTGTTGTCGCGCCGTGCGCAGCTGACCGAGGCCCGCCAAATTGGTCAGCGTCAAATTGAACAGGTTCACACTGACGGTCAGGCGGCGGAAGTGGCGCTGGCTGAGGTCAAAGAACAGGCGGATGCGCTGGACCGTCAACTCCAGCAGGCACAGGCGCAGCTTGTGGAAGCCACCGCGGGTCTGGAGCAAGCCGAGGCCGACCGTCGAGTGGCATTTGAGCGGCAGGAACACGCCATCACTCAAATGGACGACCTGCGGCTGATGCATGAACGGTTGCAGGCCGATGCCGAGGCCGTGCTGCGCGAACGCGTGGAACTGGTGGACCGACGCGGTTCGGTTGCAACGCGTGTCGAGGATCTCAGTGCCCTCCTTCAAGACGAACAGGCTCGCCAGGATGGCGGTGCGCTGCTCCAACTCAAAGAGGGTCTGGCCGACGCTCGCGCGCAATTGATTGAACAGATGCGGGACTTGGCGACGAGTCGAAACGAACTGAAAAACGTCGAACAACAGCTCGACTTGGCCACCCGGCGCATCGTTCGCCAGCGCGAGGAACTCGCCGAGCTACAGGCAGATCTGGAGCGCGCGGAGGCCGACTTGGAGGCCTGTCACAGCGCCTGTGCCGCGGCTCGCGAGCAAGAGGCGGCGGCGACCGAGGACTTAGTCCGGGCGCGCGAACACACGGCCGCTTGTGAGCAAAGGCGGCTGCAGGCAGTGGGGCAGTTGCAGGAAGCGGAGCGGGCGTCGCTCTTGCAGCAAAGCCGTCTGCATGCCTTGGCTGATTTGGAGAAGGATCTCGAAGGCTACGCGGCCGGGCCCAAGGCCATTTTGGCGGCTGCGCGTGAGCACAAGGTCAAGGGCGTGCGGGGAGCTGTGGCCGAGTTGATCGGTGTGGGGCCGGATCATGCGACGGCCATCGAGATCGCGCTGGGTGGGAGTCTCCAAAACATCGTCGTGGACAACGAGGCTGACGCTCGGGCGGCGATCGACTATCTCAAACGCCGGCAGATGGGGCGGGCCACCTTTTTGCCGATTTCTACAATTCGGGGGCGAAAGATTCCGCTGCACGACCTGCAGATGGTCAAGTCAGCCACGGGCTATCTGGGCGTGGCGATGGAATTGGTGACCCATGGGGCGGAGTACACTGCGGTCGTCGAGTCGCTCCTTGGCAACGTCCTGGTGGCGCGAACCCTAGCTGACGCCAACGCGATCGCGCGCGTCTTGCAACACCGTTTCCGAGTCGTCACACTCGAAGGCGACCTGGTGAGTCCCGGCGGCTCCATGACAGGTGGGAGCCTGTCGCGGCGGGGTGCTGGAATCCTTGGGCGAGCGCAGGCGATCGTTTTGCTTGAGCAGACGGTCGCCCAGGCGAAGACCGTGGTCGAGGGGTTGACGAAGACCTGCGAGGAGGCGGATCTGGCGTCGCGTCTCGCGCGGGCGCGGGGCGCTGAGATCGAGGCCAGGGTATCCTCCTTGCAAGGAATCATGCGGGAGGAGACCGGCCGCATGGGGCTGTTGACGACGTCTGCCGGGCGTCTCCGAGATCGCCTTCAAGTGCTGGCGCGCGAGTTGCAGACGCAGGAGACGGAGGTTTCACTTGGCCAAACTTCCGCGTCCGATCTGCGGGTGCGCATCGCGGCCGACGAGGTGGCAGCCACAGAAGCGCAGGCGATGGTAGCGGAGTGCGAGCGCGTCTTGCAACAGGAGGAAGCGGCCGCGATGGGGCGTTTTGATCAGCTGTCGGGGATCCGAGTCCAACTGGCCGAACAGGAAGAGGCGATGCGTGGCCTTGACGAGGCCCTCATGCGCCTCGACGCGCGGGACCGACAGTTGCAAGAGGAGCGCTTGCGCCTGCAAAGTGACCAAAGCGAGTCCGCCCTGCGCGCGGCGCAACTTCGCGATCACCTGCGGGGATGCGAGGAGGCCGGGCAGGTCGCGCGATCTCGCCGTGATGAGTGGCAAGCGGCGGCTGCCGCACTGCGTGAGCAACGTGGACTCCACGCCAAGGCACTCGAGAACGCGGAGGCGCTTTGCCAATCGTGGCGCCACAAGGTGCAGGAGGTCGCTGATCGAGTGCATCAACTTGACGTGGCGATAGGCAAGGTTGAAGCGGAACTCGAAGGCAAAGTCGAGATCTTGGCGCAGGAGCACGGACTCGGCCTGGAATTGGCGCGGGACCGATATCCTTTGTCCGTGGATCTACCCGTTGCCCGCTCGCGCTTGCTCGAGTTGCGCCGTGACATGGATGCGTTTGGTGAGGTCAGTCTCGGATCGGTTGAGGAATACGACCGCGTGCGGGAGCGGTATGATTTTTTGAAATCCCAGTCCGACGACCTGGCTGTCGCGCAGGGTCAACTGCAGGAATTGATCGAAGGCATCGATGCGGAGATGTGCAAGCGCTTTGTCGAAACATTTGACTTGATTCGAGCGCAGTTCCAGTTGGTGTTCAGTTCGCTGTTCGGAGGCGGGCGGGCTGACGTGTTTTTGGTGGACCCTGCGCAGCCGCTTTTGTGCGGGATCGAGATCGTGGCCGAGCCGCCGGGCAAACGGATGCAGACGCTCTCCCTTCTGTCCGGCGGTGAACGCGCCCTTACGGCACTCGCGCTCCTGTTTGCCGTGTTGCGGGTCAAGCCCGTTCCCTTTTGCGTGTTGGATGAGGTGGAGGCGGCGCTGGACGAGGCGAACGTTGCGCGCTTTGCGGAGTTTCTTCGGGAGTTTGCGCAGGAGACCCAGTTTATCGTGATCACGCATAGACGTGGCACGATGGAGGCGGCAGACGTCTTGTATGGAGTCACCATGCAGGAATCTGGCGTTTCGAAGCTGGTGTCTGTACGCGTGGAAGAGGAAGAAGAATCGGACATCGCGTAGGGTCGTGTGTGAGGGCGGGAAGAATGACTCAGTCGGCATGGCGGGAGCGTGAGCGGCATCGGTATCTTTGATCGAATGAGGGAGAGTCTGACCAAGACACGGCAGACATTTTCAGACCGGTTGGCGGCCACCTTGCGCCGTCGCAAGATCAGCGAGGACGTCTATGAGGAACTGGAAGAGGCTCTGCTTTGTGCTGACGTCGGGGTCGACACCACGGTAAAGCTGCTCGCCGAGGTGCAGAAGGAGGCTCGACGGCAAAAACTCGAGACGGCTGACCAATTGTTGCCAGTCCTCGAACGCGCTGTTCAGGGTGAGCTCGGTGAGGACCATCCTGGTCTTGCCTTTGCGCCTGGCTTGACGGTTGTCCTTGTGGTCGGCGTCAACGGTGCGGGAAAGACGACGACGATCGGCAAATTGGCACACCGCTTCCAGTCGGAAGGCAAACGCGTTCTCGTGGCGGCGGGGGACACGTTTCGCGCCGCGGCTATAGAGCAACTGGCTGTCTGGTGTGACCGTGCCGGTGTCGACCTCATTCGGCAAACGCAAGGGTCCGATCCTGCCGCTGTGTTGTTTGATGCGGTGCGGGCGGCCAAGGCGCGAGGGATGGACGTCCTCCTGTGCGACACAGCCGGGCGCCTGCAAAACAAGGCGCATCTCATGGAAGAGTTGCAAAAGTTGCACCGGGTGCTGGGGCGTGAGGCGGACGGCGCACCGCACGAAGTGTTACTAGTACTCGATGCGACCACCGGGCAAAATGCCTTGTCGCAGGCCCGGCTCTTTGGGGATGCGGCCGGCGTTACCGGTCTTGTCCTGACCAAGCTCGACAGCACTGCCAAGGGAGGTTTTGTCATCTCCATTCGGTCGGATCTCGGTATCCCGGTTAAATGGATAGCTGTCGGTGAAGGGATCGATGACCTGCATCCTTTCTCGTCCGAATCCTTTGCGCAAGCCCTGTTTTCAGACGTGCGCACATGAGAGGTGAGTAGGCCCGTTTTCTCCTGACAAGGCATTTTGCTTGACGGGCGTATCTCGGCGTGGTAGGCTAAGAATCAAATCTGTGTGATGACGCAATGGGCGGATATGATGCTGAGTGGATGATCTCGTCCTGCGAACAGTGGAGATCGCGCATCTGTATGACTTGTACAAGGGGCTGTTGACGGAGCGCCAGCGAGATGTACTTCACTTGCGACTGGTGGAGGATCTCTCGCTGGCAGAGGTCGCCGAAGAACTGTCCGTCACGCGTCAAGCTGTGCACGACACGTGGCAGCGGACGGTGACGCAGATGCGGGAGTATGAAGACATTCTTGGGTTGCGCAGCGACCAGCTGGAACGGGGAAAACTGGTAGAAGAGATCTTGAGCCTGCTCGATGATAAGGATGGGTCGACTGCCTTGATCCGAGCCAAGTGTGAGGCGATCTTGTCGATCGGTCGGTGACCGGGACGCGGGTCATGTGAACCGGGAAACGAGTGATGTGAACCGGGAGCTCGGGTGCTGACGGTTTTGGGGGTGATGCTGTGTTTGACAAGTTGACCAACAGGCTTCAAGACGCTTTCCAGAAACTGCGTGGCAAAGGAAAGTTGACCGAGGAGGACGTGCGCGAGGCGCTTCGCGAGATTCGACGTGCGTTGCTCGAGGCGGACGTGCACCATACGGTGGCGAAAGACCTGACGGAGAGAATCCGGGAACGTGCGGTGGGACAGGAGATCTTGCAGAGTCTGAGCGCCGCACAGCAGGTCGTCAAGATCGTGAACGACGAGCTGGTCGCCCTCATGGGCGGTGAACAGGCGCGCCTGACCCGAGCACCCAAGTCGCCGACGGTGATCCTCATGGCCGGGACGCAAGGTTCAGGGAAGACCACAGCCAGTGCGAAGCTGGCCCGCTTCCTCGTGGAGACCGAACATCGCCGACCGCTTCTTGTGGCAGCTGACATCTACCGTCCCGCAGCGATTCGGCAGTTGGAGATCCTTGGAGAGCAGATCCACGTTAGCGTCTTCTCGCGCGGAACAGACATGGCGCCGCCGGAGATTGCCCGCCAGGCGCTGGATGAAGCCCGTCGTGGCGGATACGACACAGTGATCATTGACACGGCAGGCCGTTTGCACGTCGATGAGGCGCTGATGGAGGAACTTGAGCAGATTCAACAGGTGTCAGACCCGCAGGAGATTCTGCTCGTGGTCGATGCCATGACGGGGCAGGACGCTGTAAACGTCGCGCAGGCATTTCATCGGCGCTTCCCCTTGACCGGCGTTGTCCTGACTAAGATGGACAGCGACACGCGCGGTGGAGCCGCCCTCACTGTACATCACATCACCGGCTGTCCGATCAAGTTTGTGGGAGTCGGCGAGAAGCCGGATGCCCTGGAACCGTTTTACCCGGATCGGATGGCGTCCCGGATTTTGGGGATGGGTGATGTTCTCAGTCTGATCGAGCGAGCACAATCGGTGATTGACGAGGACGCTGCACGGGAACTCGAGGCGAAGCTGAGGCGTAACGAGTTTACGCTCGATGACTTCTTGAGCCAACTGTATCAGGTGAAGAAGATGGGGCCTTTGGATCAGATCCTCGGCATGCTTCCAGGTATGGGTAAACTCAAGCAGTTGCAGCCCGAAGGCGTGGATGAAGGGGCGCTGAAGAAGGTCGAAGCCATCATCCTCTCAATGACGAAAGGGGAGCGCCAGCAACCGGAGCTCGTGATGAAGAGCTCTTCCCGGCGCGTTCGCATCGCCAAGGGCAGCGGTACCCAAGTGCGTGACGTCAACCAACTGCTCCGTCAGTTTGATGAGATGCGCAAGATGTTCAAGCAATTTTCGGGCATGGGAAAATCTCCGCGCAAAGCGATGAGTGGGCTCGCCCAGTCGCTTCGTTCCAGCGGAGGAGGTTCTTTCCCTCGGGGCGGGTATCCTAGGGGGAAGCGTCGGTAGGCTAGCTGTTGTGCAGTGGTAGGAGAACTGTGTATACTTTGCAAGGAGGTGATTAGGATATGGCAGTGAAGATTCGCTTAAAGCGCATGGGTGCGAAAAAGGCGCCGTTTTATCGCGTTGTGGTCGCTGACTCGCGTTCACCGCGGGACGGCCGCTTCGTAGAAGAGATCGGTACCTATAACCCGCTAACTGAGCCCGAACAAGTGACCATCAAAGAAGATCGTGCGATTTACTGGTTGCAAACCGGTGCGCAACCGTCTGACATGGCGCGCCACTTGCTCAGCAAGGCAGGCATTCTCAAGAAAGTCCACGAGCTCCGTCTTGAAGCGAAGAGCCAGTAATGGCCGCGCGTCGAGCGACACGGTGATGATTATGGTTCATTGAAGATGGAGGTGCCAAAGCATGCGAGAGTTGGTTGAACTCATGGCGCGAAACCTCGTGGACTTTCCGGACGAAGTGCGTGTTCGGGAGGTTGAGGGGGGGCGTGGAGTGGTCTACGAACTCTCGGTGGCGCCTTCTGATATGGGCAAGATCATTGGCAAAAGTGGTCGGATTGTCCGCAGTATGCGAGCGATTGTCGCTGCTGCTGGATATGACGAACAGCGCCGTGCGAGCATCGAGATCGTGTAAGCCGGTCATTTTGGTGAGACTGGGGTCAGGACCTCCTGGTCTGGCCCCACCTTCCATTTGACTGGGTAGCGGTAGGACAAGCGTTGAATTCGACAAGGAGTGTGTGTCTGTGCTAACTATTCGTCAGCCGGTCGCCGTAAAGTTTATCCTGACCGAGGAAACCAAGCAAAACTGGCTTGCCGAGTTGCGCCGTCTGATCAACGCCACGATCGCCGAGCTTGAAGAACTGGAGTTTCGCGGCAAGCAGTGGCTGCGTGACGCGGAGAAGCAAGGGGAGAGCGCTGTCGAGGCTGCCAACCAGCGGATCGAAGCGGAGCGCGCCCAGCGCGTCGAGCGCCGTGAGCAACTGATCGCTCAGTTGTCGCAGATTCAGCAGATGGATTTGGACACCGAAGTGCCCAATGGAACGGTGGAGACCACGGTTGAAGTTGCCGTCGGGGATTCTTGGGAGAAGGTTCTGCAAGGCAGTGAAATTATCGTGAAGGACGGGCTCATCGTCGAGATTCGACAAAACGGCGCGAAGCTGTAGAGGGCGACCGATGAGTCGTCGCGTGAGGTGCCTTGGGTCGGCTTCTCTTGCTGAGTCTGTGGACCTGCAATGCGATGGCGGCAGAGGGAGTGTGGGTCGGACTGGATCAGGAATTCTTTACCGTGGGAGTGGTCACGGGAC
>JAPNUJ010000067.1 GCA_026627155.1 Bacillota bacterium | reverse complement strand
TACTTTGTTCCACTCTTCGTCGTTGTCGATTTCGGCGAAGTCAACAAACGTTTCGCCGTCTTCTTCCTTCTCTTCGACGCGAAAAATGAAGCCTTCTTCGGACGAGCCATCAGCTGCAACCAGAACAGCGTACATGTGAGAGTCCACATCGAACGTGTCGGCGATCACAAACTCGTGTTCGTTGCCATCTTCATCTTCGAGGATAATGATCTCGTCATCTTCAAACCCCTCATGCTCGTGCTCATGATCGTGATCGTCATGCTCCGACACGGGCGATCCCTCTCTTCTTGGTTAACGGTCCGGGCGACTTTGCGCACCAAATCATCATAGCATGCAGGCGCGAGGGGGTCAAACTTTTGCCAATTATGTAGAACTCGATGCGGACTCTCCGCTAGGCTGGCTGATCACGCCGTCAGCGATGATCTGGGAGACTGTCTGCAACAGGGCGTTGACCACGTCCTGTGCTTCTTCAAACGCCACGGCTTCGGGAATGTCCTCGAGATCGGACAGTAGTTGATCAATCTCGTCATAGGAGTCGGGGTCCTCGATCTCGCCACTTTGCGTGGCCTCCTGCAATTCCCGCAGTCGAGCGAGCTTTTGTCGGGCAGACGGATGGTTCAGAAGCGCTTCTTCTGCCAAGCGATAGGATGCGACCTCTTCTGTCTCGGCGAGAAGCGCACCGAGTTCCGTCGCCTTGCGGTAGATTTGATTGCGATCCAACTCATGGCCCCCTGATATCGTCGTGTTCACTCTGCGTGGCGATGAAGGTGATGGTGCAATGCGTTATACTTTTTGAAAGGCTCATCGCGTCGATTGTCAAATCGGTCCACGACCAAGCCGACGATGACGGCGATCACGAGACAGCTTGTCATCGCGTACGCCGAACCGATGAGGAGGCCAACGAGAACGAGGGTGAAGATCAGAGCGTACACACCATAGCGAAGTTCACGTGTCATGACCAAGTCTCCTCAGACGTTTCATCCTGTTACTCATTATACATCAAGGTCAACGGCTGTGAATGGGTTCGCCGTCGTTTCCTCGCGTTCACCTCTGCCACTTTGGAACGCGCGTGTGGTACACTATGGGCGAGACAGAAAGGGAGATGACGCCGTGCTGTTCGGATCCATCGCCGCGATGGTCGGTATCTTGTATATGTTGTTTGTCTGCAACAGTATCACCCACGAGGCCACAGACAAGGCGCTCAGGAAGCAGACGCAAGAATGGTTGTAGAGCAAACGGGTGCGCCCGTTCCGACCTTGCGGTTTCCGCGTGGTGAGCATTTTGCTTTCTATTACGAGGACACGCATCTTCTGTATCTTTCTTTCGCCCGCGATCAGCGCCGCTTTCTGTTCCTGATCGCCGATTCGGAGGATGATGCCTTGGCCTTGGACTTTCCAGGCGACCTCTATGAGGAGCAAGTCCGCGACGCCGTGGATCGCATCTTTTTTGTCGATTTGCAGCAGGAGGGCCGCGAGACGGTTTCTCTGGTTCTCGGAGCGTTCTTCCCGGTGAACGGTCGAAACTTCGGTGCCTATTATGAACGTGGCAGTGATGAACGTTCGCTGTATTTTCTTGAAGTCATTGGGGCCGGGGACGAAGCGAGCCTAGAGGCGGTCGAGGAGGGCGACGATCACCAGCGCGTGGCGGCCGCTTTCACGCGAAAGTACGAAGGCATCTTGCAGGTCCACTGAACAGTGACGTACGATCCCGCAACTGGCGATCGCACGTCACTGTTCACGTTTGGAGCGGGTAGACCCGGTCTACAGATTGGCGGAGAGAAAGCTGGACAGTTCTTCGGCTTCTTCCGGCGTCACGTGAAACGCGGACGCGATGTACTCCGTGTCTTCAGCCTCTTCAGCGGTGAGGATGGCCGAACGTCCACTTTGCATACAGTACACGAGTTTCTTCCCAAAAAAGTGGACGGTCTCCGTGATCGCCACATCGAATCGGGACATTTGACCGATAAAACCCACAAACCGGGTCTGGGTTTGCTCAGTTTCGTCGTACATTAGATCGAGTTCGCTCACCTGGATGCTCCTTCGCCCGCAACATTTGTGTCAAGCGCATGAACCCGGGCTTGTCTCCGCGGTCGAGGGCATCGTTGATGCGCTGACGCAGGATCTCTCGCTCTTCCATCTCGACCACGGCGGCACTGATGGCCTCGCGCACGCTCGCCGGCAGGGGAATCTCGGGCAGGTTCACGTACAAGTATACCTTGTTGCCTTCGGCAAGGAAATGCCTTGCCGCCTCGAGGACGGGTTCCGGTTGCGAGATCTTCTTCATGACACCACTGACCGGCAGTCGCGCGAGGATTCCTTGTCGCGCAATGATGATGAGGGGCACGCCTTCGAGCGCGATGGCCGTCAGTAGTATGCTGTCTCGATGCCGACTTAGCAAGGCTACGAGCGCATCCCCACCGGGGGGTAAAAGCCGGAGTTGCAATGTCGCGATGTCTTCGTCTGTCCACACGGCAACGACACCCCTCTCCTTACCATCGTAGCTTGGGGACGTCGCGAAGGCGCATGACATCTGCCCAATTTGTAGAGTGCGACGTCGAATGGCAGTGGGGCGCGGGCCATCTGTTGCGGCACGCCTGAATTTCCCGAACTCTGTTTACACGAAGCAGCCTGGAATGCTACCATAACCAAAGGGTTGACACTGCGAGAGTCGTTGTGAACCAGATCGGAGAGGCGTGAGAGCGATGGCGAAAAAAGCGCTGATTTTAACGGACGTGCAAGATGATTTTCTGGGGAACACCCTGGATTACATTGCCTTGGTCTGCCAGCGATACCTCGATGAACATGGAAGCGATTATGAACTGGTCATTTTGACTCAGTGGAAGCACGAGGACAATGAAAACGAGGACACGTTGCTGTTAGAGTACAAAACGGCAAAGGTCGTGAACAAGCGAACACACTCCGCTTACAATGACGAGGTGGCCGCCCTCCTGAAGGATGCACAAATCCAGGAGGTGCACATCGGCGGCGTGGATGCCGAGATTTCTGTACTGGCGACGATGTACCGACTTATCGACGAGGGGTACAAAGTCCAGGTGCTGGAGCGGCTGATCGGTTCCTACCACGGACGGAATTGGGAGTCGATGACGATTGCTCGTCACGTGGTCGGAGAAGAGAACGTCGTTGCGCTCGGAGCGCAGCGGGTCTGGATCTGACTGCATCCCCCGGCCCAGAATTTTCAGCGGCTAACAACACAGCATTTTTTCCACACTACTGTACGGGGAGTCGTCCTGAGACTCCGGGAACGTGGGGGTGCTTGGGTTGATGCGGCCGCTTTGGGTCTACTGGGCAGGACTTTATGAAAGCAAATTCGAAGCCTACTGTGCCGCCGTTTGGGTCGAAGGCGACAAGCGTCTGCACGGGAGACGGCAACCCGCTGAGGTGCAGTTGTACCGTACGGATCGCGGCAAGTTCGGCATCCGCTTCCGGTAGGGCCGGTTGTGTTATACTGAAGGTCCCGAAAGGGTTGCGGCGTTGGCTGCGATTGTCAATGGAATGAGGAGTGAAAGCAGATGCCTGACATGCCGCTTCGCATGAATTACTATGTGCCGACTATCGTGGAGCAGACCAACCGAGGCGAGCGCGCGTACGACCTCTACTCGCGTCTGCTAAAAGATCGCATCGTATTTCTGGGGTCGGAAGTCGATGATGATGTCGCCAACTCCATCGTGGCGCAGCTTCTCTTCTTGGCATCTGATGATGCGGAAAAAGAGATTTATTTGTACATAAATAGCCCAGGCGGATCGATTTCAGCGGGGATGGCGATTTACGACACCATGCAACTGATCAAGCCGCCCGTATCCACCATTTGTGTAGGGCTGGCCGCCTCGATGGGGGCGCTGTTGCTGACTGCTGGCGCACCCGGGAAACGCTGTGCACTCCCAAACAGTGAAATCATGATTCACCAGCCGCTCGGCGGGCGGCAAGGCCAAGCCAGCGACCTGAAAATCGCGGCTGAGCATATTCTGAAGACGCGCGATCGTCTCAACCGGATCATCGCCAGTACGACCGGTCAGCCGCTGGCCAAGATCGAGCAGGATACGGACCGAGACTTCTTTATGAGTGCGGCTGAGGCGAAAGCCTACGGGCTGATCGATCAAGTGCTGTGATTCACGAGCCGATGCCGTTCTTTGCTTTTATGGATCAGGCGCTGTATGGGGAAAACGGGTACTACATGACAGACCGGCCGCGTTTCGGCCGGTCTGGCGATTTTTACACAAGTGTTCAGGTCTCCGCTTTGTATGGGGCGCTTTGGGGACATGTCGCCCTTATGGACAGTGCGGATCAGGACACCGTTTCCGTGGTGGAACTCGGCTGCGGGGATGGGGGATTGGCGGCGGCGATGTTGCCTGCCATGCTTCTATCTCCCCGATTGCGGGGACGCAAAATCGAGTATGCCGGCGTTGATCTCTCGCCGGTGGCGTTGCAAAGGGCGACGCTTCGCGTCGGCACCGCTCTGGAAGGTCTTTCAGGCCGGGAGACTGTCTCGACGGTTTTTGCACGGACGCCTGCGGCCCTGGTCGAGTCAACCGGGGATCGATTCCTTGGTGCGTGGGTGTTTGGCAATGAGGTGCTGGATGCCATTCCCTGTGATGTCGTCCGCGTTGACCGAAGCGGCCTGTGGAGGCTCTGGGTGGCTCCTGCAAAAGAGGTCCCGCCTGATGCGCAACCGGGGGTGCTGGCTGGCGGAGCGCGGAGGTCCTACTTTCTTGCGCAGGATAGAGATCAGGCGTGGGCGCGTGAGCTGTGGACCCACTGGGCGCCGCTTTTGGATGAGTTCGCCGTGGATGAGGTGGTTGGCGAGTGGTCCGTGGGGATGAGCCAATGGGTGGCAGGAATGCTGGTCGATTTGCGGCCACGCACTGTAAATTTTGTCGACTATGGCGGGCTTCTGCGCGACGTCGTCGGGCCGGATCGTCCGCGCGGCTCGGTGCGAGGGTATCGAAGACACGAGCTCGTGGACAACATTCTGGATACGACCCCCGATTGTGACATCACGTATGATGTGAATTTTGAGCCTGTCCAGCGGCTGCTTGGGGCACACGGCCTGCGTGCGTCGGCACTGCAACGCCAAGGGGCATTTTTGCTGGGTCTGCCCGACGTCTTGACGGTGCTGCAGACGTTTGAACAGCAGTATCCCGGCGGCGTCCGCGCAGCATCAAGTTTGTTCATGCCCGGTGGCGGGCTTGGCGATCGGTTTGTAGTCTGCAGGGCGGAGTGATGGGAGGGAGCGGCGATATGGTCTATGGACGTCTGGCGGTCGTCTTGTTTGTCGCCGGGGTTTTATTTTTGCTGATGGGCCTTTTTCGATTTCACGTTCTCTAGGGTCAGGGTGAGGCGGCCTGCGTCGAGGACGAACCGTCGCGGTTCTCCTGAATCTGGGTGGCATAATCAGGGCTTTCGCTACTGACACTAAGTGCAAATCGATCGCCGTGACTGGTGGAGGTGCTCGCATGCGCCGTTTTGCCGTTATCCGTCAAGTTGTTCTCTTTACGTTACAACTGTCTGCCCTTGTATGGGCAGTTCGTCACACGAAGAAACCCGAGCGATTCAAGACGGCTTGGACCTTGTTGGCGTCGCTTCGCGGGAAGTCCGCCTAGCCTTGTCATCGGTCCTTACTTGTCGCATATACATGAGCCTAGGGAGCCTCGGCAATGTAGGAGGGGTTACAAGGGCACATGAAAACGATGAGACAAGACGCTTGGACGGCCGAGGATGATGTAAGGCTGGCAGAGATCGTGTTGGCGCATATCCGTGATGGCAGCACGCAACTCGCGGCCTTCGAAGAAGCGGCGGAGCAGCTCGGTCGCACGCCCGCTGCCTCTGGCTACCGATGGAATGCCTGTGTGCGCAAACAGTACATGGATGCCATTGATTTGGCCAAACTGGAACGAAAGGAACGGCGTGAGGAAGGGATCGACCATGCGCCGTCAACGCCCGCCTCTGAAAGTGCGATGGCAGAGGTCAACTGGAATACCGTTTTGCGGTTCATACGCCAGTATCGTCATGAGTTTCATTCGCTTCAAGGGCGCGTCAAACAACTGGAACGAGACTCGGACTTGGCGCGTATGGAAGTGGAGAGGTTGCGGCGTGACAAATCTGATCTCTTGGGGCAGTTGCGCACGGTCGCAGACGAGCATGTCATGATCAGCGAGGACTATCGAGCCCTTTTGACCATAGTGGATCGCGCGAGGCGTCGCCAGCGGTCAGACGCAGAGCCAGATCCCGATTCTGATGCCGGCGCGTGAGTCGGTGTCGGGGTCTGGATTGGTGTCTTGACTCGGCAGGACCATGCACAAGGACCAAAGCCACGCAAAGCGGCGCGCCATGTTCCCAGTCGGGGAACCTGCGCGCCGCTTTGCGCTATGCTCTGATCCGAACTACTTCGCGTGCTCGTAGTTTTGAGCCGCCTGATGCCAGTTGATCACGTTCCAGAAGGCTGCGACATAATCGGCGCGCTTGTTCTGATACTTCAGGTAGTATGCGTGCTCCCAGACATCCAGGCCGAGAACCGGCTTCATCCCTTCCATCAACGGGTTGTCCTGGTTCGGGAGGCTGGTCACGGCGAGTTTGCCTGACTTGTCCACGACGAGCCAAGCCCAGCCACTGCCGAAGCGAGTCATCGCGGCCTTGGAAAAGTCCTCTTTAAACTTGGCAAAGCTACCGAATGAGGCGTTGATGGCTTCGGCCAACGCGCCGGTCGGCTCGCCGCCTCCTTGCGGGCTCAGCAGTTTCCAGAACATGTTGTGGTTGACAAATCCGCCGCCGTTGTTGCGAACCGCCGTCCGAACGGCTTCGGGAACGTGGTCCATGTGGGAGATGATCTCCTCAGCACTCTTGCCTTGGAGATCGGCGTGCCCTTCAAGGGCTGCGTTCAAGTTGTTCGTATAAGCGACATGGTGCCCGTCATGGTGAACGGTCATGGTTTTGGCGTCAATGTGCGGCTCCAGGGCGTCTGCTGCGTACGGAAGTGAAGGCGTTTCGAAGGCCATCTGTCATTCCCCTTTTCCTCAAGTATGTACGTGACATACATCATTATATCACAAACACTGCGAGACCCTCAGCGAACTCGCTTTTCAGGTCGTCGATCTGCTCGATGCCCACAGAGATGCGAACCAAGCCCTCTGTAATGCCGAAGGCACGGCGTTCATCCTCACTGAATCCACGGTGCGAGGTCGTCCACGGGTGAGACAGGGTCGTGGTCACGCCAGCGAGAGAGGGCGCGAAGACGATGGTTGGGATCGCTCGCATGAAGCGATTCACTTGCTCTAGGGAGTCCGGCAACGCAATGGTGACGATCGCTCCGCATAGATCCGGCATCATGGAGACCGCGCGGTCGTGTTCAGGGTGATCCGGACGACTTGGGTGCCATACGCGGCTGATGGCCGGTGACTCACTCAGATACGCCGCCAGGAGCCGGGCGTTGCCACACGCCCGTTCGAAACGCAGGGGCATCGTTTTGATGCCTCGCGCGATCAACCAGGCGTCAAACGGCGCCAGGTTCGATCCGACCGCCGTCACCACACCCCGGATGCGATCGATCCACTCGCGGGTGCCACACACGACACCACCGCTGACGTCGCTGTGGCCGCCCATGTACTTCGTGGCGCTGTGCACCGATAGGTCTGCGCCAAGTGCAAGGGGTTTGAGTCCCAGCGGGGTGGCAAAGGTGTTGTCCACCATCAAGACGGCGCCGACTTCATGCGCTCGCTTGGCGAGACCCGCGATGTCGGGGATCCGCATCAAGGGGTTGGACAGGGTCTCCGCAATCAGCAATGCCGGTCGCTGTGCGAGTGCCGCATCCACCCGCTCAAGATCCGTAAAATCTGCAAGGGTCAGCGACACCTGAAAATTGGCCAAGACGTTGCGTAAGAAGACCAAGGTGCCGCCGTAAATGTCTTGTGAGACGAGGATGTGGTCACCGGCTTTGCATACGGACAGCACGGCGGCACTGATTGCCCCCATCCCGGACGCGGCAAAACACGCTGATTCAGCGCCTTCCAGTCGCGCTACGATCTCTTCGACCGTCGTGACATTAGGATTGCCGTTGCGGCTGTACAGGTAACGGCCGTTCGGGCGTGAGGCATAGTAGTCGACCACATCGTCTACGTCGTCAAATGCAAAGACGGAGGTCTGGTAGATAGGCTGTGTCTCCGGACGCGGCCACTCATCGTCGCGGTTGCGCTCGCCGGTTCGTGCGCTCGTCGTATCAGGATGCTTTTCGCTCACCGTCGTGCCTCCTCTTGATTGGCGCTCTCAACGATATTATACGCCCACACATAGCACGCCGCATAACCGGGAAACTACGGGAGAGGGAAAGGGGTGGATGGTGCCCGTGCGGATGGCACAATGGTTCGGTTGGTTGGCGGTGATGATCGCCGCTACCTTGGGGACGACGGGGTGTTTCGATGCCGGAGAACTTGAAGAACAGGCCTTTTTGGTTACCCTCGGAGTGGATCAGGCGGACCGGACCGCACCGCTGACCTTGATCGCGCGCGTTGCCGTGCCGAGCAAGTTATCCGCAGGGACCGGGGGTTCTGGAGGTGGCAGCGGCGATTACCAGAGTGGGACGCCTGTCGTGACCGCGCAGGGCCGCACCATCCACGAGGCGCTGACCATGATGAACACGGGCGTCGAGCGTTCCATCAATCTCTCCCACATCGCGGCTATCCTGTTCAGTGAGCGGTCCGCCAAGCTCGGATTGCTTCAGTACCTGCGAACGCTCACGCGCTATCGCCAGTTTCGGCGCACGCTGTACATGTTTGTTGCGGAAGGGTCGCTTGGCGACGTCTTTTTAAAGGACCAACCCGTGCTGGAGATGTCCGCCACCCGGTTGATTGAGGACCTGCATGACTCGAGTGTGCGTACGGGATTTGCGCCAAGCGTGGGGTTGCACCAGTTTCTCGGCAAGATCGAGTCTCCCAACTGCGACCCCGTATTGCCGATCTTGGCCTATAACCCGCAAGTGGGCAAAGAGAAGAAGAAGGAAGCGGGAAGTCCGGAAGATTTGAGGAAAGCTTCGATCAGTTCGACGTCCGGCACCATCAACCGAGCTGGCGGGAATCCCGTGGAGTGTGTTGGCACCGCACTGTTTCGCGGCGACCGGATGGTTGGTCAGTTGACTGGCGAACAGACGCGTTTCCTGCAGTTGCTGAACGCGACGTCGAACCGGATCACGCTCAGTGTTCCGGAACCGCGCGGCGGGCCGGGGTATCTGACTGTCAGCGTGCGGTATGCCGAACCGATCCGAGTGGATGTCAATGTTCGCGCCACGCCTCCGCAGGTGCACATCTCGCAGTCGTTTGAGGCGGAGTTGTTGGGTGATCAAAATAACTCGTCCTATGTGTCGAGGGCGGACAAGTTGACGTTGCAGCACGTCCTGTCCGCCTATATCAAGAGTCGCGAGTTGACCTTGCTGTCGACCTTGTATCGCCACTACGACATCGACCCGGTAGGACTCTTCAGTTTCGCGCGAGGGCAGTTTGCAGATTATAACACCATGATCCATTATGACTGGCGGGCGCAACTCCCCAAGCTGCAGCCTCACATCGTCACAGAGGTCTCGTTGCGCCGAATGGGGACGCAACTCAATCCGGCTGTGGACATGGACACGGAGTTGGACAAGTTGCCGAGCCCATCGGAAGGGTCTGCCAGTAATTCTGGAGGCGGCAAGGCCGCCGGTGGGCAGCGTTCTGGCCTGGCGGCCGAGAATGGCAACGCGCCGTAATCAGACATGCGGTTGTGGGCGCGCTGTAACGGGACGGCGCCGGGCGAATGGCGGGCTCGGGCCAGGTCCGCCGGCGATGGGGGCGAGTGGGGACCTCGGCGCACCACGTGGATCATGACTGGGAGGGAAGCCTTGCGCAGGGGGACCTGGGATCGCCGGGCGGCGATCCGGCAGTGGGTGGCTGGATGGCCCCGGATCGGCTTGCCGCGGATACGGTTGCCCTGGATAAGGTTGTTGCGGATAAGGTTGCTGTGGATGAGGCTGCTGTGAATAAAGTTGCCCTGGATACTGTTGGCCCGGATACGATGGCTGTGGATACGCTTGCCCTGGATACGCTGGTCTGGGAGCAGCGGGTCTGGGAGCGATGGGTCTTTGCGGCATGCCATCATTCTGGGGGTATCCGTAGGGCTGTACGAGGGGCCGGTTGCCGAGGGGAGTTTGGGCTGGTGTGCGTGTCCCCTCCGATTCCTCGGCTGTCTCTGCGGCTGTCTCTGCACTTGTCATTTTGTCCTTCAGCGCGGTCCACACGCTACCTGCCATGGCGGCGGCCAGTGAGAGCAACAGCGGATTGTCCAGCAGTGTGCGCAGCAGAGCGGGATCCTTCGTTCCCTCCGGCAGGATGCTGGATCGAATGGCCTGTGCGAGTTGACTCACCAGTGCTGTGTACTCCGCTGCCGTCAACGACAAGGCTGTCGCCTCTTTGCGAATCAGGTCGCGCGTGGTGCGCGGCAGTTGCAGCGACGTTGCACTGCGTTTCGACTTGCGGTTAGGTGGCACAGGTATGGCTCCTTCGCGTCGTTGCCTTGACGTGACTTGCACTGCGCAAAACCATAGGGAGGCGATCCGCATCGGACACGGTGGACGCTTTGTGAGTTCCTACCGCGGCGCACGCACCATGTGGCGCTCACTGTCGCGCACGTCGTCGCATCGTGGCCCGGTTTGGCTGCGATGGCTGCGATGGTGTCTCGCGACAGTTGCCCTCGCTGCCATGGTATGGTTTGCCTATGTCTATGGTGTGGGCGCAGGATGACTGACTGCGCGGTAAGAATTGAACTGAGTGATTGCGCGACGTTGTGCCGAACCCGGATAAGTGATACAATGAAGTGTCTATCATGTTGCTATGACGGGTTGCGCTGAAAAAGTAGGGGTAGCAGTCATGGATGCGGGGAGAGGGATTTTCCAGTGAAACAGTTACGTAACATCGCCATTATCGCACACGTGGACCACGGCAAGACCACGCTGGTGGATCAACTGTTGCGGCAATCGGGCACATTTCGCTTGAACGAGAGTCTGACGGATCGCGTGCTCGACTCGAACGACCTCGAGCGCGAACGCGGCATCACGATCCTCGCGAAGAACACGGCCATCGCGTACCACGACTATACCATTAACATCGTGGATACGCCGGGCCACGCTGATTTTAGTGGCGAAGTCGAGCGCATCATTCAGATGGTCGACGGCGTGCTGTTGTTGGTCGACGCGTTTGAGGGGTGCATGCCGCAGACTCGGTTTGTCTTGCAAAAGGCGCTGGAACGAGAGATCGTTCCGATCGTCGTCGTCAACAAGGTCGACCGCCCTATGGCACGGCCCGCGGAAGTCGTCGACGAGGTGTTTGGGCTGTTTATCGACCTCGGGGCGACCGATGAACAGATTAACTTCCCCGTGGTCTTTGCGTCAGCGATCATGGGAACCGCTTCGTTGTCTCCCGATGAGCAGACGGAGAACTTTGCGCCGCTGTTCGAGACGATCATCAGCGCCATTCCTGCTCCCAAAGTGGATGCAGAGGCCCCACTGCAGTGGCAGGCCAGCATTCTCGATTACAGCGAGTATCTTGGGCGGATCGGCATCGGCCGCGTGGTCCGGGGACGCGTCAAGTCAGGACAGACGGTAGCGGTGCTCAAGGCGGACGGGACTGTGCAATCGCAGCGCATCAGCAAACTGTATGGGTTTGCCGGACTAAAACGCGTCGAGATGGATTCTGCGGAGGCCGGTGAGATCATTGCCATCGCGGGATTGGGAGATCTGACCGTCGGCGAGACAGTCGCCGATCCGTCTGCCCCGGAGGCCTTGCCCAGCATTCCGATTGAGGAGCCGTCCTTGCAGATGACGTTTATGGTCAACGACAGTCCGATGGCCGGGCGCGAGGGCTCACTTGTCACTTCGCGCCAGTTGCGGGGGCGGCTGTATGCCGAGTTGGAGCGCGACGTCAGTCTGCGTGTCGAGGACACCGACTCGCCGGATGCGTGGTTGGTCTCCGGCCGTGGGGAGTTGCATCTGTCCATTTTGATCGAGACGATGAGGCGCGAGGGGTACGAGCTCCAGGTCTCAAAGCCGAGTGTCATCATGCGTCGTGATGAGAAGGGTCATTTGATTGAACCCATGGAGCACGCAGTGATCTCCGTTCCAGAAGAACATGTTGGCGCGGTGATGGAGAAACTGGGTCTGCGCCGGGGTGAACTGCAACAGATGATCCCCAGTTCATCAGGGACCCGGTTGGAGTTTATCGTGCCAGCCCGTGGATTGATCGGTTTTCGTTCCGAGTTGTTGACGGCGACGCGCGGGTACGGGATCTTGCATCACACATTCGCTGGATACGAGCCGTTTCGCGGTGAGATACCAGGTCGTATCGCCGGGGCGCTGGTGGCCACGGAGGCCGGGATGGCGACGGCCTACGCGATCGCTTCCGTGGAAGAGCGCGGCGTCCTCTTCATCGAACCGGGGACAGAGGTCTATGAAGGTATGATCGTGGGTGAAAACTCGAGGGAACAAGACCTTGTGGTCAACGTGTGCAAGACGAAGCACGTGACGAACGTCCGGAGTGCGACTAAAGAGGATACGTCGCGACTGAAGACGCCGCGGTTGTTCTCCTTGGAAGAGTCGCTGGAGTTCTTGTCTGATGATGAGCTTTGTGAGATCACGCCGCTGCATGTGCGGTTGCGCAAGAAGAACTTGACGAAAAGTGGACGCGACAAGGCGCAAAAACAAACGTCGGTTTGAGTGACGCGGTTGTGGGGTGCGTCTGAGGTGCGTCTGGGGTGCGTTGAGGTGCGTTGAGGTGCGTTGAGACCACCCGAGTTTGATAGCGAGGCGGGAGTACAAGCGGGCAGTTGCGTATTGACTCCCGTGTACTTCCGCCTCTTTGTTCTCCATGAGTGGCTCGTGGCACCATGTTCATAAAGTGGACATCGCAAATTGAGAGAAGTACTTCACTTGCTGGAACCAGGTCGATGCCGAAGGTGTGCGCCATCGACGCTGCGCGTCAGTGTCTATGCTCTGATCCGCCTGTCAAGGCGGGAGAACGTACTTTGACAGGTTGATTGCTCAACTCACCTGTGACCGTCGCCGTCTGTGATAGTCCCTCATCATTTCCGCCAGCGTTCGATACCCGATCGACGAGTGAGTCCTCGCCCGATTGTACCCAGTCTCCACGTACTCAAAAATCTCTTTTGATGCCTCCTTGCGCGTCCGGTCATTCCGCCGATGGATCGACTCACGCTTGATCACGCTGTGAAACGACTCGATGCAGGCGTTATCGTAACTGTTCCCTTTGCAGCTCATGCTGCCTTTCATCCGATACTTCTGAAGCCTTTCCTGGTGCTCCAAGGATGCGTACTGGCTGCAGCGATCGGAATGAGGCGGCTGACCGTCCCCTGAGAGACCCGGTCGCCCTTGTGCAGAAGCGTTTGGTTCATATCGGGACTTCCGTATAAGCGGCGGCTCTCCAGATCGATTCGATGGACCTCTTGGTCAAGCGTGTGCGCCGTTTGCGGAGAACACGCTATGGTCGCCGCAGCCAAGCATAGTACCCGCTTCTCGAAACACCCAATACCTCGCACATCTTCTGAACCGGATAGCGGAAGCGGTGTTCCTGGATGAAAGGAAACGCTATGTCCGGTCGTTCGCGAAGATGCGCATTGCCTTTTTTAAGATCGCATTCTCCTCTTCAAGATCCTTGATCTTGCGTTGCATATCGCGCAACGCCTTGTCTTCTGGCTTCAAGTTGCCACTACCGACAAACGCGGTCTCCGGAT
>JAPNUJ010000066.1:10748-13868 GCA_026627155.1 Bacillota bacterium | reverse complement strand
GGCTTCCGGTCGCCCACGTCTTGCGCCCTGTGATGCGATAGCCACCCTCGACGGCGACAGCGATCGTGGTCGGTCGCCCGCCGCGGCTGGGACTCCCGGTCTCCGGCTCCGTGCCGCACGCATTGACGAGTGCACGTCCCGCCACGGCCTCCCTGCAAAACCCTTCGTAGAGGGCCTCAGGCCACGCGTGTGTGTATTGCAGGCTCTGCGTGATGCCCAGGTGCCAACCGAGAACCAGTGTAGCCGAGGCATCCCCTTCTGCCAGCCGCTCTTGGGCCAAGAGAAACGAGTAGAGGTTGGCCCCGCGACCACCGTATGCGGTCGGAACCGTCAGACCGGCATACCCGGCCCGCTGCAGTCGTTCGATTTGTCCCGTGACCATCACGCCGGCGGCATCCAGCTCGGCCGCGTGCGGTGCCAGCTCGGCGGCGAGATCAGCCGCGAAGGCGACGATCTCGCGTTCTTCAGCGGATCGCACCCGCGAGTCGACTTCCCCCGTGCCTGGTGTCGCTGACGTGCCGGCCGCCATCGTTTCCTGTGTGTTCGCCATCCCGATCCACTCCTCTCCGATCGCTCATGTACCAGCGCGCGCCTACGCTGAGATATGACACAGAGAGCCGGGCGAACTCGCGCCGGCCCTCCTTTGCGTCTGTCATGGCTGCCTTGCCAGATCGTCCGTCCTGGCTTATCCGAACCAGTTGAGTGTGCCGAGCCAACTCATCAGCGTGTTCGGCAACACCCCGAGAAACAAGGTTCCCGCGATGCACAGCACGATGACGGCGTTGGTGACGCCTTCGCTTGGGACGCGGTCGTGATCGCCCATCGGCTCACGCGTGAACATCGCCTTGATGATCCCGAAGTAGTAGTAAAAGGCGATCGCACTGGTGGCGAACAAGATGACGCCAAGCCAGTATTGCCCGTTGTTGAATGCTGTCAAGAAGATCATGAATTTGCCGAAGAAGCCGGCCATCACCGGCATGCCTGCGAGCGACAACAGGAACACCGTCATCGCGCCCGCGAGCCACGGCGATCTGCGGTACAGTCCGAGGAATGCGTCCACATCCTCCGACGATCGGTTGGTCGATACGATATGATACACCGCAAACGCACCGATTGTCATAAATGCATAGGCGAACAGGTAGAACACCGTCGAGGAGAGCATCTGCTCCACGGCCGGCGTGGCGGCGTTCGCACCCAGCGACGCGAGCGGGATCAGGAGATAGCCCGCTTGACCGATGCTGGAGTAGGCGAGCATCCGCTTGATGTTGCGCTGGGTCAGGGCGCCGACGTTGCCGACGATCATCGTGATCACGGCCAACCAGGCAATCAGGACGTCCCAACTCCCCATCTTCGGTCCGAAGATCTCGATGAACACGCGCAGGAAAAATGCCAAGACCGCCGCCTTCGACACAACGGCGAGATAAGCTGTGACGGGTGTCGGCGCGCCTTCGTAGACGTCCGCCGTCCACAGGTGAAAGGGCGCGGCGGAGATCTTGACGGCGATCCCGCCCAGCACCAACGCCAGCGATAGGTAGACAAGTCCTGAGAAGCTGTCCCACTGCGTCTGCAGCGTCCCCGCGATGGCCCCGATCGACGTGGAGCCTGAGATCCCATAGAGAAATGACAGGCCATACAAGATGCAGGCCGAGGCGATCGATCCGATGATCAGATACTTCAGTCCGCCTTCCGCCGAGCGCGCGCTGCGTCGATTGAGCGCTACGAGCACGTAGCTTGCGATCGACAACAGTTCCAGCCCCACGTAGAGAAGAATGAGGTCCATGGCGGAGCTCAGAATCATCGCACCGACTGTCGCAAACAGCACGAGGAATGAATATTCATACGGCAACTGCTTTTGCTTGCGCGTCCCGATCGCCAAGAGAATGACGAGGAAGGTCGCAATCAATAGCACGACTTTGATGATCGAGCCAAAGTCGTCGACTGCGTTGACTTGCAAGGAATACGCCGTCAGGCTCACGCCAAACCGCGTCAAGACGACTGCCAGCGATCCGAGTACCGCAATCAGGCTGAGCCACGGGACAAATGCCTTTTTGCCGGCCGGCGTCAGAAATTCGACGATCATGATCACGAACGCCGCGCCCGCGAGAACCATCTCGGGTCCAAGTCCGTTCCATGCCCCTGTCCAAGTAAGAAATCCGCTCGCACTCATCGCTTAACCCCCTATCCTGGACGCGATGGCTTGCACGGTACCGTGCACCACGTCACCGAGCACGGAAGGGTATACGCCGATCCAGACGACGAGTGCCACGAGCACCACGAGGGGCACCCACTCCGTGGCGCGCGCGTCCACCAGTGTATCGTATTCCGTGCGCTGCGGCCCGAAGGTCGTCCGCTGCATCGCGTAGAGCAAGTACAAGGCGGCGAAGATCATACCGAGCGTCGCGATGGCCGACAGCCACGGGAAGGCGGAAAAGCTGCCGACAAACAACGTGAACTCGCTGATGAATCCCGACATACCGGGTAAGCCCACGAGGCCGAGAGCCGCAACGAGCATCACGCCCGACAGCACCGGCAAGGACTTGGACAAGCCCCCGAGCATGGGCAGCGAGTAGGTCTTGGTCCGCTCCGCCTGTGCCCCCACGGTGAAGAACATGAGCGCCGTAAGGAGCCCGGAGGACACGAGCATGAAGACGGCCCCTTGCAATCCGATTTCGTTCATCGCGGCGATGGCCAGCAACACGAGACCCATGTGGCTGATGCTGGAGAAGGCGATCAGGCGACGCCAGTCTTTCTGGGCGATGGCGGCGAAGGCCCCGTACAAGATGCTGATCACGCCGAGTACCCCGACGAGGGTCTGGTACTGGGCCAAGCCCTGCGGCAGCATCTCCACAGCGAAGCGGATCAAGATGTACAGGCCGATTTTCATGAGGGCACCGCCGATGAGCATGTTCGTCGACGTGTCACTCTGCTCGTGGGTGTCCGGCAACCAGGTATGAAAGGGAACGAAGGCTTCCTCGATCAAGACCGCCAACAGGAACACGAGAAACAGGGGACCCTGAATGGACTGCGGCACCACGATCTGAGACGCTTCGGACAGCAATCGGCTGATCGATAGCGTGAAAAGATGTGGCGCGTAGGAGAAGTACACCGTCGCGCTCGCAG
>JAPNUJ010000066.1:0-10738 GCA_026627155.1 Bacillota bacterium | reverse complement strand
ATGAACCCGGCCAGAAGCACGACGCTGGCGACGCCCCGGTAAATGAGGAACTTGGTGGCGGCGTAGTGCCGACGCTCGTTGCCGAAGATCCCGATCAAGAAGTAGCAAGCGACCAGCGTCACTTCAAGGAAGAAGAACAGGGTGAACAAGTCGTTCGCCCCGAACACCCCATACAGTCCGGAGACGAGGAGCATCTGCCAGAAGTAGTGCGACTTGACCCGGTTCTCCACGCGAAAACTGCGGATCGCGGCCATCAGACTGACGACGCCGACCAAGAGGATCAGCGGCATCGAGATGCCGTCCGCAGCAAACCCGAACTGCACAGTGAGCGGCATGTTCAGCCATGCGTTTGGCACCTGCAACCAGGTCAGTGCGAACGGGTACTGAAGACCGGACTGCGCGGTTTGATAGTCGATGTACGCCAACAGCGCAAAGATCAGCGGAATCATCGCGCCAAGCAGACCGACGCCGCGGATCACACCCTTGGCCGATGGTGAGATGAACAGCACCAGGAGCGCCGCGATGATCGGTACGAGCACGGTAAGAAAGAGCACGTCCGCCACGTTAGAGCACCCCCCCGATGCCGATCGCTGCCGCTACGAGGAGCAGCAGGCCGACAAGTGTCACCAGGCCGTAGGTTTGGACCTGGCCGGTGTTGCTGTATTTGAGGCTGACGCCGCCCAGATAGGCGACCTCGCCAATCACTTTGACGATGCCATCCACGATCCAGCGATCGATGAAGTTCAACACGTCGGCGAGCTTCATCACCAGCCACACGATGCTGAATTGATAGGCCTCGTCCACGTACCATTTGTGAAAACTCAGCTTGTACAGAACGCCCATCCGGGTGGCCATCCGTTCGGCTCGACCCTCTTTTGAGTAGACGGCGTAGGCCACCCAGATGCCGAGCAAGCCGACGATGGCGGACATGGCCATCAGCGGATAATTGGCGCCTGGATCATACCCGATCGGCCCGCGATCCTGAAGAAAGTTTCCAAGTTCAGGCCAGAACGGCGCATTGATGAACCCGGCCAGCGTCGCCAGAATCGCGAGTACGATCAGCGGCACCTTCATCGCCAGGCCACCCTCGTGCGCGTGTTTCTCCGTCTTGGCCACACCGCCGAAGGCGAGAAAGTAGACGCGGAAGATGTAGATGGCCGTGAAGAAGGCCGCGAGCAGCCCCATCGCGTAGAGCACGTAGTGCCCGCTGTCAAATGTCGCGGACAAGATATCGTCTTTCGACCAGAATCCGGCAAAAGGTGGGATCCCCGACAGCGCCAGGGCGCCGGCCAAAAACGTGATATGCGTGAGCGGCATCTTCTTGCGCAAACCGCCCATTTGAAAGAGGTCCTGCGTGTCAATGGCGTGGATGATACTCCCTGCCGCCAAGAACAGAAGTGCCTTGAAGAAGGCGTGCGTCATGAGGTGGAAGAAGCCAGATACGTAGGCGCCGACTCCGAGTGCCATCATCATGTAGCCCAGTTGCGACACGGTCGAGTAGGCGATCACGCGCTTGATGTCGCGTTGCGTCAGACCGATCGAGGCCGCGAGCAAGGCTGTGAACCCCCCGATGATCGCCACCGTTTCACTGGCTCCGCTCGACGCGAGAAACAGTGGGTACATGCGGCCCACCAGATAGACCCCGGCGGCCACCATCGTCGCCGCGTGGATCAAGGCGGAGACTGGCGTCGGGCCCTCCATGGCGTCCGGCAACCAGACGTGCAGCGGGAACTGCGCCGACTTGCCCACCGCGCCGATGAAGACCAAGATCGCGCACAGTGTCACAAAGCCATAGGGGGACATCCCGAACAGCGGATGCCAACCGGCGAACATCAGGCCATGCAGATGGAACCAGGGCATGGCCAATCCACCGTTGAGTGCGGCGGCCGAGTGCCCCAGGCCAGCCGAGACGGGCGAGCCTTGGAACATCTGATTGAAGTTAAATGTACCGGTGCCGAGGTAGAGCAGGATGATGCCGATAAAGAGTCCCACATCGCCAATTCTGGTGACGATGAACGCCTTCTTCGCCGCCGCCGCCGCTTCTGGCTTGTAGTACCAGAATCCGACGAGGAGGTACGAACAGACACCCACCAACTCCCAGAATATGTAGAACTGAAGCGTATTGGGTGACACCACAAGCCCTAGCATCGCGAAGACGAACAAGTTGAGGTATTGATAGAACCGGACGAAGCGATCGTCCTTGTGCATGTACGCGCGCGAGAACAGAAGCACGAGCGTACTGACGAGAGTGACCACGACGAGCATCAAGGCGTTCAGGCTCGTCACGGAGAACCCGACAGTGATCGTGGTCGCCCCAAACGAGAGCCAGTTGAACGTCGTCGCCACGATCGGGCCGTTTGTAGCCACCTCTTGCATGACGAGGACCGCGAGTACGAAGCCCACGAGGATCGCCAAGACGGAGATGGTGGCCGCCACTGTCTCACGCAGACGTTTGCCAAAGATCAGCAGAATGACGTACGCGAGGAGCGGCAGCGCAGGAATGATCCAGGCATGAGTCTGCATACCGTCACCTACCACTTCATGAGATCGACATCTTTCATATCGGCGCTGTTGCGGTGGCGGAAGAAGGCGAGCAGAATCGCCAGACCCACAGCCACTTCAGCCGCGGCGATCGCCATCGAGAACAGTGCATACACTTGACCCTGAATCTGCGCCGGTTGCGAAAAATGAGCAAAGGCGACGAGGTTGATATTGGCGGCGTTGAGCATCAGTTCAATCGAGATCAACACGATAATGATGTTGCGCTTGGTCAGCGCCCCGAACAGTCCGAGCCCGAACAGCACGACGCCGAGTGCGAGAAACGGTTGCAAGGCCACGTCTACTCCTCCTCCTTGCGAGCGATCACCACGGCGCCGACGAGCGCGACGGTCAGGAGCACCGACACGAGTTCAAACGGGACCGTATAGGTGTGAAAGATCGATTGTGCCAGGAGCACGACCGACGGTTGTGTATAGGGATCGACGGCGCTCTGCGTGACGGGCCATGCCGTACCGCGCAGCACATACAGGAAGGCCGCGCACAGCAAGACGACGAAGACCAGCGCGCCGCCCACGCGCCAACCGTTGGCGGGCGGGCTCTCCGTGTCATCGCCGCGCTGCGTGAGCATCAGGGCAAACACCATCAAGATCGTAATGGCGCCCGCATAGATGAGGATCTGCGCCATGCCGAGAAAGTCGGCGCCAAGCAGGATGAAGATGCCAGCGACCCCAAGAAACACGCCACCGAGCGCCACGGCCATGTGCATGACCTTTTGCAGGCTCATCAGCATGACCCCGGAGATCATGATGATCAGGGCAAGTAGAAAGTAGGTGATCGTCTGCCCCGTGATCGGAATCCCGAAGATCATGACACATCACCACCCTTGTCGGTCGGAGGCGCGGCGGCCGACTCGTCCGGCGGCCCTGCAGCGGCAGCTGTGCCGGCCGACGCGGTGGGTGCGGCAGCGGCGGCAGCTGTGCCGGCCGGGGCGTTGGGTGCGGCGGTGGCGGCAGCTGTGCTGGTGGGCGCAGGCGACGATGCCGCTGAATCCGTCTGCGTTTCCGCCGCTGACGCCACCTGACTGGCGGTCGCCTGGGCGGACGCGGAACGCTCTGCAATCGGCGCCGCATCGTGCTCGGCTTTCGCCTCTTCGGCCAACTTGTGTTCGGCCTCGATCGCTTCCTGCCGCTTGGCCGCCTGCAATTTCTCGTAGGTTCCGTGCTTCACGTGATTTTCATACAGCCACTCCATGTCCTTGTACAGGACGTCCCGCGAATACGCCGCCAACTCGAACTGATCGGTCATCAGTACGGCTTCCGTCGGGCACACTTCGGTGCACAAATCACAAAGGATGCAGATCTCGAAGTTGATGTCATACGTATCGATCCGCATCTTCTTGTTCTCGTCGCGAGATCCTGACAGCGAGATGCACCCCGTCGGGCAAATGCGCGCACACTGATTGCACGCGATACACAAGTCCGGTATAAATTCGTGAATCCCGCGAAACCGTTCAGGCCAGACGGGTCGTACTTCGGGATACTGAAGTGTGACTTTCTTCTTGGGCAACTGCGCGAGTGTCACGGCCAGTCCCTTGATCACGCCAAACATCACAACACCTCCATTCGATCTGAGTCCTGCATCTGCCCTTACAGGTGGATTTCATAGACGGCCCCAGTCAACAGGATGTTGAACAAGGCCACTGGGATGAGCACCTTCCAGGCAAAGCCCATGAGCTGATCACCGCGAATTCGAGGCATCGTGGCACGGACCCAAAACAGAAAGAAGATGCAGGCGCTGACCTTGATGGCAAACCACAGCCAGGAAGGAAGGAAAGGACCGCTCCATCCGCCGAGAAACATCGTGGTCGCCAGGGCGGAAATGGCGAATACATAGACATACTCGGCGAGCATGAAAAAGGCAAAGCGAAACCCGGAATACTCCGTAAAGTACCCGGCCACGAGTTCGGACTCGGCTTCGGGCAGGTCGAACGGCGTCCGGTTCAACTCCGCGATCCCGGAGATGACAAAGACCACAAAACCGATGATCTGGGGGATGATGAACCACACATGCCCGTAATTTTGTGCAGCGACGATCTGATTGAGATTCAGCGACCCGGACAGCATGATGACGCCGAGCAGCGACAAGCCGAGCGGGATCTCATAACTGATCATCTGCGCCGCGGAACGCATGCCGCCGAGCAGCGAGTACTTGTTGTTCGACGCCCACCCGCCCATGACGATGCCGAGAATGGTAATCGACGACAGGGCGATGTAGTAGAGGACCCCGACGTTCAGTCCCGCCGTAAAGTAATGGGTGGCCGTGAACGGAATCACCGCAAGCACCATGAAGGAGGGAACGAATGCGATGACGGGCGCGAGTAAAAACAGCGCGCGATCCGCGTTGGTCGGGATGACGTCTTCTTTGATGAGGAGTTTCAGAATATCCGCAACCGATTGCAACAGTCCAAAGGGTCCCACCCGGTTCGGACCGATCCTCCCTTGCATCCAGCCGATCACCTTGCGTTCAAAATAGATGAGATAGCTGACGATGCCGAGAATCAACAACAGGACGATCACCGCGCCGATGATCATGCCGAGAAACGAGATCCCGGTCAGTGCGGACGTGTGCCAACCCCAAAGGCTTGCCATCAGGCATCCACCTCCCCGAGCACGATATCGACGGCGCCGAGTATCGCGATCAAGTTGGACATGCTCTGTCCGATGAGCAGCTTGCGCAGAATCTGCAAGTTGACGAAAGAAGGTCGGCGCAGCTTCATGCGGTACGGTTTGTCTTTGCCGTCCGACACGATGTAGACGCCCAGTTCGCCGCGTGCCCCTTCGATACTTGTGTAGTACTCCCCGGCTGGTACGCGGATGAGTTTAGGCACTTTGCCCAGCACAGGACCGTCCGGGATGCTGGCCACAGCCTGCTCAACAATCCTGACCGACTGTTCCATCTCCCGCAGGTGCAGGTAGTAGCGATCGAAGCAATCCCCGTTGGACCCGACAGGGATATCGAAATCGAACTGGTCATACAGGTTGTACGGCCGATTTTTGCGCAAGTCGAAGTTGAAACCCGTCGAACGCAGATTGATGCCGGACAGCGAATAGTTGAGGGCCTCTTCCTGCGTGATGACGCCGATGCCCTTGACGCGGTTCAGGAAGATCTCGTTGCCACTCACCAGGTCACTGAGCATCTTGAAGCGTTCCCGCATGTGCGGGACAAAGTCGCGCACCTTGTCGAGCCAGCCTGGAGGTGCATCCCATTTGACCCCGCCGACCCGCATATAGTTGTAGGTCAACCTTGCGCCACAGATCTCGTTGAACATCTGCACGATCATCTCGCGCTCCTGAAACGCATAGAGAAATGGACTCATCGCGCCCAAGTCGAGCAGATAGGCACCGATAAACATCAAGTGGGACCCGATCCGGTTCAGCTCCATGACAATCAGGCGAAGGTACTCGGCGCGCGCCGGGACCTCCAGGTCCATGGCGTACTCGACAGTATGAACGAGCGCGTAATTGTTAATCATGGAAGCCAGGTAGTCCAGGCGATCCGTGTACGGGATGATCTGCGTGTATTGCAGGTCCTCAGCGAGCTTCTCCGTTCCTCGGTGCAGGTAGCCGACGACTGAATCGGCTTCGACGATCTGCTCGCCATCGATCGTGACGACCAAGCGAAAGACGCCGTGCGTACTCGGGTGCTGCGGTCCGACGTTGAGAATCATTTCTTCCTGACGAAGCGCTCCCATCTAGTACTGGCCCCCCTCTCGCGACGGCACATTCTCGAAGTCCGAGTAATCCTTGCGCAACGGATGTCCGTTCCACTCTTCCCACATCATGATCCTACGCAAATCGGGATGTCCCTCGAAGTGGATCCCAAGTAGGTCATACACCTCCCGCTCCTCCCAGTTGACGCCAGCGAATACAGGCGTCAACGACGGAAGCGAGGCATCTTCCCGGGGCGTGCGGGTCTTGACATGGATATACGACCCATGCTCCGTTGAGTACAGGTAGACCACGACCTCGATGTAGTCCTTATAATCGGTCCCGGCAAATAGTTCGACATAGTTGTACGCGTGCTCCGGTCTATCTTTCAGAAATTCTACCGTCTGTCGCCACTTCTCGCGCGCGATGCGCAGGATCGGAATCTCTTTGGTTGCACTCGCATCCTCCACCGCATCCGCGCCGAGGTGCGCGGCGATGCTCGCACGAATCTCCTCTGCAGTCGCTGTGGCGGCCACCACGCGCGGATCAGGTGGCGCCGGGGGCTTGGCGGGCTTGGCTGCAGCGGCCGCGGGCTTCGCGGTAGCGGCTGGCTTCGCGGCCGGTGCCGGCGGGGGTGTGGTGTCCGGCGCAGGGACTGCGGGTGCCGCCGACTCAGGCGCGCGTTCGGCAGTTGGTGGCGCGCTGTTCGTCGCGGGTGCCTTTCCCTCAGGCGCGGACGGGGCCGTGCCGCTCGCCGGCGTCTCGACTACATCCTGTTGCGTCTCCACTTGCGGCTCTGGTGGCCCACTGGGGTTCTGGGTGTCGTCTGCCATCTCAGCCCGTCACCCGCCTTCCTGCGGCTTCGGTGCGGATCTTCTCTTGAAGTTTATTTAACCCATAGATCAAGGCTGGCGGTGAGGGTGGGCAACCAGGAATATACACATCCACGGGCACGACTTGGTCCACTCCTTTGACGACGGAGTAAGACTTGACATAAGGTCCGCCCGCCGTCGCACACGATCCCATCGACACGACCCACTTCGGATCCGCCATCTGGTCATACAGACGTCGAAGCAGTGGCGCCATCTTCTTTGTGACGGTACCCGCTACAATCATCACGTCCGATTGACGCGGCGACGCCCGAAAAATAATGCCAAACCGATCCAAATCATAATGCGAGGCACCCGCGCCCATCATCTCAATGGCGCAGCAGGCAAGGCCAAATGTCAACGGCCATAGACTGTTGCTACGCGCCCACCCTTTAATCTGCTCGAGCGTACCGAGCACAATGCCCGCTCGGCGCAACTCTGCGTTCTCCTCATCACTGAACCCTTCGTACGTGAGCTTTGGAAGCTGCAAGCTCGGGGTCATTTCCATTCCAGCACCTTCTTCTTCCAGGCATAGATCAAACCGATCAGCAAGAGTGCAATAAACAGGATCATCTCACCAAACCCATACAAGCCGAGCGCATGGTACTCGACGGCCCAAGGGTACAGAAAGACAATCTCCACATCAAATGCCACAAAAAGCAAGGCAAACAAATAATAGCGCACGTTGTACCGTGCGCGTGCATCCCCGACCGGCTCCAGACCGCTCTCGTATGTACTGGTCTTGGCGGCGGACGGGTTGCTAGGTCGAAGAATCGGGCCAATCACCATCACAGTGGCAATAGGAAGCAAGATGCCGAGAATCAAAAATAGGATAACAAATAAAAAACTGTTTGCGTACAAGGTTTACACCCCCCATCGTCAAACGTGATCATTATAGCAAAGGCAAGCTTTGTCTGTAAAACCGGGCTAACCGCCTTCATGGCCCAAAAATGGCCCGCCTGGACATTTTCCGTTGTCATTTGTGTGACAGAGTCGATTTCAGTGTCTCCAGAAGCCGCTCTCTCATCCGCCACGTGTCCCTGCGACACCTAACGAGAGGGCCGCTTCTCTCCGCCACGTGGGGGTGTGGGGGTGCACATCACATCGAGGTAACTGCTTGTGTAACGCAGCGGCTAATGATGTGTACCTGCGGGTACGATCGGGTCTCCAGGACGGAACCGTAGGGTCGCGAATCCGCGCGGGTGCTGGACAGTGAGCTCGCCATGAGTAAATTTGTAGATCAAAGTTACCATTCATGTAGGTTGCTTCCTATGTGTGAAACTGAATAGACCGCACGAGCGGGGTCCCATCCATCTCGACCCTTCCTTTTGTTGTCCGATCTGCCCCCAGCAAATAACCACCACTTTTCACATTAAACTATATCTCGGGCCTTACATCACCACCTTTATGATTATTAAATGGCAAATAATATAGATTAAATTTTCTTATATGGATAATTTAGAACTAAAGTGCCCTTAATCAGGTTGAATTTCTGCCTTAAAGTGAATTCAGATCGGTGTGACACTATATCAGTGTGATCCGTCGGTGTTGATTTTTCGCTCCGTGTGGCCTGTTCCTCCTGTTTCCGCCATCCTACGCCTACATCCTGTCGCGCCCGCCGGGCTAGTCCGATCCCCCTCACATGCGGTTCGCTGAATCAACAATATTTTGCGCGTGAGGAAGGAATGAGCTTACATATTCAGAACGGACCTCTACAGGAGGTGAGGTGAAGAGATGAAGATGCCGCGAAACGCCAACGACGTGCTCATCAAGCACTTGTCGGGCGCGCTGCCAGCCGGCGTACTCGAAGTGATCGGCGTGCACGACGTGGAGATCGAGCGTGCGTTGCCGACGGAACAGAACTCGGTTCAGGTCAAGCAGGAGTTCACCGATATTGTCTGGGAACTGCGCGACGGGACGATTTTGCATCTGGAGGTGCAGACGAGGAAGCCGACGAACCTGCACCGCTTCTTGCACTATGACGCATGGCTGGCGGAGCATTTCCAGACCCGCGTGCGCACCGTGATCTTGTACAACGCGGCCGTTGCCCACGCGCCCGACTGTCTCGACATCGGCTGCGCCCAGTACAAGGTGGAAAACGTCTACTTGAAGGCGTTGGATGGAGATGATACGCTTGAGACGGTGGCCACTCACCTCGCGAACGGTACGTGGGAGCCGGCGGATCGGATTCGGTTGGCGCTCGCTTTGCAGATGCGGCACAGCCAGTCGGCGGATGATGTCTTGGAGCGCACGCTGGCGCTGACGAAGAAACTCGATGACGAGTACGAGCAGGCGTATGTGACGACGCTGATCCTGGGGATCAACGGCAATCAGCTGAGCAAGGCCCAGAGAGAGCGACTGCGGGAGGGTCTGAAGATGACGAGCATCGTCAAGGAGATCTGGCATGATGGATTGGATGAGGGCATGCAGAAGGGCATACAGAAGGGCATAGAAAAGGGCATAGAGAAAGGCATCGATGCGGGCAAGAAGGAAGTGGCCCGCGCCATGTTGGCGAGAGGTATGGAGATCTCAGAGATCGCCGATTTGACCGGTCTGAGCCTGACGGAAGTTGAAGCGTTGCGCGACGCCTGAGGTGTGAGGTGTGACGTCAGAGAGTGAACTTGGCCGCCAAAGGGCGGCCAAGGGTCGCAAGGTCTTTCCTGCGCCACGCATGAGGGCGAGTGGTGCTCAACCCGACAAAATGGGATGCAATACGTCAAAGCCTCTGTTCTCTGACTTGCAACCCTTGCGACCACGCCATTCGCCGCGTACTTCTTAGAGCCCAAGGTTGAACGGGGTCCCCGGTGTCGCTTTGGGACTTACGTCAAGGCGATCACTTTTTTCTCAGTGCTTTGGCGCGTGCATTCGGGCCCAGGAGTCGACGAACCGCCTCGTGCTGGACAAAGTGACCACTAGCCGAGACGACCCGCTACTCCTCATTTGACGGGTCGTCTCGGCTAGTGACGGCAATTGCATCGTGAGGGCTCGTGACGGGAGTTGCGTCGTGACGCGTCAACTCTAACACATGCACCGTCTCCTCCGGCAACCCAGATTGCCTTACCGAGGTCCTCTCGCCATCTCAGAAGCAAGGTGCGAGAGGTAAGGGCATCAATAGCGACGAAGGGCACGGGCACGTAGGGTGTAAGTTAACGCCGGCAGGTGGTTTTCGCTAAGATATCCTCATGTAACGACGGAGACCAGCTGACCTACGCGGATCAATAGTCACACGGGGACCCATTATGTCCCCGGCTTTTCCGGGGCCCTTATCCCCGAGGGAAAGGAAAGACAAAGCGTAAAGGCATCGACCCAAGTGCTAGACTGACAGGGACACCGAGCAGAGCTCGTGAGCAGTCATGAAAAGTGGAGGGAATCTTGGTAACAGCCTCTCCTTCGGGTCCTCCCTTCATCCATCTTTGGTCACCTTTAAACGGCCTTACGTCGTGTTCTTCGATCAATGCCCTTGCCCTTGCCCTTGCCCTTGCCGTTGCCTTCGGCAGCAGCACGCGGGGTTCGCAAGGATCATCAAGCATGACGGACCATCCGAGATAGGGGATAGCCACGGGCAGCGACAGATCGCTTCCACTCTACGGCCCGCCCGAGCCTTCGCGTGAGACTTAGCAGTTAATCGGCCAATCCGTCGATTTCTCGTCGCCTAACGGACTT
>JAPNUJ010000065.1 GCA_026627155.1 Bacillota bacterium | reverse complement strand
TGTCTACGGCCGCAGTGCTGTTTATTGTGACTGTGGGCCTGAGCCTGATTTTTGGCACCATGCGCGTCATCAACCTGGCCCACGGCACCTTTTACATGATCGGCGCCTATCTGGTAACAGTGACGTTTGGCGCCATCGCGGGCCATGCGTTCGGGTTTAGCCTGGCACTCTTGCTCTCGGCCGTGGTGGTCGCTTTGCTCGGCATCGCCGTGGAGATGCTGATCTTGCGCCGTCTGTACGGCTCTGAACACCTTCTGCAGCTACTGGCGACATGGGCCATCATGATCATCCTGGAACAACTCGCCATTGTAATCTGGGGGCCCCAGACCTATTCCGGCACAGTGCCCGTAGAACTCGACAGTGCTGTGCAAATTGGCGGTCAATTTTTCCCGGAGTATTATCTGTTTTTGATCGCGGTGGCCGTCGTCATCGCCGTGGGGTTGGGTCTGGTTCTCTCCCGCACCCGTCTCGGGAGGTTGATTCGCGCCGCCGTGCAAGACATTGAATTGATTCGCGTGCTTGGCGTCAACGTCAACCGCCTGTACACGCAGGTATTTGCCATTGGCGTCTTTCTCGCGGCGCTCGGCGGGGCTCTCATGGGCCCCGCGACGTCCGTGGGCCCAGGCATGGATGTCAGTATCATCGTCGAAGCGTTCATTGTGTCGGTGATCGGAGGGCTTGGCAGCATCCGGGGAGCGGCGATCGGCGCCATTCTCGTCGGTCTATTCCAATCCATCGGAAACCTTTATATTCCGGAAGTAGCTGGTCTGGCTCCGTATGTCGTCATGATCGTTGTGCTGGTCATCCGCCCTCAAGGGTTACTGGGAAAGGTTGAGGAATAGCCATGGGACACATTGAGTCGGGGGCCCGCGATCGCAATCCGTCGTCTGCGGGTGGCTCCAAGCCGTTAAACCGGACCACTTCCATAGCGTGGCTCCTCCTGCTGATCGCATTAGTAGGGGTTCCGTTTTGGCTACCTCCGTTTGACACGTTGTTGGTCGAAGGCATGATCGTGGCTGCGCTTTTCGCCCTCGCCACAAGTTTTCTGGTTCACTACGCCGGACTCATCACATTTGGGCAGGCCATTTTCTACGGAGCCGGCGCGTACACCATCGGATTATGTACAGAGCACACCCATGTGCCTTTTGCGCTGTCATTCATCATCGGACCCCTCGTTGCGGCACTTCTCGCCCTGATCGTCGGCATCCTGTCGCTTCGGGCGCGTACGTTCTACTTTGCCCTACTCACGCTCGGATTCTCGCAACTGTTTTACTCCATGACGCTGATTTTCTACGGGTTTACCAACGGGGACACAGGGATCTTCGGCATCCCCTTGCCGCCCATACTGACATCGTACACCGGCGGTTACGAGTTTGTGCTCGCGATCGGTGCGCTTGCCGCTCTGGGTCTGTGGTGGATCGTTCACACGCCGTTTGGTCTCGCGATGATGGCGGTTCGGGATAATCGCAAGCGCGCGCAGTCGCTCGGCATGAATCCGTTCACGCAGATGCTGGTGGCCTTCGTCATCAGCGGATTCTTTTGTGGCCTGGCGGGCGACCTCTTTATCGTCTATCAACAACACGCCTATCCCGAGATGCTAAACTGGCAATCTTCAGGGACACCCATTCTCATGTCGGTGCTGGGCGGCCTATCCAGTTTTGCTGGACCGATCGTCGGGGCGGGTCTCTACACGTTGCTTGACGTGGGCATCGGTTCCGTCAGTACGTACTGGCAACTCTTCGTCGCCCTCATCATTCTGGCCATCATCATGGTCTATCCGGGCGGGATTGTGAGGGGTATCATCGCGCTGGCGGTTCGATTCGCCAGGCCCCGCAAGTCGTCGGCAAGGGAGGATTCGCGTTGAGCACGCTACTTGAGACCACGCGCCCCATGTTGGAGGTCAGCGGCTTGACGAAGACGTTTGGCGGCTACACAGCGGTCCACGACGTAGCGATCACGACCGCAGTCGGAGAAGTTCGGGCGATTATCGGCCCCAACGGAGCCGGGAAGACCACGCTCTTCAACCTGCTCAGCGGTTACCTGAAACCAACGCACGGTGCCATTGTACTGGACGGTGTGAACATTGCGGGCAAAGCCCCCCACCGCATCGCGCGCGCCGGGGTGAGCCGCGCCTTTCAAACAACCAACATCTTTCCTACGTTCACGGTGTTGGATAACGTGCTGATCTCGCTCTTTGCGCGTCATCGCCTACAGTTCCATTTGTGGGGTAGGCGCAGTCGCCAACTGCGGGACAAGGCCGAGAACATCTTGGAGATGGTTCACCTGCAAGACGATCGGACAAAGCTGGCGAGCATGCTCGCCCACGGGAACCAACGCGCGCTCGAGGTAGCGATCGCCTTGGGCTGCGAACCGAAGGCGCTGTTGCTCGATGAACCGACCGCGGGCATGTCTCCCTATGAAACGCACGACATGATCGCCTTGCTCGAACGGATCGTCCACGATCACGGTCTGACCGTGCTCTTGTCCGAGCATGACATGGATGTGGTGTTCGGACTGGCTGACCAAGTGACGGTGATGGAGGCTGGTCGCGTCCTAGCACAGGGACCACCGGAAGAGATAAAGCACAATCCTGAAGTCAGACGAGCGTATCTGGGGGAAGACGAGTGAACCATGCCACAGCCCATGCCGCAACCCGGTTGAGTACCTCGCTGCAAGTGGACGGTCTCCACGCATTTTACGGACGCAGCCACATCCTGCAGGGCTTGACGCTTTGCGTCGAAGCCGGAGAAGTCGTAGCACTGCTGGGGCGCAACGGCTCCGGCAAGACGACCACCTTTCGCGCCATCGTCGGACTGATGCCGAGGACGGAGGGATCGGTGCGGCTCGGCGACCGTGCCCTGAGCGGGAAAAGCACGCACTACATCGCACGCAGCGGTGTCGCCTACGTACCGAGTGGGCGACGATCGTTCGGACAGATGACCGTCAAGGAGAACCTGCGGATTGCCCACGAGGAACACAGCAAGACGCGACTCAGCCGTGCGCTGAACGATGTGCTTGACCTGTTTCCCGCCCTTCACAGTAAACTCAATACGCGCGCTGGGGTGTTGTCCGGCGGGGAAAATCAGATGTTGAAGATGGCCTGCGCCTTTCTGACGAATCCGTCTGTCTTGCTCCTTGACGAGCCGACAGAAGGCTTGGCCCCGCTGGTCGTGAGCGAATTGAAGGAACACATCCGCACCTTGGCAACCACCGGCGTGGGGATCCTCATCGCCGAACAGAATGCCCGCTTTGCCTTTGGACTCAGCCAGAGGGCCTACGTCCTCAACAAAGGCTTCATTCAGTTGAGTGGAAGCGTGGACGATCTATCCGCCAATGAGCAAATTCTGTCGCACCTGGGGCTGGGATAATGGGACAGCCTCCACTCAGGGGGCCGGGCTACTGGTCACCTAGTCCGTATTCAGCTAATTTTTGGTACAAACTCGATTTGCTGATCCCGAGTTGTTGCGCGGCTTCGGCCTTGTGGTGACCAGCCGCTAAAAGCGCTTTCATGATGGCCGCCTTCTCGGCTGATTCGACGACGTCCTTTAAGGTCTGGCTACCTCCTCCCAAGGGTACAGCCCGCGTCTGAGGCGGAAAGAGGAGATGCCGACCATAGAGTGTTTCCCCGTCCATTCGATAGAGCCCATGCTCCAGGATGTTGCACAGTTCCCGCACATTGCCCGGCCACGAGTAGCCGCTCAGGGTGGGCCATAGATCAGCAGCCAAGGCCGGCACGCGAATGCCCGTCGACCGGGACACCATCCCGAGAATCGACATCACCAGCGGCTGCAGGTCCTCTGGCCGTTCACGCAACGGGGGAATGTCAATCGTGACGACGCTCAAACGATAGTACAGATCCGCACGAAACATCCCTTCGCGAACCAATTCCCCGAGGCTGCGGTTCGTCGAAGAGAGAAAACGCACATCAATCGGAATGGGATGGGCCCCGCCGATGTGCTCGATCTCCTTTTCTTGAAGCACGCGCAGGAGTTTAGCCTGGAGGTGTAGCGGCATGTCACCGATCTCATCGAGCAAGATCGTTCCGCCGTGGGCCAGTTCAAACTTGCCCTTTCTGCCCTTGCGCGTGGCGCCGGTAAAGGACCCCTCCTCATAGCCAAACAATTCTGACTCGAGTAGGCTTTCAGGAATCGCCGCACAGTTGACGCGAACCATCGGCCCCATCGCACGCGAACTCTCAGCGTGAATGGCGTGCGCAAACAGTTCCTTCCCCGTCCCTGTCTCGCCCGTGATGAGAACAGTTGAATCTCCTTTGGCCACTTTTTTTGCAAATTCCTTGACGGAGTGGAACGCGGGGCCATTGCCTATGATGTTGTCGAAAGTGTAACGAGCCATGAGCTTTTGCCGCGAGTCCGACAGCATCGCGCTGTCCATCTGATGCAGTCGCTGCACCGTGGCATGTAACGCGCGCAAGGCACGAATGTCCTGGAACACCACGGTGCCGACTACCGCAATCAATTGGTTCTCGTGAAACACCGGAATGCGGTGTGCAATCATGTCGCTGTTCCTGATCCTCTGCATCGAAGACAGTTCCGCTTTTCCGGTTTGGGCCACGATGTGCATCCGGGTATTCTCAATGACCTCTGTTACATGCCGCCCCACAACCTCTTGGACATCCAGGAAGTTTCTGTACACCTGATTCATAAAGAGGATATAGCCCTCGGGGTCTGTCACGACCACACCCTCGAAGGCGCGGTCCAGGACTTCCCACAAGATGCTTTGGTGATCCGAGAAGTACTCAGACCCAAGGCCTGGCTCAAGTGTCTTCAAGCGTCATCCCCCGCGTTCGAGCCACTGTCTTTGCCTCTGCACTGGCAACTATCAGCTCTCTTGACCATACCACAAACGTTGGACAAACGCGCACACGCGCATCAGTAAAATCGTTTGAAAATATCATACGTATACATGACCCGGGCAAGAAAATGGCGTGTCTCACGAACCGGTATGTCGTCGCCCGTGACCTCTTGTCCCGACCAAACGTCCGACTGCACCCAACGCAACACCCGATTGGGGCCCGCGTTGTACGCGGCAATCGCCTCGGGCAGGCGGCCATGAAAGAACCGCAACAAGTACGCCATGTACCAGGACCCCAGACGAATGTTCAACTGCGGGTTCGCCAAATCAGCAGAACCTGGGGCAAGCGCCTCGCCGCCTTGAGCCTCCGAAACTTGGTTCGGCGCCCCGTTCTGACCCATTTGCCCTGCGATCCATCTGGCTGTGTTCGGCATCAACTGCATGAGCCCGACTGCACCGGCATGCGAGACGTCGTCTTCGCGAAAGTGACTCTCTACGCGAACGACGGCCGCGATCAAGAGCGGGTCCACATGCATACGGCTGGCCTCTTGCTGGATCACAGGGTAGTAGTAGATCGGATACACGCGTCGCAAGAAGGCCGGCGTACAGGCAACGAAAAGTACGATCACCAACCCGAGAAGGGCGAGTACACTGCGCATGCGAACGACGAAGAAGCGTGCGCGCCCCATGGGCCGCCACCCTCTTTCTTGTATTTCACCCTACCCCAAGAGACATCTGTTTGTCGTCTAACTAGGCCAACACAATCGGCCGGACTTCATGCGCCGGACCGAAACGGCCATCCCCCCCCGGTCCCGACACGGCCCAGGCCTCCAAGGTAGCCATCAGACGGACGGCCAGGGCCGAAACCTGTTCGATGGCGCCTGAGTTATCCACCAGCACATCCACGAGGGCTCGCTTCTGATCAATCGGCCACTGCGCGTCAATCCGTGCCCGCGCCTGTGCCTCTGACAAGCCGTTTCGCGCCATCAGACGCGCGAGTTGTACGTCGACCGGCGCATAGACAAGCACATTCGCATCCATTACTGTATGCGTTCCACCCTCAATCAATAACGGCACATCCAGGATCGCCACGCGCGAAGGGTCCTCACCCACGTAATGCCGGGCTCGGTGCCACATCTCGGCTCGAACGCGCGGGTGTATGATCTGGTTCAACCGTTCCCGCGAACTCGCATCGGCAAAGATCACGTTGCCCAGCTTCGCGCGGTCCAGTTCGCCGTCTGGAGTCAGAAACTCCCGACCAAACTGCGCCACAAGCTCTTGCAACCCTTCTGTGCCCACGGCGACGACATCGCGCGCGATCACATCGGCATCGATCACACACATCCCCAGTTCCGCAAGGGCTCGAGACATCGTGCTCTTGCCAGTCGCGATCCCGCCTGTCAGACCCACGATCATCAACGCGTCCCCTTTCATCCGGTCTCAAGCGTTCGGACAGTCTGAAACGTGCGGGCAGTCTCGAGCTTAGGGAGAAGCCGCCACGACGCTGACGGCCGTCTGCCGATCATCGCACCGATCGGATGGCGGCCGTCCGTGGCGGCTTCTGACACGAGAGGCACACATGCGTTCCCCTGCCGCCGACGCGACCCTTTACAATCTCACGACCGCAGGTCAGGCAGGGCTTACCCTCCCGTCCGTAGACGCGCAGCGAGAACTGGAAGGCACCAGGCGCACCGTAACCGCTCACATATGATTTGATCGAGCTGCCGCCTTGCATGATTGACTCGCCGATGACCTGCCTGGTGTGCTCCACAAGGCGTCTCAAATCCGTCTGCTTGAGTCGCCCTGCCGGTCGCTCCGGATGAATCCCGGCCCGGTGCAGAATCTCATCTACATAGATGTTCCCAAGCCCCGCCACCACGGTTTGATCGAGAAGGAGAGACTTGATCGGCGCCGTCCGCCCACCCAGCCGTTCGCGCAGGTAGGGCACGTCGAACTCTTCATCGTCTGGCTCGGGGCCCAATCGGCCGAGCGCCGAAAAGTCGTTCAGCGCCTCCACGCGAATCAGGTCAAAAGTCCCGAATTGGCGCACGTCCCGATACCGCAACTCGCGCCCGTCCGCCAAGGTAAATACGACATGCGTGTGCGCATCTTCCGGATCGCCGGCGGCATACATCCCGTAGCGACCCTCCATGCGCAAATGCGAGATCAGCACGTGATCGCCAAGGTCAAACAGGAGATACTTCGCCCTGCGGCGCACCGCGAGCACAGGCACGCCCGCTAACGTCGCTACAAACACCGCGACATCCGGTGTCCGGATCAAACGGGCCAGTCGCACGTCAACCCGTGCAATCGTCTGTCCCTCGAGTAACGCCGCCAAACTGCGGCGGACCGTCTCGACTTCGGGTAACTCTGGCATAGCCGCGAGGCTCCTTTCGCGGACAGGCGTGACGGTGATCGCCATCCGCGCGGTCCCCGTTCGTCAACGGCCTACTTGGCGTCATACCACGATGCTCCGGAGTGAATGTCGACGCGCAGTGGAACCGTGATCCGCACAGCGTGCTCCATCGCCTGGCGCACGATTTGCGCAAGCTCGCCCTCTTCGTCGCGCGGGCACTCGAAGATCAACTCGTCATGAACCTGGAGTAGCATCCTCGCCTTGAGTTCACTTGCGCGCAGCGTCCGCTGCAAACTCACCATGGCCATCTTGATGATATCGGCAGCCGTGCCCTGAATTGGCGTGTTCATCGCGGTCCGCTCCGCAAAACTGCGATCGTTGAAATTGCGGCTGCGGATGCCTGGCAAAAACCGGCGGCGTCCCAGGACCGTCTCCGCGTAGCCCAGTTTGCGGGCGCGCTCCACACTCTCCTCCATATACACCTTGACGCCCGGAAACTTTGCAAAGTACTGTTCGATGAAACGACCGGCCTGCGCCCTGGAGATGTTCAGGTTTTGCGACAGGCCATAGTCACTGATGCCGTAAATGATACCGAAGTTGACCGCCTTCGCCTGCCGCCGCATCAGCGACGTCACATCCTCGGGAGCGACTTCGAAGACGTCACTGGCCGTGCGGGTGTGGATGTCCATGTCCTGAACGAACGCTTCCACGAGGGCCGGGTCACGGGAGAGGTGGGCCAAAATCCGCAACTCCACTTGCGAGTAATCGGCCGACAGCATGACCCAGTCGGGATACGAGGGCACGAATGCCTGCCGGAGGCGCCGCCCTTCTTCGAGGCGAATGGGAATGTTCTGAAGGTTCGGTTCTTTGCTCGAAAGCCGCCCGGTGGCCGTCATGGCCTGATGAAACGAAGTGTGGACGCGGGAGTCCGGCATCCGCACAACGCCAAGCAAGCCTTCCACATAGGTGGACTGCAGCTTAGTCAACTGTCGGTATTCCAGAATCTCTTTCACAAGATCACTTTGCGGAGCCAGCTTTTCCAGGACATCGGCACTCGTGGAGTATCCGGTCTTCGTCTTCTTGATCGGTTCGAGCCCCATCTTGTCAAAGAGGATCTCGCCCAGTTGCTTCGTCGAGTTGATGTTGAACGTTTGCCCGGCCAACTCGTGGATCTTTGCCGTCAGTCGCGCGATTCCGACTGCGAGTTCCGCGCCGATGGCACGCAGACGCTCCACATCGAGGCGAACGCCGTACAGTTCGAGATCGGCCAATACTTGGGACAGCGGGAGTTCGACCTCTTCATAGAGAGACGTCAACTCCTGCACCTGCAGCCGGTCACGCAGTCCAGGGTGCGCCTGCAACAATCTCCGGGCGCACCAAGCCAGTGCCTGCGGCCGCCCGGTCCCGCCTTTTTCAACCGCCTGGCGCAACGCCTCAGGGACCTCGATATCGGGAAGCGCTCGCTGCACCACATCGATCAGACGCGGCTCTCCTTCCGACGCATACAACAGGTAGGTCACGAGCAGCGCGTCAAAAGCACCTTGGCAACTCGTGTAGGGATCCACGGCAATGTCGGACAGGGCCATGCGCACAAGTAACGCCTTGTAATCGAATAGGACTTTCGGACGATCCGAATCTCGCAACCACGTCGCCAAGCGTTCCGTCGCGGACGCCGCAAGAGCCATCTCGGGCCACTGCCCATACCACGCGCCTGTCTCATGGGCGACCACGACACCGAGCAAACGGCCCGTCTGATAGTCTCCATCCAGGTCAAGCAACACGGCGGCTGGTCCCACAAGTTGTTCCAGGTGAGCGGCCAACTCGCCCATCGGCAGGATCGCGAGCGTCTCTGCCTCCCAGTTCATCGGCGCCGCTTCGAGAGGGGCTGCGGATTCACTGTCAACCTGCACAGGCGCTCGGGTAGAATCTGGGGCGGACGCTGGGGCAGACACAGTTCCCGAGCTGTGACTTTCGGCGGCCTCCCCGGCTTCCACTTGTACGGCATGGGCTTCTCGCCTCTGTTGACGGGTGGCCTGCGCCTGCCACACCTGAAGCCGGTCCGCCAACGCCCGAAACTCGTAACGTCGGAATGCCTGGCGCAGTTCGTCCACATCGTACCCGTCATAGGCAAGGTCCTCAAGGCCCAAAGAAAGCGGCACGTCGCAGCAGATGGTCGCGAGGCGTTTGGACTGGAGAGCCTGATCGTGAAACTCGCGCAAGCGCTCCTGCACCTTTTTACCTGCCACCTCGTCCACGTGTGCGAGGACAGCTTCCACCGTGGGGTACTGGTTGAGCAACTTGATGGCCGTTTTCTCACCGATCCCGGGCACACCAGGAATGTTGTCCGAGGCATCTCCCATCAGTCCCTTGAGATCGATGATCTGCACAGGATCGAGCGTGTAGCGCTCTCGCACCGCCTCCGGCGTATAGCGCACCACATCCGTCGTGCCCTTGCGCGTCAAGCAGGCCGTGACGTGAGGACCCACCAGTTGGAGCAAGTCCTTGTCTCCTGAGACGACGACGACTTCCCAAGCGGCCTCCGCCCCAGCGCGAGCCAACGTGCCGATGATATCGTCAGCCTCATACCTCTCCAGTTCCAGATACGGCACCCGAAACGGGGCCAACACCTCGCGGGCCATCGCGAACTGACCGATCAACTCCGGTGGCAGTTCGGAACGCTTGCCCTTATACTCTGCAAACTCCTGATGGCGAAATGTCATCTTGCCCATATCAAAGGCTACCGCTATGTGTGTAGGTCGCTCCTCTTTCAAGAGGTTTAGCAACATCATACTAAATCCATACACCGCATTCGTATAGGCTCCAGCTGCCGTGGTGAGCAGCGGAACGCCGTAGAAAGCGCGAAACAGCACGCTGTTTCCGTCGACCAACAACAACTTCGGTCGGTCTGCAGTCCCTTGGATGGTCAACCCTACCCGTCCCTTCAAACGGCTGTAAAGAGAGGGACTGCATCATCACGGCCCCACACTCCACTAACCAATGACCGGCGCATCGCCTCGTCATCTCCTCGTCCATTGTAACAAAATCCGAGACAAGCGGCACCCCGGATGGAAACGTTCACGGGTCACTTCACGCGCACAAACCGTTCGCGCTCGATGAACCGATCGAGTCCTTCGTCGTGACGCAGTTCGCGAATGGTCTTGCGCTGACTTTCGTAGGCATCGATCAGTTTGCGTTTTTTCTCAATGACAGATCGGTCGAGGCGCTGATCGCCGACGGCGAACATGTACAGGTGGTCGTCCACAAGGTCCCATGCGATTCGCGCGATTTCCTTGTGTTGCGGATGCCCGTACTCGCCCATAAAGCCATGCGTGACCACTTTTTTGAAGTCATGGTTGGCGAGCACATCGCGAAACCTCGCCTTGAACCGCGCCCGATCGAAACGCGTCGAATACGTATCGCGAAAGTCCCAAATCTCAAATTCGGCGTGCAGCCTTTTCATGACCGCCGCAAATTCACGTGCGCGCCTCTCTCTGTCTGCATTGGTCGCGCAGATGACCTTCCAGTTGCTCTCGCGCAGCAGGTGCGCCCCACCAAAAATCACCTCATCGTCAGGGTGAGCGACGATCATCAACTTGTCTGCCATCTGATTTCCTCCGCTCCTGTCTATTCAACGGAATGACCCACGCAAAGCCCGCCCTCGCGTCATACTGTGACGAGAAACACACCGTAGACAGGAAGTGGCGTACGTGAACATCTTGATGGTCGTGACGTCCCCGGAGATCGGAGGCACCGAGACCCACATTCTCTACCTCGCCCGAGAACTGAGACGGCGAGGTCACCACACGGGAGTCGCCACCGCCGGTGGGCCTTTTGTCCCGTATTTCGATGAAAATCAGATTCCCGTGCACCGCGTCGAAAAGCTGGGCGAAGATCACCGTGAGCGGTCGGCCGCAAAAATCGCCTCTATCGTAAGGTCATATGACTACGACGTCGTTCATGTGCATGACAAGGACTCGCTTCGTCTCGCGCCCTACCTGCGCACACTGTGTCCACAAGTTGGCATTGTTCTCACCGTCCATGGCAAGTACATGGGCTCCAAGGTGAAGCATTTGTATGCCGCAACGGACCATGTCATCGCGGTGTCCCCTGCGCTGAAGCAGTGGATTCAGGATGCGGGCGTGCCGGCCGGGCGAACCTCGTGCATTCAAAACGGTGTTGACACGACGGCATTCGCCCCTGTCCTCCACAGAACACCGTATCGCAGACTTCTCGGTCTCCCGCGCACCGGGCCCCTCGCGCTCTACGTGGGGCGGTTTCAATCCGACAAGTTGCCGATTGCCCGAAAGTGCCTGACGGCAGGAGAACGAGTCGCGCGCACGCGCCCCAATTTCCATATGCTCCTCATCGGTTTCGGCGAATACGGAAGGGAGCTGTCACGCGATGCACGCTCGGCCAACGAGCGGCTCGGCAGAAATGCCCTCCTGGTGCGGGAGGCAACGGTCAACATCGCGCCGTTTTACCACGCCTCCACCCTCGTCATCGGCACCGGCCGCGTGGCGATGGAAGCGCTGTCGTGCGCGCGTCCGGTGATTGCAGCAGGGTGTGCAGGCTACGACGGGATCGTCTCCGAACGATCGATCGCCACGCAATCGGATCACCATTTTGGGGACCACCGCGCCCGCTCTTCCCTGCACTCGTCCCGCATCGCCTCCGACGTAGCGGTCCTCCTGAACCAACGCACCTATCGAAAGTCTCTGGAACGCGCGGGACGCGCCGTCGCGCTGGAACGATTCTCGATCAGCCAGACGGGAGCGCAGACCCTCGCGCTCTACGAGGAGATCCTGGCCGCAAAGGACAAGGCAACCCCTCCTTTGGAAGATGCCCGAGCGGAGGGTGAAGACCGTGGTTGACACAGCCCGAGCCGGAGACTGGCGAATCTTGCGGGAACACAAGACGGGGTACCTGAAGGTATTAAAAGTGGAACGGATGGGGGTGAACGGGCGAGAAGTCGGCTTTTTCAAATATGCATCCCCCGCCAAGCAGGCCAAATACATCGGACCGCTGGTCGCCAACGAGTTGATCGCCAACCGGCTGGGCCAGCTTCTACACCTTCCCATGGCGAGAACAGAACTGGCTCATGTGAAGGATCGCCTTGGCATCGTCTCCGTGATGCACCCGGGCAAGGGGTTGCAAACCTGGGCGGACTTGAAGGAAGGCATCCGCAAAGAGGTCGGTCGACATCTTACAGATCCTCGGCGACTGGAAAGAACCTTTGTCTTCGACGCCTGGATCTGCAACATCGATCGCAGCGGCAAGAACATCATGGTGTACAAACAGGGCGATCGGCTGGACTTCTATCTGATCGATCACGAACTGTCGCTGCTCGGTGCCGTCAAGTTTGAGAACAAGCCGTGGAACGCGCCTTACTGGGACAATATCCGGCGCTATACCCGTGGCTACCACCCCGCGCTTCTGTCTCACGCGACTCGCTACGAACCGTTTGAACCCCACATCGCTGAGATCCAAAGGCTGGAGCCAGGCGTCATCCGGTCGGTGCTTGACAGCTGCCCCAGTGTCGTGCTGTCCGAGTCAGACCGCGCGTTGACGGAAGAACTTCTATTGCTTCGCCAAAAGAAACTCGCAAAGATCATCGCACGCTGTGTTCAAGAGACCTGATCCGCCGATGTGCTTAGACGGCGACCGCATCAAAAAACGGGCCTCGCTCCCTTTCAGGAGTGTGGCCCGTTTCGTACCTCTCGCGATCTTACAAATTCCCGATCAGGGCGTCCGCGAATTCGGAGGTCTTGACCTCTTTGGCGCCTTCCATCAGTCTTGCGAAGTCGTAGGTGACGACCTTTTGTTCGATCGTCTTTTGCAGTGCGTTGACGATGGCGTCCGCCGCCTCCTGCCAACCCATGTGTTCGAGCATCATGACGCCGGACAGAATCACAGACCCTGGATTGACCTTGTCGAGGTCCGCGTACTTCGGCGCCGTTCCGTGCGTCGCCTCGAAGATCGCGTGACCCGTCACATAGTTGATGTTGGCGCCAGGCGCAATGCCGATACCACCGACTTGCGCCGCCAGGGCATCGGAGAAGTAGTCGCCGTTGAGGTTCATCGTCGCCACGACATCAAACTCTGCAGGCCGAGTGAGGATCTGCTGCAGGAAAATGTCGGCGATCACGTCTTTGACGACGATCCTGCCCGCTTTCTCCGCATCCGCTTGCGCCTTGTCCGCAGCCGCGGCACCGGACGCATCCTTGATCCGATCGTACTCAGCCCAGGTAAAGACCTTGTCGCCAAACTCCCGCTCCGCCAACTCGTAACCCCAGTTCTTAAAGGCCCCTTCGGTAAACTTCATGATGTTCCCCTTGTGCACGAGCGTCACGTTGCGGCGCTTGTGCACGAGCGCATACTCGATCGCCGCACGCACGAGGCGCTCCGTTCCCTCGCGGGAAACGGTCTTGATGCCGATGCCCGACGACTCAGGAAAGCGAATCTTTTTCACGCCCATCTCACCGCGCAGAAAGGCGATCACCTTTTTGACCTCGTCAGACCCTTCGGCCCACTCGATGCCAGCGTAGATGTCTTCGGAATTCTCACGGAAGATCACCATGTCGACCAAATCGGGACGCTTGACCGGAGACGGCACGCCCGTGAAGTGACGAACGGGGCGCAAACAAACATAAAGATCCAGTTCCTGACGCAACGCCACGTTCAGGCTGCGAATACCGCCGCCGATCGGCGTCGTCAGAGGTCCCTTGATGCCAACGAGG
>JAPNUJ010000064.1 GCA_026627155.1 Bacillota bacterium | reverse complement strand
GTGAAGCCGAGGACCGAACCGCCGAAGCCAGAAACTCCATCGGCACAGAGGTCCAGCGAACGCCCCCATCCGTCGTCTTCCACAGGCCATTATCCCAATCGACCAGAAAACCGTCGCTGCGGTTCGCGAACGATAGGAAAGCCGGGGCAGGGGGCGCGCTCTTTGTGATGACGGACCATGATGCCCCTTGATTCTCGGAGATCTCAAGCGCGCGCCCCGCATCAGCGAAAATCACCGTGCCGTCATACGGGTCTACGGCGAGCCCTTCGCCCCCCTTGACGGGTTGACCCAGTGACCACGTGGCCCCATCGTCGCTGGTGGCATACACGCACAACCCACTTCCCGAGTTCGCGAAAAAGACGGGGAGCATCGCGGATCCCGTCGCCGCAAAGACCGGGACTTCCGGGAAGATGGAGGCATCCGCGTTGTGTCGGAACGCATGCGGCAACGCGCTGATCTCGGCGCTTTGCCACGAGCGTCCACCAGAGGTCGTGTGGTACATCCACACCTTGTCCCCCTTGTCGACGCCGACCAACCAGCCCCGCCTTGGCGTCTGGAAGGCGACGTCGGTCTTAAGGTCCGCCAGGGGAATACCCCCGACGACGTGATCGCCGTAGCTTACCTGAATGACCCTTGCCCATATGCGACCGGCATTGGCTGTATGATACAGAGCCATCGGCTCGTCTGATCCCTTGCGTGTGTTTTGCCCGGTCAGCACCCACGTGTTCCGGGCATCTTCGATGTCAATCGAGTCCACGATGCCGAGGGAGGGGGACGACGGGTGGCCCAGGTTCTCGACGGTCCAGGTCGTCCCGCCATTGGTTGTGGCATCGAGGTGAAGCGGGCTCGTATTGGCTGTGACCCCGACGTTGGTCGCTACGACGGCGACATCGGACCCGCGAAACTGCGCGACAGGAAAGTAGGTCCCTTTCGCCCACGTGAGGACCGCGTTCCAGCGCAAGCCGCCGTCGATGGTGCGCCAGAGATGGGTTTGGGTCAATAACCACCCGATGTCCCCCGTGACCATATCGATCTTTTCGATGGTGGGATGTTCGCCGTCCGGACTCGCGGTTGCGAAAGCGACCGAGGGGGCCAGAAGGAGTGGCGACAAAGCCAGCAGCAGAAACGGGCCGATCTTCGCTACCCACTTCCTTATCATCGCGTCATCTCCTGTACATCGAATCAGCGGCGTGTGTCTCAGTAGTCACAAAAACGTCCGCTCGGTCCACTGCCCATCAACGAATTGCTCAGTATCGGTATAAGCGGAGTGAATGGGGACAAATGGGCTCATGTAGCTGTCCAGCAACGAGTTTGTGTTCAAGTAGTAGGCCTTCAGTGTATCACCTTCGTAGCCAAACAGGTATCCGGCAGTGAAGTAGTCTGTGTATTTGGCCAGCGCCGTGTGAAACAACGCGGGGTTCCAACTCATGATATTCCAGTTGAGTTCGATTTCGATTCCATCCCCATAGTAGCGAGCCATCGCGGCGACAGATTGCAGCCGGGCCTCCGGATGGATTCCCCAGTCAAAGGAGACCCCCGGTTGAATGACGACGGCGTTGAAGCCAAGCTTCTCCGCATCGGGGATCCCATAGGCACCGTCGTAGGGAATCCAATAGAACAACAGGTGGTGACGATGGACCAAGGCGGCTGTCGCCTCAATCAGACCCGGGTCATCCGGATCGGACAGACTGACAGTCTCGGGCTGCCAGTAAAAGCCGACAAGTTGCAAATGTGTATAGTCCGCTTCTCGCCATTTTGCCAAGATGCGATTCACGAACCAGCGGATGGCGCGTTCTTTGTTCTGGTCCGCTGTCTGGAAACCGACTTTGGCGGGGTCCATATCCACAGTGGGCTCCCCGGGGCCAATGCTGCCAAAGTCTGCTGGGTCCGCCGACGTTCCCGGAATCGCGAGGATCACTTGCTCGCGATAATGCGGATCGTGGAGCGCTTGCGAGAGCCGGGCGACGGTTTGATTCAGCGCACTGGCATTGAGGGAGCGCTCAAACAGCGCGCTGGACCAGCCTGACCACGAAGACGCCGAGGTCGCGGTCGTCGCATCGGGATCGAACAAGATGCCGTCGAACAGCCACCCCACTGGTTGGCGTTCGGCGTTCATCTGCCCGACCATGGGAAGAAAGTCCTTTTCGTCCCACGCACCGGGTGCTCCCGGCTGACCCGTTTGCAAGAGTTCCAGATCAGCAATGCGGTTGCCTGTTACCGCATCCGCCGACAGGTACCCTGGGTGAGGCACAGAAGTCGGCGTCGCGATGGCTGGTGCGTTGGGATCGACAAGGTAATCGGTCCCCATCAACTGGGTCAAACCGGGGCCGTGCCACGGCAACGCCGTGGCACTCGGGTGCGGAAATCCGTTGATGATGAACTGGTCGGCCAGGGTCCACACTTTATCCGTAAACTGCGCGCGAACATACTGTGCATTGACGTCGGTGTGAATGAGGAAATTCTGTTTCTGCACCGTATTGTTGTACCACTGGGGCTGATCAAGGGAGAGTCCAAGCGGATACCAGCGCAGATCATCCACGGACCCGTAGTAGCGCACAGTATCGGGAAATGCGATGCCGGCTGGAATGTCCTGCAGGCACTGCAGGCTGACGGCGTCGACGTTGTCCACGCGTCCCAAGTTGATCGTGATGCTGCGCCCATACTGCTGTAAAAATCCGACCCAGCGCGGGCTGCTGTAACGAAGCGGAGCGACATTGCCGCTGGTCAACTGGCCGGCTGTCGTGGGTCGGCTGGCCTCGAGTTCGCTGAACAGCGGGTCTGGCCACTGGGCCCCCACCGTGTAGGGTTCGCCCAGCGCAAGGTCGATGGGCGCGTGGAGCGAAGTCGGGGGCGTTCCTGGTGTAGGGACAGCCACCGCGTGCGCCGGCACCAACGATAGCGACGTCAGAGCCACACTGACCACAAGGGCGACGAGGCCAGTCACGCGCTGCCTGCTGACCGGAAGATGCTGTCCGAAGTTAAACACTGGCCTTCCTCCCCCGCAAAAGAACATGAGGCGCGCGGCCATGGTCTACAGTATACGCCATTTGCGCGAGCATCCTGCCAGTCTTTGCGGAGCGCGCCCGCCGCCTGACGGATGTGCCAGGCCGGGGGCAGTGCGCGGAACCCGGTCAAATCCGCTATACTGTGGACAGCGACGCGGATAACGGAAGGGTGAGACCCATGCAACACGTCCTTGTGGTGGACGATGAAGAACCGATTGCGGAGATTCTGCGTTTCCAGCTGGAGAAGGCCGGTTACGAGGTGACAGTGGCCGGCGATGGAGAAGAGGCTGTGCACTGTGTGCAGCAAAAGTCGATCGACTTGATCCTGCTGGATTTGATGTTGCCGAAAAAAGATGGGTTTGAGGTGTGCAAGGAGGTGCGACAATTTTCAGCCGTCCCCATCATCATGGTCACAGCGCGCGATGCTGAACTCGACAAGGTGCTGGGGCTTGAACTCGGAGCGGATGACTATGTGACGAAACCATTCTCTGCGCGGGAACTGCTGGCGCGTGTCAAGGCCAACCTGCGCCGACAGGTTCCGGTCGCCACAGGGGACGACGAGGCGAACCTCCAGGAGTTTGTCTACGGGGAGTTACTGATCGACACCAAGATGATCCAAGTGTTTCGCGGCGGCCAGGAGATCCCTCTCACGCACCGCGAGTTCGAGTTGCTTCTGTACATGGCGCGGCATCCCGGCGTCGTGTATTCTCGCGAGCAACTCTTGCAGGATGTATGGGGATACGACTACTTTGGCGACGAGCGCACGGTGGACGTCACGATTCGGCGTCTGCGCGAGAAACTGGAAGAGGACCCGAGTAACCCGGCCTACATCCTCACGCGTCGAGGTGCAGGCTATCTGTTTCGAAAAAATGCTTGATCGCAGGTGACCTCGATGCAGACCGCACGGCTCGGCATGTTTCAGAGCGTTCGCTTCAAACTCATGATCGTCTATCTGTTGCTGATTCTCGTCGCGATGCAGTTGTTCGGGGCGTATTTTATCCAGTCGATCAACCGGTATTTTATAGAGAACTATGAACGCACGATCTCGCACGAGGCCTTGTTCCTGGCGAATGTCGTCAGTAACCCGCTCGGTGGTGGCGGCCAGGACAAGCAGATTCGGCAGTACATTCAGCCCATCTCCGAGTTGGCCGGCTCGAGTGTGTACATCCTGGACAAAGACGGCAACGTCCTAGGGACGTCGGCCAATCAGTTTTTGGTCGGACAAAAGCGGGTCGATCAAGAGGTCCGTGTGGCGTTGCTCGGCATCCAGGCACAGCAGATTGCGATCGATCCTGTAACGGGGCAACGCGAACTGTACCTGGCGGTGCCCGTGCTTTATAAGGGGCAAGTCGCAGGGGCTGTGGAGTTCGTGGCGCCGATGAGTGAGGTGTACCATTCTGTCTCGCGCATCATCGTGATCTTTGCGACAGGGACGCTGTTGGCACTCGGACTTACGGCCGGGCTCGCCATCGTCATCGCCCGCACGATCACAGGCCCGATCTCTGCGATCACGCAAATCGCGCGTGCACTCGCGGCCGGGGACTTTAACCAGACAGTGGCGATTCATGCGACCGATGAGATCGGCGAACTGGCCTCGACCTTCAACATGCTGACGCGTCGCCTGCGCGAGGCGATCGCCAACACGGAGCGCGAAAAGCGCAGACTGCAGGCGATTGTGTCCACGATGAGCGACGGCGTCATCGCTACGAGTGCGGCGAACGACATCCTCCTGATCAACCCGGCCGCTTCCCAGCTTCTCGGATGCACGCTGCGCGTCCTTGGAACGAAACTGTCGCGGCTGTTGCCAGGCGACTTTGACGCAGGGGAAGAACGCGCTGTGCAAGTGGGGGATCGGGTCATCGAGGTGACGGTCACGGCGCTCGGGCCGGAACGGCGCATGGCCGTAGCCGGTTCAGAACCGGACGCGAACGGTGCTACCGCCGACCGCGCGACAGCGGGGGGACGGGTGTTCGTCATGCGCGACGTCACCGAGATGACGCGGCTACAGGAGGCGCGTAAACGCTTTGTAGCCGACGTGTCGCATGAGTTGCGCACACCGATCACGACGATCAAAACCTACGTTGAGGCCCTGCTCGAAGGGGCACATACCGATGAGGAGTTGTCGCTGCGCTTTTTGCAAGTCATGGACCGTGAAACCAATCGCATGATCCGGTTGATTCGGGACTTGTTGCAACTGTCGCGATTCGATGCGGGCTATGAAGTGTTGCGCAAGGAACCCTTGACGATCGCCCAGATTGTCAACAGTTTGGCGGAGCGGTTTGCCTTGGTTGCGTTTCAGTCCGAGGTTCGATTTACGACGGATACGGCGGTCGACGGACTGGTGCTGGTCGATCGCGACAGAATGGATCAGGTCCTGGACAACATCACGTCCAACGCCCTCAAACATACGCCGAGCCACGGGGCCATCCACGTCCGTGCCGCTGTGGATGCGGGAAGACAAAAGGCGGTGTTGCAGGTGACAGACACGGGAGCCGGGATTGCCAGCGCAGAACTCCCCCACATTTTCGAACGCTTCTACCGTGTCGACAAGGCACGCTCCAGACAAGCCGGGGGAACGGGACTTGGGCTGGCGATCGCCAAAGAGATCGTGCGAGCGCATGACGGCGACCTGTACGCGACCAGTGAGCCGGGGCAAGGCACGACGGTCTTCATAGAATTGCCGCTTGCGCCAGTGGAGGTGTCGTCGTGATCTCGTCCTGGCTGATTTGGTGGCGCCGTTCCCGAGAATTGACGGTGTCGATCGCGTTGACGTTGCTGGTGGCACTCAGCCTCGTGACCTCGGCGCTGATCTGGACCGGGACCCCCGGCCAGATCGCGGTCGATCGACCTAGTTTCTTCTCTCGGGCTACCATCGGAAGCCACCGGTCCGTGACGGCCGTGAGCATTCCATCCTCTATGTTGCTGTGGACGGCGAACAATGAATTGTACCGCTTCAGTGGGGACAGTCAGACTGTGCTGGGAGTCTTGTCCGCCTTGGCGCGCGCTCACGTCGTCTCGGGTCAGGTGCACGCGTCCCGCTCCGTGCCGTCACTGTCGGGCGCTTTTTTGCAACTGAATCTCAACGACTTTCACGCCATCGCCACGCCTGTTGGCATGTGGCTGCAAGGCCCGCAGTGGGCGGGGTGGCCAGCGATTGCGGGACCGCTCTTCCTTTCTCCCCTGGCAACACAGGGTCACTACACGGTGCGCTACCAGACAACGCGCGGCATCTGGATTGGTGTCATCAAGACGGTGGGGGCGGGTGTCCCTGCGGCCTTCACGCCGAATATCCAGTCCACGCCCTACGCGACTGTCCCTTTTGGCACGACGCCCCTCGATCTCCCATATGACCAAATCGAGATGCCGATCCTGGATTGGACGCTGGCCCATCCTGTCACCTCCCATCTCGTGGACGCATTCTTCTCGGACCCGACAACGGCGGTCGGGATCTCCGACGGGCCTGATTCGACCTTGTATACCGATGGAATCCGGGGCGTCCGTGTGCTGGGCGGCCCGTTCGGCGAAGTCGCCGAGTTCTTGTCTCCGAGCGTGCGCTTGCGAGGGGTCAAGCCGGACACCATGGCAAATCTGGCGGCAGCGGTTGCAGCGGTGAACCAGAACGGCGGTTTTGTCGGTCAAAACTTTGCCGCCCTGCAAAGACAAACGGCTGCGGGTCAAGAGTTTCAGTTCGGTGAAATCGTGTCCGGCTGGCCGCTCTTTGGAAGTGTCGGTCAGATGAACGTCTGGGTGCAAGACGGGAACGTCGTTCGACTTCGACGCAATCTGGACTATCTCCAGGAACTGCTCGACGAACAGCGAGTGCGGGTGCTGTCCGGCAGTCAGTTGCTGTCGCTACTAGGATCGAGGACGCGGGGCATCGTATCGATCCGGTTGGGCTTTGGCGCCCAGATGATCGCCGAAGACACGGTGGAGCTCGACCCCATCTACAGATTGCAGTACCGTTCCGGACGGGTGCAGTACCTGAGCGCTCAAACCGGTAACAGTTTCGTGGAGACGGGGATGAGCGGACCATGAACTTTTCGCGCGTGAAGATCCTCTTTCTCACCATCTTCCTGGCCTTGAATGCGTTCTTGATCGCTCAATGGATGGACTTGCAGTCTTCGGTCTCCGTATACGCGCAGCCAGTGTCTGATCAGCTGGCGCACGCGCAAAGCGTGCTCGCCATGTACCACGTCCGGCTCGCCGCCGAGATCCCCGTCAGTCCCACGCAGATGGGGCAGTTGCGTGTGCAACGCGACGGGACCGGGCTCGTCAACGTCGCCGCTGCCATGCTTGGGGTCAAACCCGCAGAGGCGCAAAAGTGGAGGCGCGGTGCGACGCACCTGGACGCCCCGGGAGCTCTATACGCAGAACTGGGACCGGGATCGTTCGCCGTCCGGTTTCGGCCCCCGGTGGCGCTACAGCGTGCGCCGTTCAGCCGTCCGCATGCCGCCACGGAGGACTGGCACACGTGGTTGCAAAAGCACGGGTATAATGCGGATAATTACCAGGAGTTAGGCTCGTCCGGTGGCGATCATCGCGAGACGGTCACCTATGACCAAATCCTTGCCGGTTACCCTGTCTTTACGACGCGGCTGACACTTCAGATCGAGCGTGGCAAACTGACGGCCCTCAGCCAGCAAAGTCTCGTCTTGACGAATGCCTATGCGCCTCGACCCATCATCAATGCGGTGAGCGCGCTGCTCTCACTCGCTGATTTTCTGGACAAGACGGGCGTGAGCGCGGATAATACGATCCAGAACATCCGCGTCGGGTACGCCGCCCTCTTGACCACGCCAACGCAGTGGATTCTGGCGCCGGTGTGGCGGATGCAGACGACGCGCGGGGTATTTTTTGTCAATGCACTGTCGGGCGAAGTGGGAGTGGGGTCGCAGTGAGTGACGCAGCGATGCGGGTATCGGTTCTGGCCAGCGGTAGCACGGGCAACGCGGTCTACGTAGAGGCTGGTGACACAAAAGTGTTGCTGGATGCCGGGGTCGGAATCCGTCAACTTCAAGCAGCTTTCAAGGAGATTGGCGTATCATTGGAAACGCTTGATGCGATTTTGGTGACGCATGAGCATTCGGATCACGTGCGCGGACTGGCTGCCTTACTGCGGCGAGTGAGTGTTCCCGTCTACGCCACCGCCGGCACGTGGAGTCAGATCGCGTCCGCGAGTGAAGGGTGTGCAGACCTCGTGGCGCGCACGATTGGCGCCGGTGTGCCCTTTACCTTGGGAGCGCTGACGTGTGAGCCGTTTGCGCTGTCGCACGATGCGGAGGAACCGGTTGGGTTTTCTTTGTACGCCGGTGGGCGTAAACTGGTCCTGGCGACCGATCTCGGCTATGCCAGCGCGCGGGTCAAGGAGGTCACCAAAGGGGCGGACGCCTACATTCTCGAGACCAACCACGATGTGGAGATGTTGCGCGCGGGACCGTATCCATGGCATTTGAAACGGCGGATACTCGGTGACAAGGGTCACTTGTCAAACGCCCATGCCGCAGAGTACCTGCTTGACGTGATGGGAGAGGCGACCGGCGAGGTCTACCTTGCCCATCTGAGTCAAGAGAACAACCGTCCCGACCTTGCCCACCACGAGCTCGCACGTGCCTTGCTCAGCGTGCACCGGGAAGTGCGAGAGCGCGTGCAGCTTTACGAGACGCGCCCAGACGGACCCACGCCACTTGCTGACGTGGGTGCCAAACACAGTCAGATCTCATGAGTTGACGCCGTTCAGTGACAAGACGGGTTGATCGGCACTACGGGAGGAGGAACCAACGTGGGGTTTTATGACGATGGACAGTTTCGCAGCACCAGGAAGCGGGGCGATGGCGGCGGTGGACAAGGTCTAAAGTGGCTCGCGGTCGTGGTGGTCTCCGCACTCATCGGATCCGCTGCCACCCTTGTCGCTGTCCCTGCAATGCTTGAAAATGGCGCGATCTCCGCGCCGCTGTTCTCGAATGTGAATCTGCAAGACGCCAGCTACAAGACGGTGGCCCCAGTCACGCTTTCGATCGGCGATGCCATCGAACAGGCTGTGAAGAAAGTGACGCCGTCAGTCGTCGGGGTGATCAACTATCAAGAGATGCAAACCGGCATGTCGTCCGCACCGTCCTTGCAAGAGTATGGCGTCGGATCCGGCGTGATCTTTGACCCGCGCGGCTACATCGTGACGAACAATCACGTGGTCCAAGGCGCCACGAAAGTCGAGGTAATCGTCAACAAACGCCAGCATGTCTACGCCCAGGTGATCGGGACGGACCCGTACACGGATCTGGCGGTACTAAAGATTCCCGCGTCCTATGTATCCCCACAAGACGTGGCCCAGTTTGGCAACTCAAACGCTTTGGTGCCGGGTGAACCGGCGATTGCCATCGGCAATCCAGCCGGTCTGGATTTTGCTGACAGTGTGACGGTCGGTGTGATCAGTGCCACGCAGCGCGTTATGCCCGTGTATGACGAAGCGACCGGGCAAGAACTGGGTGAGGAAACCGAACTTCAGACCGATGCCGCGATCAACCCGGGCAACAGCGGTGGGCCGCTCGTCAATGCCGAGGGGCAAGTGGTCGGCATCAACAACAGCAAGATCGTGGCGCACGGGTTCGAAGGCATGGGCTTTTCGATTCCGATCAATGAAGTGCGCACCATCATCCAGCAGATTCTGGCAACCGGTCACGCGCAGCATCCGGCGCTTGGCATCGGCGGGTTTTCACTGACTTCCATCCCGCAGGCGTACTGGCCCAATGTACCGGTGAACTACGGGGTGTACGTGGAAGAGGTGAGCAGCCCAGAGGCGCAAGCCGGAGGTCTCGAAAAAGGCGACGTAATTGTGGGCATCGACGGGCAGAAGGTGACTGGGATCACCAGCTTGAAAAATTATCTCTGGAACCACTTCAAGCCGGGTGACAGCGTGACGGTCACAGTCTATCGCGGCCAGGAGAAACTTAATTTGAAGGTGCAACTCGTTAACCTCCAGCCGCCCGCGCAACCGAGCGCTGATCAAGGCAATGGCGCCGCTTCTGGGCAAGGCAGCGGAAGCGGAGGGTCCATCACGATTCCTGATCCATTCGGTGGAAGTGGTAGCGGCAATGGCGGCTCCATCACGATTCCCAACCCCTTTGGCGGGAGCAGTGGCGGCAGCGGGAGCAGTGGTGGAAGCAGCGGCGGCTTCCCATTTCCCTGATATGCAGATCGCGATTTTGACGGTTGGCAAACTCAAAGACGCGCATTGGCGCGGGGCGCAGGCCGAATACGTCCGGCGCCTTGGCGCCTATGCGCGTCTGACCGTGCAAGAGGTGGCTGATGAGCCGGACGCAGCGCCGATCGAGCGGGTGACCGAACCTGAGGGGAAGCGGCTGCTTGCCCTGATGCGCGAACGCGACTTCGTGGTCGCGCTGGCCATCGCGGGTGAGTCGCTCACCTCGGAAGCCCTCGCCGACAAAATCCAGGGCTTAACCGCGCAGGGTCATGGCCGCTATGTCTTTGTGATTGGCGGCTCCTCGGGCCTGCATTCGGATGTGTTGAAGCGGGCGGATTGGCAACTGTCGCTGTCGCCGCTGACGCTGCCGCATGCGCTGGCTCGTGTCGTGCTTCTGGAGCAACTGTATCGGTCGTTTCGACTCATTTCAGGCGCTCCTTATCACAAGTGACCGCCCCGGTCCGGAGCGGTCACTTTGCGCACCTTCAGGTGACCAATGGGGCAAATGTCTCAGCGATCACCGCATGCCCGCGCGCGTTCGGATGGACGGGGAAGCGAACGCCACCGCGCCCGGGTCTGCCGGCGATGCCGTTAGAAAAGCCATCAATTAACAGTGCCTGCTGCCCGGAAAAGGCGGCGTGGATGGGCGCTACGGCAGCTCCCGCGGAGGCGGCGGCCGGTAAGATGACCAACTCGTTGTACGCACTGATGACTTCCTCGGCGAGCGGGGTTCCCGGATACGGGTTGTAGATGGTGCCGACAGCGAGTGGAGCGCGCGTGCCGCGCCGGATCTCGTGTAGGGTAGCGTGGTACGCGGCCGCGCTGGCGCGGGCGGTCTCTTTCAGGCCGCGCGGCCCGCCGCGAAGAAGTCTTGGTACATTGTCGATGATATCGTCGCCGCCGATCAGTACGGCCACGCTCTGGCAACGCATCAGGCCACCGTTCCACGCATCGTTGTAGACAAGGGCGCTGGCGAGCTGATACGACGTCATGCCGGCTACTCCAAAATTGAGGTACAGTTGCGTTTGCCTCCGCCTGGCGGCCAACAAGCGCGCCAGCACGGGCACGAATCCGCGACCTGGCGCCGCGCCGTACCCTGCAGCGATGGAATCGCCGTAGACACTCAAGTGGCGCATGATTCCTTCTCCTTCCCACGCGTACAGTCACGTCTCCTCCATGTGTATGTGGTGCAGAGCGCCAGAGGCAGGGCACTTGTCTCACACACAACGGTGAATCTCGCCGTATAGTGCAGGGAGGGCGCCTTGGCGCTGCAGATGGCGATCGTTTCGATGGGAGGAGAGTATTCGTGCAAAAAAAGCGACTGACGCGTTCAGCGGGACCGGCGAAGCCCGCCGGAAAGGCACGCAAGGCGGATGGTCCTGCGCCCACACCCCCAGGTGCGGGTCCCGCCCCGGCCCCTGCTGGTTCCTTTGAGACCCTGAAGCAAAACATGAAGCAGATCGACAAGGGAAATCTGTTTGACGCGCTCAAGCGGGTCAAGGACATGAAGCCGACGGAGTGGAAGGACCCCGGCGCCGTGCGTGAACTCACGCAAAACATCGCCCAGGATATCGGGATTCGCGTCGATCCGCGCCGGATGGACGCATTTATGAACGCTTTTTCCGATGTGGCGAAAAATGCGGGCGAGAAGGGTCCAAGCGTCTCGGTTGAGGAGTTGGCGAAAAAGTACGGCAACGCCGATGACAAGACGATCAAAGAAATCAAGAAGTTCGTCAAATGACGAGGTCCAGTCAACAGAAAGGGCGCCGCGCAGTGCGGGCGCCCTTTTTTACATCGGCGGGTAGTTTCCGGGAGGCGGGCCAGGTGGGCGAACTTGCAGTGGTGGTGCGACGCCGGGTGCTCGCGCGGGAGGTTGAGCGGAAGGTTGAGCGCCCGGCCCGCTTCCTCGGGCGGACTGGGCCGGACCGGGGGCTGCGACAGGGGCCGGAAGCGCGGCCTGGCTCGTGGTGGCATCGCCTCCCGCGTTGGAATCGCTGTTGTCGCTGCTCCCCAAGCGCTTGAAGATGTTGCTTCCCATAGGCGAGTTCATCAGGGCCATGAGAATGTTGGTGAAGTCACTCGTGTTCAGATTCTTGCCCTTGGACTCGGCCAACTTGCTGAGCACACCGGACTCCTTCAAAGAGTTGGTGGTTACGAACAAGGTGTCAAGAAGTGTGTCGGCCTGCTGCACGTAGCGCATGCACTGTTTGCAAAAGCTGCGTAGGCTGACGATGCTACTGAGCGACTCTTCAAGGTTTTTCGGAGTCAGCGCTTTGCCAAGCCCGCCGAGCGCCTCCGTGGTGATGCCCTTGCCAATTCCCTTGCCAAGCCCCGTACGGGTGCCCGCGCCCGTGGCACTTGGGCGCTTGCGGGCGGCACCGGCTTTTGCGCTGCCTGTCGAACCTCCGATAGCACTCCCACTGGACTTACTGCCGCTGCCGACCTTTGAACTGAGTCGTGAGCCGCCGGTTTTTGCTGCAACTCGCGGTGTGGCGGGGGTCCTGTCCATCTTGACAAGGCGAAGTTCACGAGCAAGCAATTCGCGTTCTCGTCGCAAGCGCGGTTGATCCGGAGCAAGGCGAGCAAGCTCGGCTTCGAGTTTGCGGATGCGCGTTTCGCGTGATCCTGTTTGTTGACGCGGGGTCGCCATGGGCTCACTCCCTTTTGCTTCGCGGTACTGTTCTATCGTATGTTCCGCGTCACGCGAGTGTGTGAGGCCATGGCGACCGTGGTTCCGGTCACCTACAGATCAGGAGAATCGTCCAAAGAAGGCGGTCATGCGCGTGAGTCCCTTTTGCAAGGCCTCCATACTGGTCGCATAGGACATCCGAAGATTCCAAGGGGCGCCAAAGCCTGTGCCGGGAACTGTCGCGACTAATGCATCGGTCAGCAGCAACTCACAGAGGTGGTCCACCGTTTGCACTGTGACAGAGGATCCGTCCAATCCGGTGTACGTTTGCCCGAGCCAGGCCCCGACGTTTGGAAAGACATAGAAGGCTCCGTCTGGGGACGCGCAGGTCAATCCAGGCAATCTGGAGAATGCCTCGAGGACAGCATCCCGGCGTGCCCGAAACTGCGTGACGGTGGCCGGATCAAAGGTGCCAAGAGCGCCCAGCGCCGCCTTTTGCGAAATCGACGACGGGTTTGCCGTGGTGTGGGACTGGAAGCTTGCCATCGCCTTGACCAAGTGTTGTGGTGCTGCGACATAGCCAACGCGCCAGCCGGTCATGGCGTGCGTCTTGGAAAATCCGTTGACCACAAACGTACGGTCCCGCAAACCTAAGCTCACGCGGGCGATGCTGTAGTGTTCCTGTCCGTAGGTGAGCCGTTCGTAGATCTCATCGCTGATGACAAACAGATCGTGCCGTTCGATCACCTCGGCGAGAGCCACGATCTCGTCTTTCGAGTACATGGCACCGGTCGGGTTGCTCGGTGAGTTGAGCAGGACGGCCTTCGTTTTTGGGGTGATCGCCTGCTCCACTTGCTGAGCCGTCACCTTGAAGCCGGTTGCCTCCGTCGTCTCCAAGACCACGGGAACGCCATCCGCCAGTCGAATCTGCTCCGGGTAGCTGACCCAGTACGGTGCAGGCAAAAGGACTTCGTCGCCCGGGTCGAGGATCGCGACGAAGATGTTGTACAGAGACTGCTTGGCGCCGCTCGACACGATAATCTCCTCGGGCGCGTAATCCAGCCCGTTCTCGTCGCGCAACTTGTCTGCGATGCCGCGCCGCAACTCGACGATGCCCGAGGCGTCTGTGTACTTCGTGAAGTTGTTGACGATCGCGGCGATCCCAGCCAAGGAGGCCTGCGCTGGCGTCGGGAAGTCCGGCTCACCGACGCTGAGGTTCACGATATCAGCCCCCGCTGCGATCAGGGCCTTGGTCTTTGAGTCGATCGCGAGCGTCGGCGACGGCGCGATGCCTTTGGCTTTTGCGGACAAGGACAAGGTCATGGGATCCACCCCCGTTTTTCCGTTCATTGTAGCACAGACCGCCGCCGTGGGGGCACGGATCAGTGGCGCTGGCGGGGCTGGTGGGGCTGGTGGCACACGGGCCGAAGCTTGATGGCAATGCCGTGCTTGCGCATGGACGAAGATCTCCGACAACTTCCTGCGCGTCAATCCTGCCTATCATCTGGGTTGGCAAGCTCCACGAATCTTGCTTGTGCCTTTGAATTGATGCCGTTACCGTTCGC
>JAPNUJ010000063.1 GCA_026627155.1 Bacillota bacterium | reverse complement strand
GCCTGGTGGTGGGGCATCGGGCTGAACGGGCGGGCGAGGTGTCTTGTTCACGTGACGCTTGGGTCCATGCCCACCACCGTCTCCATCGTCTCCATCGTCGGAGGCGGGAACTTTCGCCTGATCTCTTCGCCACTGCAGGGCAGTCTGCGGAAATTCGCGGTGATAGCGATCATGACCCGCTCGATAGAGGTCGATGACTCCGGGTGTCACAGGGAGCGTGCAGGCAGCATAGAAAGATTCCAAAAAGGTCTGACGGGCTCGATCAAAGGTCAGGGGAGCGACTTGTGCCCGCATCGCCAAGTTCCACTCCACCCCGGATGTCAGCGCTGATCGCGACAGATTCGACGACCCGACAAACAACAGCCCATCGTCTGGCCCCATCTGAAGCAGGTACGCCTTCGGGTGAAAAGATCGGCCCTGACTCTGCCAGAGCCGGATCTCGAAATCGGCCTCCTGCGGATGGAACGACTCGGTCTCTCGCGCCTGAAACGACTCGGGCGGCCGGGCTGGATCGGGTGGCGCAACTGGTTTGGACCGTGGGCGCAGTCGGGCGGTATCGGGCTGCATAGCTGGCGTGGACGATGTGTGTAGTTGGGGTGCTTCGCGTTGAACGGGTTGTACGGGTACTTCGGGTTGTACGGATGGTGGCTCCTGTTGGAGTTGATAGAGTCGCTGTAACGCACCCGGTTCCGTAATGTAGAGATAGTCCCCGACGAGGATCTTGATCTCTGCATGGCGCGCTACCGCCTGCGCGAGCGCTTTTTGCAGAAAGCCAATGCCGGAGTTGGCGGCGAACGACACAATCAAATAGATGGTGTCTGCCGTCGCCATCGCGTCAATAAGTTCGTTTCCAAGTCCCGAGGTGATCAGTCGAACGTCAGTCATCGCTCTCTCCCCACTTGCTTTTCAGTGTACGGTCTGGCGGACTGAAGTACAACTCGTTCGGCCTTGTGGTAGACTCACTCTAGTCGGTAATGCGTGCTTGTGAAGAGCGGGAAAGGAACGACGACGTGTCATCAATTGAAGAAGCGCAAGCATGGATTCGCTCTTGTTGGCATGAGCTGGGCAGGAGTCCTGAGGATACCGAACGGCGGCTGCGAGAGGTGCAGGACCAGTTTGACTCCGGCGGGACGTTTGCGCCTTCATTCGACGAGTTGGAACACGGGGCCAGGGTGGCTTGGCGCAACAACAATCGCTGCATTGGCAGGCTGTTCTGGCAGTCGCTGAAGGTGTTTGACGAACGGGGGTTGCAATCGGCGCGGGACGTGGCCTGGGCGCTGTATCGGCACATTGAGTTTGCGACAAATGAGGGGAAGATTCGCCCGACGTGCACGGTATTTGACCCGAGCGTGCGGATCTGGAATCATCAACTACTGCGATACGCCGGGTACGTGACGGAAAACGGCATTCTCGGCGACCCAGACTCTGTTGAGTTCACGAGGATATGTGAAGGGTTGGGTTGGAAGGAAAACCGCACGGCATTTGACATCTTGCCGCTCGTCGTTCAGGTGCACGGGACGGAGCCGAAGTGGTTTGCAATTCCCGAGGATCTGATCGTGGAGGTCCCCATTGTCCATCCGCAACTTTCTCGGTTCGATGCGTTGGACCTCAAGTGGTATGCGGTGCCGATCCTTTCCGACATGGGGCTGGAGATCGGCGGCATCGTGTATCCAGCCGCTCCGTTCAATGGGTGGTACATGGGGACGGAGATCGGCGCACGCAATCTGGCGGATTCAGGTCGTTATGATATGCTCCCTCGTGTGGCGGCCCTGATGGGACTGGACACGACCTCCGAGTCGACTTTGTGGCGCGACCGAGCCCTCGTCGAGTTGAATGTGGCGGTGTTGCACTCGTACAAGTCACGCGGTGTCACCATCGTCGACCATCATACGGCGGCCCGGCAGTTTGAGCGCTTTACTCAAAGTGAAAGAGAAGCGGGACGCGAGCTGACAGGGGAATGGGCCTGGCTGATCCCGCCATTGTCTCCGGCGACGACGAGTATTTTTCATCACCAGTACGAAGATGTTATGATATTGCCGAATTATGTTCGACAACCGCGTGCCTGGTAGTTTGATGGGGCGTGGTTGACGATCGTGTTTTGAGGTGAAACTCTATGATTCGACGCCTGCGGACCGCGCTCACGGTAGCGTCCATCTTGCTTGTCTGCGGCCTCACAACGGGATGCGGATCTGCCATAAAGACGTCCTTGACGCTGTCCGACAAGCCTGTGGCGTTGGTGCATGTCAACAAAATCGGGACGCCGATCGCACCTTTTGTGTACAAGCCGCTCGAGATTGATATCATTGCGGCCGCCAGTGGGAATCAGGTCACGAACGCATTTGGCTACGATGGAAAGATGATTGCCGGTGAGCGCGGCGCGAGCTGGATCCCCGTCTCCATGATGATTCAGGCCTTGCAAGGGGCAGGCATGCATGCGTCGTTGAAGGGTCACACGCTCGCAGTCACCGTCCCCACGTCCATCGGCACGACGGCCGTCGGACCGTTCGGGACCACGTTTTACGGGTCAAATGACCTGGTCATCTCGATCAATGGACACATCACGGGCGTCGCACCATTTCTCAGGGTGTCGAACATTGGAGATTTGTACGTTTCTGACAGGAACTTGTTCGCTGCACTGAGTCGAATCCATATTCACATACGCTGGGGAACGCGGGCAACCCCATTTGATCGCGACATCCTGTACATTGGGTCCCCGATCTACGGGATTGTCACCACCACAACGGAGTTTGAGGGTGGACGCGGGTTCAGCAAGCAATCCGCCATGACCCTTGTGCGACCGGGGAACAACTGGATTCCATATGGCTACCTGATGAACACCCTCGATAACACGGGCTATGGCATTCAGGTCAATGCCATCAACGGATTTTCGGGCCTGGACATATCGGTGCCGCGATCTGTGCGGGTGAACATGAGCCACTTGCCCGCCAGTCCCCGTCCACCGGTCGGCGACGTGCCGATCGAGATCAATGGTCATATCGTCGCGTACGCGCCTTCGCTCGTGCCGAATTTTGGCGCGTCCTCGGGATACCTTGCCAGCGCGGAGGTGATGGGAGCGATCAAACGGATCGGGATTCCCATGCACTGGAACAACACGGATGGGACATTTACACAGTGGTATGTCAGCAGGCGGCCTACTGCGTGAGACGGTATGGACACAGGCAGGCACAGGCAGGCACAGGCAGGGCACAGGCAGGGCACCGTGAACGATGGATCGCCAGGAGGCTGTTTTCGCATCGAGCGGCGCATGCAGGTGTAGCCGCACCTTCTCAGGTCGGAGAGGGCGAAAGCCGGACAGCAGGGGGGACTTTACAGGTTAATAAGCGCAAGATGTCGACCGTTCTCATGCGCTTCACGAATGACGCGGCTGAGCGTACTTCGCGAGGGCGCGGTGTGTAAGTCTCAATCTGAGACTGCGGAAGCTCGGCCAGTCTCAAACTGAGACTGCGTGGGCTTGGCCAGTCTCAATCTGAGACTACGTGGTCTTGGCCAGTCTCAAGATCGGACTTCAGATGGTTCAGATGGTGAGAATCTCGGCGTTACTCTCCGTTCCGTGTCTGGAGCCCGAATGAAAAAGGGGGCTGACTCCCATCTGATGCGCCATCGAATACATCGGTCAAGGACTTGCCGTTTGGAACCTGTTTGGAACCCGGGTGCAGTCTGTTTGGAAGCCATTTGGACGCGCGGGACGCTCATTTGCGTCATTTTTCATTACCGCGCGATGGTGGTTAGTAAATCCTCCCTCCCTCCCTCCCTCGCCCGCCTTGCTCTTAACCGCACCTTATGTGGACTGGTGAACCGACTCCAAATCAAAGCAAAGAGCGAAAGGTAAGGGCATTAAAGCAAATGCAAGCCTCGCACGGCCACGCCGCAATTGCACTCCCACGCCCCATCCAACCCGTCCACTCCCACTCCCACTCCCACTGCGCTGAGTCAAAATCCCGCGGCGCCGATGGCCTCTCAGCAAGGTGCGGCGTACCGACCCGCACCATTGAGAGGAAGTAAGTCACTTACCATTTACAGGGTGAATCTTTGTCTTTGATCTGCTATACTGCGCTATGGACAAATTTTCTAATAGAGTGGGGGGAGGTTCTTGCATGGTGGCTAGCGGAAAAACGCCGTGGATCACGATCCTGAGCAATCCGACGCAGTTCTTTGCCACGCGGCGCGAACGACTGGGCTGGGTCTGGATCATGGTGGCCTATTCGGTCACGGCGGCGCTCGCGGTGCTTGCGGAGTTGCCTGAGGCACTGAAGTCTCCGCAGTATGTCAAGGAGATGGCGGCGGCGACGGCGAAGAATCCTGCCATGGGTGGGATCATCAAGACCAGTGCTGAGGTAGGCGGACCCGTCGGTGCGCTTTTGTCTGTGTGGATCACTTTATTTGTCGGAGCGTTCGTGCTTTGGATTTTGACCAAGCTGTTCGGTGTCGCTGTGCGATACATGCAGGTGGTACGAGTGATCGCGAACGCCTCCATCATTGCCATCATCGACTTGGTGGTTGGCGTCATCGTCTCACTGGCGACCGGGACTCTGACCAAGTCGTTTTTAACGCTTGGCATGATTTCGTCGACGGGACACCTTGGCGGTTTGTTGGCGGGCATCGGCGTGTTTTCACTGTGGGCGGTGTATATCGAGATCGTTGGGGTCGCCGAGCTTGGCCAAGTCAGCAAGGGCCGTGCCAGTGGTCCTGTCGTGTTGATGTTCGTTCTGGTACTGCTATTGCAGATGGCTGTGGCCTAGAGAAAATTTGGGCCGTGGAACGCGTGGGACGGGGGACCGCCGAATGGCTGAGCGGGAACGGGTTGGGTCGCGCTGGATCGCGCGGTTTGGTTGGGTTCTTATTTTGGGCGTGGTGGTTCTGGCCACGATAGTCTACATCGTCGTGCAGCGGTCTCACGGCAGCGGCCAGTCGTCATCGGGCAACCCGATTGTCGCGGTGACTTCGGTGCGGGTGCAAACGGTCACTGAGCACTTGTTTGAGCAGGGGACGGTAACGACCCCGGATCAGGCGGCTGTGATGATGCCAGTGGGTACGACGGTGTCGCCAACTTTGATGGTGTCGGTGGGTCAGCTCGTCAACGCGGGTCAGGTCGTCGCCACGACGCCCGACGCGGCCGAAGCGGCTCAGTACAGTGCGGCTCAGGCGGCCGCCGCGGCGGAGTATTCGGCCTGGCAGGACGCGAGAAAGCAGGTGCAGACAGCGCAAGGACAAGGAGTAGCGCATACTTCGGCCCTCTATCTGCAGTTGCAACAGGCCGAAGCGAGCGCGTATGTGCAGTATCTGAACGCCCGGACCTCGGTGATCCAGGCTCAGGCCGGAGAGAGCGCATCCGCGATCGTGGCACCCATCTCGGGCACGGTCATCGCTGTCACGCCCCCGTACTCCGGTGCGAGTCAAGGGGGTGCTCCCATGATTCAGATTGCGGACCTCAAGGATCTTCAGGTCACCGCCAACCTCTCACAGGGAGACGCCACGGCCATATCAGCGGGGGATGCGGTGGCCATCACAAGCGATTCATTTGCAGGGGAATCTTGGCGCGGAAAAGTGCTCAGCATTTCACCGGTCGCGCTGGCGAGTCTGGCAGGCGGGCCCGCAACGGTGCCCGTCGTGGTCTCCGTGCCTAAGCATTTCTCGGTTCCTCTGGGCTTTGGCGTGAATCTGAAGGTGTCTGCTGACCAGGTTCGGGGTTTGGCCATACCCTATTCGGCCTTGGTGGAAAATGGCGTGGGTACGCAGGTTTGGATCGTTCAGCACGGGGTGGTGAACTTGGTCTCGATCACGCTTGGCGTGACTGGCGATACGGAGGCGTCCGTTGTCGCGGGGCTCAAGGCGGGGGAGAGCGTGGTCGTGAATCCCTCGCCCAACCTCTACGAGGGCGAGGATGTGAGCCTCTCGTGATCGAATTGACGGGAATTGCAAAGTCGTACCGGATTGGCACGGAGGAGGTCGCCGTGCTTCAAGATGTGAACCTGCGCGTGGCGGCTGGGGAGTTCGTCGCGCTGCTCGGACCGTCGGGATCGGGCAAGACGACGCTGATGAACATCATCGGGTGTTTGGATGCGCCGACGACCGGAGCGTATCGCCTTGACGGTCGGGAGGTGTCCGCGCTCTCGCCGGATCAGATTGCCAAGGTCCGCAATCTCAAGATCGGTTTCGTATTTCAGAATTTTTATCTTCTGCCTCGGATGACAGCCCTTCGCAATGTCGAATTGCCGATGGTCTACGCAAGCCGTTCGCGCGCAATCCGTCGGGAACGGGCGCGTGCGCTCCTCGAGCAGGTGGGGCTGGCAGACCGGGTCTCACATCGTCCAAATGAATTGTCGGGCGGTCAAAAACAACGCGTTGCGATTGCTCGCGCGATGGCGAACGAGCCGCCGATTCTGTTGGCGGATGAGCCGACCGGGTCGCTTGACTCACAGACGAGTCAACAGATCCTTCGCTTGATTCAGGAGATCAATGCCGGAGGCACGACGGTGGTGCTGATCACTCACGATGAGGCCATTGCAGCCTACGCTCGTCGCGTCATCCGGATTCGCGACGGTCGGGTCGAGAGTGATCGCGAGGTGGTACCGTGCTAGCCTGGGAGATGTGCAAGAGTGCGTTTGACTCATTGGTCGCCAATAAATTGCGCTCGCTGTTGACGATGCTTGGCATCATCGTCGGCGTAGGTTCCATCATCGCCATCGTCGCCGTCGGTCAGGGTGGACAACAAGCGATCATTGCTGCGATTGACAATCCCGCCTTGTCGGAGGCCGCGATCATCGTACCGAAGGCCATTTTGGCAGGCAATGTCACGTCAACAGCGGGAATCCCGGCCTTCAGCCCGGCAGACACGGCCCTGGCGCTGGCGACGCCCGGGGTCCAGGACGTCTACTCCACGCCGAGTCAAAGCGACGTGATCACGGCTGGGGGCAAAACGACACCTGTCACAGTGCAGGCCGGTCCTTCGTTTCTCCCGCTGATCGCGCAGTTCGAGGTGGTTCAGGGACGCATGTTTCTGCCGATCGACTCTGCGGCGCATCGGCGGGTGATCGTCATCACGCAAAGCGTCGCCAAATCGCTGTTTGGCAGTGACTCAGCGGGCGTGGGGCAACTGGTGGGCCTGGAGGGTCAACTGTTTGAAGTCATTGGCGTGGCCAAGTCGACGAGCACTTCGATTCTCAGTGCCCTGGCGCCGTCGCTCAATGTCTACATGCCGACGACGACATTCATGGACCTCTATCCTGGCACGCAAAACTTTGAACTGGAGTTGCGTGTGGTTCCCGGCTACGATAAAAACCAGGTGGCGGCCCGCTTGATCGCCGTGCTCGACGCCAAGTACCACGGAGACATCTTCGAAAACGCCGCAGGCTTTATCGCCGGAATCACGAACACTGTGACAACGGTCACCGGCATCATCACGACCATCGTCGGGGCCATCGCATCGATTGCCTTGGGCGTGGGCGGCATCGGCGTCATGAATATCATGCTCGTGTCGGTGACGGAGAGGACTCGCGAGATCGGTATCCGCATCTCGCTCGGGGCCAGTCGCACGACGATTCTGTGGCAGTTCTTGATCGAGGCGATCGTGTTGACGACGCTCGGGGGGCTGATTGGCATTGCGATCGGCTGGTTGATTGCAGCGCTGGCCTCGACGATCGGCCATCTTCCTTCACTGATCTCATGGCAAGCGGCGCTCGGGAGCTTCTTGTTCTCGGCGCTTGTAGGCATCTTGTGCGGAATCTATCCGGCTAGTCGCGCGTCGAGGCTGAATCCGATTGACGCCCTGCGTTACGAGTAGTCTGGTGTCGAGACAGGGGGCAGGGGAAACACGGAGAGATAGGGTTATTGAAGTCGAGGCTGTGCGCGACGCTTGCATCATTAGAAAGGGGTGAACCGCGATGAATGGGGAAATTGATGCGCCTTCCGTGACTGTTGCGTCCGATACCCAACAGACCCCAGTGATAGGCGGTCCCGCTACCCGACCGCTGCTGGCCCGGCTGTTCTGGTGGGTCGTGCTGTTGCCGATTGCAATGTTTGTGGCCATAGCCATCCATAGCTTGTACCTGCTCGATTTTGCGCATGTGTTTGCTGGCTGTTTGTGGACGGGGACCGATATCTTCATGGGGTTTTTCATCGGGCCTGTGATGCGTCGACTGGCACCGGATCAACGCAAGGCATTCATACAGTGGATGGTCCCGAAGACCATGCTCTATCTACCCGTACTTGCCTTTACGACCGGTACGGGTGGCTGGGTTCTGGCCAACTGGGATGGGTATCTGCTGCCGAGCAATCCGGAGCGTTACTGGATCTATGGCGCCTTGTTCCTGATCACGATTCTCACCATTCAGGGCTTTGGCGTACTGCTGCCCAATTCCATCCGCATCTATCTCGAACTTCGCAAGGCGCAACCAGACATGGACAAAGTCACGCGCCTTAACCGACGTTCCAACCGTCTGGCGGGGCTTCAAGGCATTCTTCAGATCGTCATCATCTTGGTGATGGCGCAACTCGCCACGTCGTAGGTGGATCCGATCGAATCTCCGGCCTGCGACGCGGCGCAAAGTGCCTTACTTGTGCTTGTCGGAGTCGGGCGCGAGATGATCGGCCGCGCTCTGCGCGACTTCACTGGCTGCTCGTGCCGCCTTGTCTGCGGCACCCGTGGCAGTGGAGAACGCCTTGTGCAGGAGGTTCCCTGGCGCGGCCGTCACTTTGTCGACCACACTTCCTGCATGGGCGCCAAAGTTCCCGAGTCTCTCTTCGGTACTGGTTCCATCGTGTTTTTCGTTGCTACCTGACTTTGTCTTGTCGTTCATGCCTATCGCATCCTCTCGTGGTTACAAACATGCTCCGTGCGGACTTCCCATTTTTATGATACCACATTCATCCTCAAAAACAAATGGATTGTATTTATTCTTGAAATATAACGGTGGAGACGTCGTGTTTCTATGAGTGGTGGCCCCTCGACTTTCGGTTTCAAGTGGTCACGTCGGGCCGCCAATTTCGGGAAAAATATTTTTTTATTTACAGATGTTAAATGTAGGGGTACACTTGCCTCATAGACTATTTTCGACAGTTATGAGGACGATTAGAATGCGTGATTTGGTTCAAGCCTCAGAACCTTAGTGATTGTAAGAGTCGGGTACAAAGGAAAAGGGGTAACTCCATTGAGCAAGACATTACTGAAGTCCACTTTGATGTTGTTTACGGGTTCTATGATTTTCGCGGCAATCTCGGTCCCCGCCTTCGCGGCGCCTGTACCTGTTTCACCGCCGGCTTCGTTGGTGGCAGCTCCCGCTCTCGGTGCCGCGAGCACGTTCGGGATTCTGGGGGCGACGACGACTGTGACGGATCAGACAAAGGTCACCGGTGATCTCGGAAGTGGGGGTTCGACAGGCACGGCCACAGTCACAGGAGCTACTGACGTTGCCAATCAGGCTTATACACAGGCCCAGACAGATCTCGTGGCCGCCCTCACGGAGGCCAACACAGAAACTCCTACGACGACAGTCACAGGGTCTGACACCTCACTTGGCGGTCAGACGCTCACGCCGGGTGTTTACCACTACTCGGGGGCCGTGACTATCGGATCAGATCTGACCCTCGACGGCGCTGGGGTCTACATTTTTCAAATCAACGGAGCGTTGACGACCGCGGCAAACACTGTAATTACCCTGAAAGATGGGGCCGATGCGTGCCAGGTGTTCTGGGTGCCCGACGTGGCTACGCTTGGGGCAGGAAGTACGTTTGAGGGCACGTTGATGAGTATGTCCGCGATTACGGTGGGCGCCAACTCAACGACGTACGGACGGATTTTAGCAGAAACAGCCGTAACGGCAAATGCTGCCGACACGCAGGTCGTGGTGCCGGATTGTGATTTGGCGCCTTCCGTCGGTGGGCTGCCTGAGGTCCCTGCCGCGGGGATCTTTCCACTTATAGGTTTGGCGGGGCTGATTGCCTATCGGCTGCGCATTGGAAGTAGATCCAAACCCAAGAATCGTTGACGCGACATCCGACTCATGAGGATCCGGGGTGGCCCGAGCGTTGATCTCGGGCCACCCTGGGGCCCTCTTAGCCGTGGACAGCGCAGCGGTTCGGGCCAATTTCCATCTCCGACAATTGGTCGGGTTCCGGCATGAGCTGACCCATGTTGGTCAAGCGAATGTCTTGGTAGGCATGAGGTTGCTGAGGGAGGTTCTCGGTGACCATCTTCAGAAATTGACTCTCCTCCGGAACGTTGAGGCCCGCGTTGTTGCGGTACAAGTCGCCTAGACGTGCGCCGACAAACCCACGCTCGTTGATTTCGGACATCTCGGCAAAGTGAGCCGGCAAAACGAGAAGCTCGGAGCCAAGCGACTTGTACGTCGTGTAAAGGGACCGACGAAGTTCGGCGCCCAGTGACTGCGCCTGGCCGGCCAGGTCGGGCCGGCCAATGGAATGAACAAACAAGGTGTCCCCCGAAAGCAGACAGGCGTGATCGACGATGAGCGACGCGCTGCCGATCGTGTGTCCGGGCGAGTGCACGACTTGGATGAGCGAAGGCACGTCGCCAACAGCCAAAACTTGACCGTCGACCAAGGGCTCGAAGCCAAAGTGCACGTCGCTGGCATCCTGTGGCGACAGCCAATACGAGGCGCCACAGGCTTGGGCCAGCATCCGCCCTCCCGACACGTGGTCGGCGTGCAGGTGCGTGTCAATGACGTTCCGAATGTACCAGCCTTGTGCCTCCGCAAAATCGAGATACACCTGGAAGGTGCGCGCGGCGTCGACCACCACGGCTTCATCGCCGCAGACGACCATGTACGACAGACATCCCTTTCCAGGCCGCAAAAATTGATACACGGCGCCACCTGATGGCAGTTCAGACACGTGGACAGGGTGCAGATGTTCACTCCATGACCGCATTCCGCCGGCTAACACGGCGACACGGGCCCATCCGGCTTCCATCAGCAGGTCGGCCACGAACTGCGAGGAGCCCTCTTTCGCGCAAACGACGAGGACGGCGTCGTTCTTCGGGGGCAACTGACCTGCAACGGGATCGATCCCCTCGAGAAATTCGAAATACGGAGTATTCTGGGACGCGATGGACGGTCCCTCAATGCGCCAGTCTGCGTAAGCGTCTTCATTGCGGACGTCAAGAATGAACAATGGCTCTCGACTGGCTATGGCAGCAAAGACATCGGCCGCACTCATCTTGCGGACGGTCATCGCATCGCTTGTCATCGTCCTCACTCCTTATGTCGCTGATTCTTTCTGACCCTTGCGTATAAAGTGCCTATACACTGCACCCTCCGTCACGGTCCCCAGAAACTCATGCTGCGTCCGCGTCGCCCAACTCTTCATGTCGGCCACCGACCCCGGATCTGTGGCCAAGACTTCGAGGACTTCACCCACAAGCATCGCTTCGATGGCTTTCTTCGTCTGGATAATCGGCATTGGACAGGACAGCCCCTTGCAGTCCAGTGTCCGGTCAACGTGTGCACTCTCTTCCATGTGCGCGTTCTCCCCTCTATCCTAGAAGTTCAACGACACGTCTGCATCGAAGGCGAAATCGAGAAATGTAGCCGCGCCTCCCAGTTCCACGCCATCGATCAAGTCCTCGCGGCGGATCCCAATCACGTCCATCGTCATCTGACACCCGATGAATCGAACGCCGCAGTCTTTCGCGATGTCCAGGAGCGCGGAGACAGAGGGGACGTTCGCATTCTGAAAGCCCGCCGCCAGATGTTCTTTACCGCGCCCCAACTTGAGCAATTCGGAAGCATTTCGATGGATGATGGAAAGTCCATCGAAGGTGAAAAATATGGCGACCTCGGCGTCCATGCTCGCCGCGGCAGTGGCGATGTTGAGCGCCTTGTACGCGGTCTCCAGTCCTTCGCCTGAGGCGATAATGGCTACACGTCTGCTCGTGACAATCGACCCCTTCCTGTGGATACCTTACCCCGTATAGTATGACGCGTTAGACAAAATGTTGTCAATCTCTCGATGTAAACGTTCACATTTGCGAGATTCTTTGCGCTGTTTCGGTGTTCCGGTGAGACGGTGAGACGGTGCCGTCAGGGGCGCAGTGCTAAGCGGTTCAGACACGCCAACTCGTTAAACACACAAAGAGGACGCCGCAGTACTTGGCGTCCTCTTTGTGCTGCGTCGATTCAGTTCACGGACTGAAACAGAATCTCATTGGGCTCATACTGGATGGGGGTCACACCGAGGGCGTCGGCCAGCGCGTCTACGGGCACGTACACGGTGGCGGTCACCGTCGGGGCCATCGGCAAGCCGGATCCCGCCGGGGCTCCCGCCGCCGCTCCGGGCGCCACCGGCGCTACGGGCGTTACGGGCGCCACCGGTGCAGGTGGGCTTGCCGGTGGCATCGTCACGACAGGTCCACCCAAGTTAAACGGCTGCATGTCAACCTGGGCCATTGTGCCTTGATTCGGCAGGGAAACCACATGGCCGTTAAACAGGAACCACTCGCCCGTTGCGTCGTGATGCAACGTGACGTCAAGACCTTGCGCCAAGTCGGTCGGCGTCATGTACAGTTGTCCGCCATTGGCAAATGGCGCGTTTTGCGCTACCGGCTCACCTGTGGCGGGGTCCAGAAAGATGCGACTGTCATGGTAGCCGGGCGCAAAGTCGAACATGTCCATCAGCGAACCGGCGAGGGCGTCGAACGACTGGTTGCCGAGACGACCAAGGTTCCAGTTGTCCTCGACGAAGCGGGTGATGGAGGACTGATCGCCAATCGAGTTGATGACGGCGTTGCGCTTCGCGTAAGGAGAGATCACGAGCAAGGGCAGGCGCGGGCCGTAGCCGGTACGATCGAGGAAGGCGCCGGGTGCCGGTGTGCCAGCGTCGCCCACGCCATCGAGCGTGTCGACGGCCGGATCATCCGAGTGGCTGATGATCGGAGGCATGACGTGGTCGTACCATCCATCCGAATCGTCGTATGTGATAAAGACGGCGGTACTGCTCCACGAAGGCAGCGTCTCAAGGTGGTTGATCGTCTGCACGATCCAGCGCTGCTCATCGATCGGATCGGAGTACCCCGGGTGGCCATCCTCGTAGCCAGGTGCCTTCAACACACTGTAATTCGGCAGGTTGCCCGAGTCTGCCGCCAGCCAAAAGTCGGTCAGGCCGTATTGGTGGTTGGCCTGGTCGCTATGGCCGATCATCGCGATCGAGGAGGGGAGCGCGTGCGCGGCATTGGACGTTTGATCGTAGTACTGGAAGGGCTCGTGGTGGGGAATGTAGTCTGTCACCAAGTGACCGCCAATGTTGGCGTGTTGGCGCGTCGGATCGTCGTACCCGCCCTGAAACCAGCCCCATGTCAGGCCGCGCGCGTTGAGCAGGTCGCCGATGTTGTCCCCGGTCATCTTGATCGTGGAGCCTTTGCTCGCGTCGTCGTAGTAGGGATCGACGTCGCTGTAGATGGTGCCGTTGCTGTCGAGCGCCCAGCTTGGGAACCCGGGTTGACCGGGGGAGAGCGGTTGGCCGTTTTCTCCGACGTTGGCACTGTAGGCGCTGGCTCCGTGCGTTTGACCTGCGATCAGTTCCAATGCGCCGGGGGTCGAGGGACCGAATGCGGATCCAAAAAAGTTGTCGTTCAAGGCAAAGTGCTGCGCATAGTTCCACAACGCGGTGACCGTGTTGCCATCATAGTAGTCCATCACCAGTGGGTTGCCGTGGCCGGTGCTCTGCACAAATTTGTCCATCAGACCGCCGTTGAACGCCGTTTGCTCGGCAGTGTAGCCGTGATCCATGTCAGCCGTCAAGGCTTGCGAGCGATCCAGTCGAGTCGGCGGCGAGAGGTTGGGGTTGTCCGTGAGCAGCGATGCGGTGAGACCGTTCACAGTCGGGGTGCCGGGTGATGCGTAGAAAGGGGGCTCGCCCGCGGGGTTCTCGGCGATCGGGTAGGTGGCAAAGTAATGGTCAAACGACACGTTCTCATCGTAAATGACGACGACGTGTTGAATCGGCGTATTGGCCTGTGGCATTTGCATGACGGCATCGAGTCGGTGCGCCGGCGTCACGGCCTGTACCGCGTTGGATGCGTACCCAGGGTTGGCCCCGAGCGCCATGGTCGTCCCGAGTACGAGTACACTAAACGCTGCCGCGGCCTTCTTCGTCGCGAACATCAAGTCAAAATCCCCCTTGTCGAGTGATCCCATCCACCCACGGGATCAGTCTAGCAAGAGAGTGTTCAGATAATATGAAGCTTAGATTAAGGAAACATATAGCTTAGGCCTCCAACGGCTTGAGACCAGCGAGGATCTCCTTTCGGCGCGGTTCGAGAAAAGGCGGGAGTACCACGTGTTCGCCCAGTGTGGCCGGGTCTTCGTCGATGCAAAATCCGGGAAGGTCCGTGGCGATCTCAAACAAGATGCCGTTTGGCTCCCGAAAGTACAGGCTGCGAAACCAGAAGCGATCGACTTCACCACTATGCGGGACGCGCATCGCGGTCAGCCGTTCCACCCATGCCTGATACTGCTCGTC
>JAPNUJ010000062.1:13997-14562 GCA_026627155.1 Bacillota bacterium | reverse complement strand
GGCCAGTCAGAGCGAGGGCGCCGATCGCGGGGATGATGCTGCGTTGCAACGTGAACAGGGTCAGTGTGCCCGCAGTGAGGAGAAATCCCCCGGCCAAGAAGGGGCGAGCACCGACTCGGTCCACGAGTTTGCCCATCACAGGCAGCAAGAGCACCGTGACGCCACCGACGACCACCATGCCGAGACTCTGAATTTGCGGTGTCACGTGTAGCACCACCCGAGCATAGGGCGTCAAAACAGGGATCATCACGCCAATCGCAAAGGTCTGGACGAACATCCCCGGAAACAGGATCCGCACCTCGCGCACTTGATCCGCCAACTCCCTCAGGTAAATGAGTGGGTGGCGTATGGCATGGGTGGCACTGGCGGGGCGGTGATGCGGCGGGCGGCGCAGGAGCAGGGAAGCGAAGCCGGAAGCTAGCACCAATCCGGTCAACAGCGTGAAGACAAACTGATCAGACCCGCCCAGCAACAAATTGATGATGACAGGTCCAGAGCCGCCGCCAATCAACCAAGCTATGTAGACGAACCCCATTGCGCTGGCTTTTTGTTCTTCATCCACGGA
>JAPNUJ010000062.1:0-13987 GCA_026627155.1 Bacillota bacterium | reverse complement strand
CGGCTCCGGCTGTGAGTTCCAAAGGCCCGTCCGCTTGCGCGACGACAAAAAGTCCCAGCGCCGCAACCAAGAGTCCAAATGAGAGCAAAAAGCGGCTGCCGATATGGTCAGCCAACGCTCCCATGGGCGATCGCAGGATGTTGTCAAAAAAGTAGTGCGCGCTGATCGCGAGGCCGATCGCGGCCGGCGTCAGGTCCAGCCCTGTGACGCCGATCAGCGGCAAGACGGACAGCAAGAGTGCGCTTCGTACAAACTCCACGATCAGCAGGATCAGTAGCGAACCGCCGACATGCGGCTTCAGAAGATTGGGGGGCAACCAGTTCATGACTGCCCGGCGTACAGGTGCTCGCTCACGGCCAATTGCTCCTGTACCGAGACGGGCGTCTCGACGTTGGCGAGCCCTGCCGCGATATCGTCTGCGGCAGCGAGTTTGCGGATCAGCCGCGTGCTCTCGCGCATGCGGCGAAGGCGCGACTGGTCATCGCGAAAGAGTCGTTCGACGTGCGCGATGACCTCCTTGCGGTTGCGTGCGAGGACGGCCACGCGCGACTTGACGAGAAAGGAGGCGTTTTGGGTCTCTTGCCCTGGGATCGGACGGTACAGCAACATCGGCAACTCCATGGCCAACGCCTCGCTGATGGTCAAACCGCCCGCCTTCGTGATCACCAGATCGGACACGCCCATCAACTCGTGCACCTCGCGGCTGAATCCGTATACCCAGACAGGATTGGTGGCGTCCTGCGCGAGTTGTTCGACTTGTGCGCGCATGCGTCGGTTGCGGCCACATACGACAAGCACCTGGATGCGACGCGGGGAACAGAACAGCTCCTCGCAGATCTGAGCGATATCACCCAGCACTCCGTAGGCACCGCCCATGACCAGCAAGGTGGGGATGTTGTCTTCCAATCCCAGTTTTGCCCGCAACGCCGACTTGTTCACTTCCTGAAAGAACACAGGGCGAATCGGGATGCCAGTCACCGTAATTCGCTTTTCAGACACACCCCTCAGCATCAGGCCCTTGCGGACATGATCAGATCCGACAAAGTAATGGTCCGTAAAGGGGTGGATCCACTGACTGTGAATCGCGTGATCCGTAATCACCGTCGCGCCGGGGATGTCCGTCAATCCGCGTTGGCGAAGCAGCGACATGACACCAGCTGGCGTTGGAAAGGTGGAGAGCACGATCGTCGGACGGTAGGCTTCGAGGTACTCGGCCAAGTCCTCGAAGCCCAGGTGATTCAGTCGGCGTTGCAACAAGGACTGCGGGGTGATGCGGCTGGTGCCCTTGTAAAAGAGCCCATACAGTGCAGGTGCAAAGCGGACGCTTTTTAGGTAACAATAGCGGGCAAATGAGTTCAACATGGGATGAACGGTGTGTAAATAGTCAATGATCTTGACATCGATGCCCGGATACTGTGCGATGAGAGCATCCTGCACGGCCAATGCCGCCTGCTGGTGACCTTCACCATAGGACGCTGAAAGAATCAGCACCCTGTCGAGCTTCGGCATGGTCTTTCCTCCTTGCGCGGACGTGTCCACGACACTATTGTAGGACAAAAAGGTTAGAAAGGCATTAAAACGTCCGCCATAACTAGTCAATGTGCACATTTCGTTTATAAACTATACACCTTTCACGGGTCTTCGTGTGTGCGTTTGACGGGCTGGTCTATAGCCCGAAAGCCATTGCGTTTGTTATACTGTAGCCGAATGTCCAAGGACGAGCTATTGTGAGGAGCGTTTGATTTTGCATGAACTGCAGTGTGTCCCCCATCCCGTGGCGCGCGCCAAGCTCAGCCGCTTGCGCGATCGCGCCACAGATGTCTTGACATTTCGGAGACTTGTTTATGAACTGGCCATCTTTTTGGCTGTAGAGTGCACGCGGGACTTGCCCGTCGACGAGTACACCGTCCAGACCCCGCTTACCGCGACGGTTGGGCACCGGCTTGCAACGACGCCTGTGTTGATGCCTGTGTTGCGCGCGGGCCTTGGCATGGTGGAAGGGATGCTTCAGGTCATTCCTGAGGCGGAGATCGGGCACATCGGGATGTACCGCGACCACGACTCGCTGACGCCCGTCGAGTACTATGTCAATACTCCAGCCCATCTTCCTGGACGACGCGTCATTGTGCTGGACCCGATGCTCGCCACGGGGGGGTCGGCCTGCGCGGCACTGGCGAAGATCAAGCAGCGCGGCGCGGACGACATCAGCCTGGCCGCCATCATCGCGGCCCCGGAAGGGGTCGCCAGGTTGCGTGAGGAGCACCCTGATGTCGCTCTGTATGCGATTGCGGTGGATGAGCGCTTGAACGAACATGGCTACATTGTGCCGGGTCTTGGCGATGCGGGGGATCGGATTTTTGGAACCTTGTGATCCTTTTCCGCAAAGCCCTTTGTCAAGATTGAGACAAGTGAAAGGAGGTTCGCGGTGAAGAAGGTCATGACGGTATTTGGCACGCGCCCTGAGGCCGTAAAGATGGCGCCGCTGGTGCAGGAGTTGAAGCGGGCAAAGGATTTTGCGACGACAGTCTGTGTCACGGCTCAGCATCGGGAGCAGTTGGATCAGGTGTTACAGGCTTTCGAGATCACTCCGGATTACGATCTGGACATCATGGAAGCACGCCAGACGTTGACGACGATCTCGACGAAGGCGCTGCATTTGCTCGAAGGGGTACTGCAGGAAGTGCAACCTGACATCGTGCTGGTCCATGGCGACACCACCACTACGTTTGTGGCCAGTTTGGCCGCCTTCTATCAGCAAGTCGACATCGGTCACGTCGAAGCGGGGTTGCGGACGTATGACAAATACTCGCCATTTCCTGAGGAGGTGAACCGACAGCTGACGGGGGTGTTGGCGGACCTGCACTTTGCGCCGACGCACTTGGCCGCGGACAACCTCTTGGCGGAAGGGAAGTCGAAAGAACGCATTTACATTACGGGAAACACGGCCATCGACGCGTTGCGGACGACCGTGCGCGAGGATTACACCCATCCTGTTCTGAGTGCGATCGCGCCGAATCAACGGTTGATCTTCATGACGGCGCATCGCCGGGAGAACATCGGGGAGAAGCTCGAACAGATTTTTTATGCCGTGCATGATGTCGTGGAGCGTTTTGAGGACGTGGTCGTCGTTTACTCGGTGCACCTGAACCCGGCCGTTCGCGAGCCCGCCAATCGGATCCTCGGGAGTCATCCGCGGATTGTCCTGATTGACCCGCTCGATGTCGAAGACGCCCATAACTTTATGGCCAAATCGCATCTGATTCTCACCGACTCGGGGGGGATTCAAGAAGAAGCGCCTTTTCTAGGCGTCCCTTGCTTGGTCTTGCGCGACACCACGGAGCGGCCAGAGGGTATCGACGCCGGGACTTTGCGACTGGCTGGTACGGACTGTGGCGAGATCGCGGCGATGGTCGCTGAATTGTTGACCGACAAGGAGGTCCATCGGCAGATGGCCATCGCGGCCAGTCCCTATGGGGATGGCCAAGCCTCTGCCCGGATCGTGCAGGCGCTGCGCCATTACTTTGGCGTAGGGGATGGACTGGCACCGCAACCCTTTCATCCTCAGAAAAAACAAAACATAGAGTAATGTGGGCGAACGTCCAAAGTAATGTGGGCGAACGTCCAAAAGGGGGAATCCAGATGCAGGAGGCGGTGATTGCGGCAGCCTGCCGTACCGCGATTGGCAGTTTTCAGGGGAGCCTGGCGAGTGTGACGGCACCGGAGCTCGGTGCGGTGGTCATTCGCGAAGCCCTTCGCCGAGCCCGTGCTGACGACCGCGTTGTCGATGAAGTGTTGATGGGCAACGTGCTTCAGGCCGGACTCGGACAGAATCCAGCCAGACAGGCCGCAATCAAGGCTGGCCTGCCCAACGAGGTGGCGGCGACCACGATCAACAAGGTGTGTGGCTCGGGTCTCAAAGCCGTTTCATTGGCTGCTCAAGCGATTCGCTGTGGTGACGCGGACTTGATTGTCGCGGGCGGGATGGAGAACATGAGCCGTGCCCCGTATCTCTTGGAAGGCGCGCGAACGGGCTATCGGATGGGGGATCAGCCGGTCGTCGACAGCATGATTCGAGATGGGCTCTGGTGCGCCTTTGGCGACACGCACATGGGGATCACTGCGGAGAATGTGGCGCGCCGCTACGCGTTGACCCGGGCGGAGCAGGATGCCTTTGCGCTGCAGTCACAGCAACGCGCGCACGCCGCGATCGCTGCAGGCCACTTCGCCGAGGAGATCGTGCCCGTGCCGGTGGCGCAGCGAAAGGGAGCGCCCGTCGATTTCTCTGTCGATGAGTACCCGCGGGAGACCTCGCAAGAGGCGCTGGCCAAGCTGCGCCCGGCCTTCTCAACCGACGGCGGCACGGTCACCGCAGGAAACGCGTCCGGCCTCAACGATGGAGCGGCGGCCGTGGTCGTGACGTCGCGGGAGTTTGCAGAGCGCCAAGGGTTGCCTGTCCTGGCCAGCATCCGGGCGTATTCATCGGCGGGTCTGGATCCCGCGGTGATGGGTCTCGGCCCGATTTACGCCACGCAAAAGCTGATCGCACGGTCGGGCCTGCAGCTGTCGGATATGGATCTGATCGAGGCCAACGAAGCGTTCGCGGCACAGGCGCTGGCGGTGACACGTGAGCTTGGACTCGATCCCGACCGGGTGAACGTCAGCGGAGGCGCGATCGCCCTCGGCCATCCGATCGGCGCGTCAGGGGCACGGGTGTTGGTAACGCTACTGTACGGCTTGCGGCGCACGGGCGGCCGGTTGGGCCTGGCCACGCTCTGCATTGGCGGGGGGCAAGGGGTCGCGATGGTCGTGGAGCTGGCGTAGGCAGTCGAGATCGGAGGCGCTACGGACGTTCCGGCGTGATTCGAGGCGACGCGGACGGAGCATGCTGCAGAGGTCTCTGAAGGGGGGTGAACGAGATCCAGCACACGCACTGGGAGTTCGATTCGGAGTGTCCAAAGTGTGGCGCCGTCAACCATGTGACTGCACCTGTGGGGGAACGCGTGGTCAGAGTGCACTGCGTCCACTGTACACATGGGTACGACTATACACATGTCGTCGTCGAGCATGAGGAAGTCAAGGATGAATAGGGTTCGGGGACTATCTGAATCCCTTCAGTTTTCTTGACAACGATTTTTACTGTAGTGTAGTATTAGCAAGGACAAACGGGTGCAACGCCAAGCCAAGTGCCGTCGACGGGGCCTCGAGCAAGGATTATTTTGGAACAAACTTGGGTATAGTGGTATCTGGATGTGCTTCCCGTTGCTTCGTTTCGTCTCGCTTGACAACTCCCGATAGGCTCACAAAGACCTTTCGCACCAGTTGATTGGGTGGTGTGCGATCATCGCGGATCGTCAAAAGAAACCTGCGCCGTCTCTCAGTGAATGGAAAGCGTTTGCCGTTTTCTCGGGTATGGCGTTTCAACTTGTGGCCAACATGCTGGTGTTCGGGTGGATTGGCCACGTGCTCGCCGAGAAGTGGCATGCTCCGTACTTAACTGCAATCGGCGTCGTAGTGGGACTGGGCACGGGCCTGTATGGCATGGCCTACCTCGTAAAGCGATTGATGGGGGATAAGTCGTGACAGACCAGGAACGCCTGCGCACGAGGGTGCGCTGGATTGCTAGAACCGGTGTGGCTCTCTTGCTACTCACAGCCGTGATGTGGCTGGTTCTTTCTGTCTGGCGACCAGTGATGAACGGTCTTTTGGTTGGTGAGGCCGGCGGGGCGTATGTCGTCTACAGCATGCTTCGGCAGGGACACCTGAAAGATGGGCTACAGGGTGTTCCACTCTTTGCGTCTGGTATGATGGGGCTCTTCACGAGGCTCGTCGTTCTTTGTGCGGTCATGATTGTGGCCGTCAAGGCGCCGGATGTGAACCCGATCGCCACGCTGGCTGGATATCTGCTCGGGTTTGTGCTTATATTCTTTGGACTTCTCGGGATGGTCAAAGGTCCGGTGCAATCTCAGAACGAAAGTAGGTGATACTTTGCCGGCATTTCCCTATCTCTTGTATACATTTCACGGTGGTCTGTTCAAGATCAACATTACCACGATTGGCATGATGATCTTCACTGGCTTGGTGGTCCTCGTTTTTCTGCGCATCGCCGCTCGCGGCCTGGACGTGCGCAAGCCCACCAAGATCCAGAACCTGGTTGAGTGGGTCGCGGACTTTACAGCCAACATGGCGCGGGACACGATGCCCAGTGAACGCGTGGTTCAGTGGATCATGCCACTGGCTTTCACGATGCTCGTGTACTTGTTCGTCGCGAACTGGCTTGGCGTTATAGCGACGGTCGCGCTCAGCGTGCACACGCCGATTCCATGGCTCGGCTTGACCGCCGCGAATTTGGCGGCCGGACATAACGACGTGCCCCTGTTTGACTCGCCGACGGCCAACATGAGCATGACGCTCGGTATGGCGGCGATGGTGTGGTTGCTGAGCCACTTTGTCGGATGGAGGCACCCGAAGCATTACCTGCGCCATTATCTGAACCCGATGGCGTTGATCGAGGAGATCACGAATCCCCTCACGCACGGCATGCGTCTTTTCGGCAACATTTTCGCGGGTGAAGCGCTGATCAGCGTCCTGTTGGGGATTCCGATGCTGTTTCATTTCATCCCGATCAGGTTGCCGCTGCTGTTGATCTGGCTGTTCTACAGCGGCTTTGTGAGTACCATTCAAGCGTATGTCTTCACGATTCTGATGACGCTGTATGTGGGTCAGAAGTACCACGTGACTGACGTACGGCACTGATTTGTTTGACACTAAGGAACGGTGTATCGCCGTCTAGGAGGAAACTAAATGTCCAGCATGACCGTTGCAATCTATGACATCGCCGTCGCACTTCTTTTGGGACTCTCAGCAGTGGGTTCCGGTATCGGTGACGGCCTCGTCATGAGCAAGTACGTCGAAGGCGTCTCGCGTCAACCGGAAGCGCGGAGCACCATCTTCGCCAGCGTCCTGATCGGTATCGCGTTCGTCGAGGCGTTCCCCGTTATCGCGCTCGCGTTCGGTATCATCATCTTGTTCGGCAAAGGCGCACTGTAAAGTCCAGGCGATTCCCGCCTATGTGAGAAGTAAAGGGGGGCAACGATCCCAGTGTTTGAACTCGGTACATTTATCGTGTCGATTATCACGTTTCTGATTCTCTTTTACTTCATCCAGCGCTACGGATTTCGGCCCTTTGCCAAAGTGTTGCGTGCTCGTTACGACTACGTCACCCTTCAGGTGACGGATGCCGAACAAAGCCGTGCGCAGGCGCAAAAGTTTCTCGACGAGCAGCGTCAGCTGTTGGACGAAACGCGCCACCAAGTCAAGGACATGCTCGATGCAGCACGCGTGCGAGCTGACGAACAGGGCCGCGAGATTCTGGCTCAGGCGCAGGAAGAATCCGCTCGTCTTTTGGAAGAAAACCGCGAGTTGATCGAGCGCGAACGAGCGGAGATGCTGAGTGCCGTGATGCAATCTGTGTCGTCCTTGACGGTCGAACTCAGCGAGAAGCTGTTGCGCCGTCACCTTGCGCAAGAGGCGCATGACGAGATGGTGAAGGAAGCCGAAAAGATTTTGGGTGAACTCGTATGCTGAGTGGGTCGATCACGCGCCGTTACGCGCGCGCGCTGTTTGACGCAGCGGTGGAGCGGGACGCTCTCGAAGGTGTTTCAGAGTCGTTTGCACAGTTTTCGCGGACCGTGGTCGGCCACGAGGAATTGCGAGCCGTGTTGGAGAACCCCACGGTAGCGGCATCGAAGAAGCGGCAGATCGTTCAGGCGGTGTTTGCCGACGGGTTGCATCCATTTGTCTCGCGCCTGCTCGAAATCTTGTTTGAACGTGGGCGCAGTGACTACATGATCGCTGTGGCCGATGATTATCATGAACTGGCGGATGAGCGACAAGGTCGCATGGAAGTGCAACTCGAAACCGCCGCACCCCTCGGAGATGAACAACTGGCGTCGATCACGGCGACTGTGGGCTCGAGGATGCACAAGACCGTAACGGCGCATGTGACACAGAGGCCGGAACTTCTGGCTGGCTACAAACTGCGCATCGGGAATCACGTGATCGATGCTACGCTCAAAGGCATGCTCACAGGTTTCTCCCAAAAGCTTTCTGTCAATCGATTGGGTAAGGAGGGGCTTTCGTGAGTATTCGTCCAGATGAAATTACTGCGCTGATTCGGCAGCAGATCGAACAGTTGGATACGACGATCCAGGAGTACGAATCCGGGATCGTGTTGCAGGCTGGTGACGGGATTGCTCGTATCCATGGCTTGACCAACGTCATGGCGGGTGAACTCGTGGAGTTTGCGGGCGGTGTCTTTGGACTTGCCTTCAACCTCGAGGAAGATAACGTCGGCGTCATCGTCCTCGGCTCCGTGGAAGGAATCAAGGAAGGCGACGAGGTCAAGCGGACCGGTCGTATCGTGCAGGTCCCGGTGGGCCCCGCACTGCTCGGTCGCGTCGTCAACCCGCTGGGGCAACCGATCGATAACAGGGGCCCGATTGAGACAGAACACTTCCGCTTTATCGAGTCCACGGCTCCTGGCGTCATCGAGCGTCGTTCCGTTTTTGAGCCGATGCAGACGGGTATCAAGGCGATCGACGCCATGATCCCGATCGGTCGGGGTCAGCGTGAGTTGATCATCGGCGATCGCCAGACCGGGAAGACGTCCATCGCGATTGACGCGATCATCAACCAAAAGGGCAACGGGGTCAAGTGTATCTACGTGGCGATCGGACAGAAACAGTCCACCGTCGCACAGGTCGTCGAGACGTTGCGCAAACACGGAGCGATGGAGTATACGACCGTCGTCGTGGCCGGCGCATCCGATCCGGCGCCACTGTTGTACCTGGCGCCCTATGCCGGTTGCAGCATGGGCGAGTACTTCATGTACAACGGCGAGCACGCCCTGATCATCTATGATGACCTGACAAAACAGGCGGCTGCCTATCGCGAGATGTCGTTGCTGTTGCGCCGTCCCCCAGGACGCGAGGCGTATCCAGGCGATGTGTTCTATCTTCACTCTCGTCTGCTGGAGCGGGCGGCCAAGCTTTCGGACGCACTTGGCGGCGGCTCACTCACGGCGCTACCCTTCATCGAGACGCAGGCCGGTGACATCTCCGCTTACATTCCAACGAACGTCATTTCCATCACAGACGGTCAGATCTTCCTCGAGTCCGATCTCTTTTTCTCGGGTGTTCGCCCGGCTGTCAACGTCGGGAACTCCGTATCGCGGGTTGGTGGCTCGGCTCAGATTAAGGCCATGCGGGCAGTAGCTGGCACGCTTCGACTCGATCTGGCTCAGTATCGCGAGTTGCAGGCGTTCGCGCAGTTCGGTTCAGACCTCGACAAGGCGACGCAAGCGCGTTTGGCGCGCGGTGCACGCACGGTCGAGATCTTGAAGCAAGGTCTGAACGTTCCGTTGCCTGTGGAAAAACAGGTGGTGTCTCTGTGGGCCGTCGTCAACGGCCACGTGGACGACATCCCTGTGGCAGCGGTTCAGCATTTTGAAGAAGAGTGGCTGGCGTACGTCAAGTCACAGTATAACCAGATCTTCGAGGCGATTGCCGCTAGCAAGCAACTGGCTGAAGACACGGTGGCCTTGCTCAAGGAAGCCATTGCCAAGTTCAAGAACACGTTCGTTGCGTAACGGGCCAGACCCAGGCGACAGTACGGAAAGGTGGTGAGTGGATTGCCACAAAACCCAAGAGACATTCGGCGCCGTATCAAGAGCTTTCAGAGCACGGCGCAGATCACCAAGGCGATGGAGATGGTCGCGGCTGCGAAACTGCGCCGGGTCCAAGAGGCTGTGCAGCACTCGAAACCGTACCTGGTCAAACTGCAATCGATGTTGGCGGACGTGTCGCAACGTGTGCGCTTTGTGCGTCATCCGTTACTGGCTCAACGCCCCGTCCGACGCACCGGCTACCTGGTGGTCACGGCTGACCGCGGACTGGCCGGAGCCTACAACGCCAACGTGATACGTCGCACCCTGCAAGAGGTGCGCGGCGTCGACAAGTCCAAATTCACGATCTTCGCCGTCGGCCGCAAGGGACGAGACTTCTTCGCGAGGCAAGGGTATCCGATTGGAGGCGAGGTAACCGGCTTACCGGATTCGCCAACGTACCCCAACATCATGCCCCTGGCGGAGAAGGTCATCGAGGCCTACGCCGCCGAAGAGTTCGACGAGTTGTATCTCGTGTACAACGAATTTGTGAACGCTGTGACCCAGGTCACTGTCATGAAGAAGGTTCTGCCGCTTCAGGCGCAGGTCGAGGAGCCGGTCTTCGGATCCGGAGCCAACTACCTATATGAACCGGACGAAGAAGCCGTCTTGACAGCCATGCTCCCCAAATTCGCACAAACTCTCGTATATCAAGCTGTTCTTGACGCCAAGGCGAGCGAACACGGCGCGAGGATGACCGCGATGGGCAACGCCACCGATGCGGCCAAGGATATGATCGACGGTCTCACCTTGGTGCTGAACCGCGCTCGACAGGCTGCCATCACGACGCAGATCGCCGAAGTCGTCGGCGGTGCAGAGGCGTTGAAGTAATCTGTGCAATGAAGGAGGAGACGCATTGAATAAGGGACAAGTCGTGCAGGTCATGGGCCCGGTCGTGGACGTGCGTTTTGCCACGGGCGAATTGCCTGCTATCAATCATGCTCTGCGCATTGAAACGGACGGCGAGATCAAGATTCGCCTGACGCTTGAAGTGGCCTTGCACCTCGGGGACAACATCGTCCGCACCGTGGCGATGTCCTCGACAGATGGACTCGTACGCGGCGCTGAGGCGGTGGACACAGGCCGCCCGATCAGCATGCCAGTCGGTCCCGGTACCTTGGGGCGGATCTTTAACGTCCTTGGTGAGTCGATCGATAATCTTGAGCCACCCGAAGCGGCCGATCACTGGCCCATTCACCGAAGTGCCCCGGCGTTTGCGGACATCACGACAAAGGCCGAAGTGTTCGAGACCGGGATCAAGGTGGTCGATCTCTTGGCGCCGTACCTCAAGGGCGGCAAGGTGGGGCTTTTCGGCGGCGCGGGTGTCGGCAAGACCGTGTTGATTCAGGAACTGATTCACAACATTGCCAAGGAGCACGGCGGGTATTCCGTCTTTGCAGGCGTCGGCGAGCGGACGCGCGAAGGCAATGACCTGTACCACGAGATGCGCGAATCTGGCGTTATCGACAAGACCAGCATGGTGTTCGGTCAGATGAACGAGCCCCCGGGCGCGCGCCTGCGGGTCGCTTTGAGTGCGCTGACTGTCGCCGAGTACTTTCGAGATGTCGAGCAGCGCGATGTGTTGCTCTTCATCGACAACATCTTCCGGTTCACGCAGGCAGGTTCCGAGGTGTCCGCCCTGCTCGGACGGATGCCGTCTGCCGTCGGTTATCAACCTACACTGGCGACCGAGATGGGGCAATTGCAAGAGCGCATCGCCTCTACCGTACGTGGTTCCATCACGTCGATTCAGGCGATTTACGTTCCAGCCGACGATTACACTGACCCGGCCCCGGCCAACACGTTCGCTCACTTGGACGCGACGACCAACCTTGACCGTCGCCTGGCCGCGATGGGGCTGTTCCCGGCGGTCGATCCTCTGGCCTCCACGTCGCGCGCTTTGTCCCCGGACATCGTCGGTGACGAGCATTACCAGGTGGCTCGTGGCATTCAGCAGGTGCTGCAGCGCTACCGCGAGCTGCAGGATATCATCGCGATTCTCGGGATGGATGAGTTGAGCGATGAAGACAAGTTGTCTGTGAACCGTGCTCGGAAGATTCAAAACTTCTTGTCGCAACCGATGTTCGTCGGGGAGCAGTTCACAGGGATCGCCGGCAAGTACGTGACGGTCAAAGACACGGTTCGCAGTTTCAAGGAGATTCTCGAGGGCCGTCATGATGACATTCCCGAGACGTATTTCCGTTACTGTGGAGCCATAGAAGAAGTGCTGGAGAAGGCAGCTAAAGACGGCGTTGCTGTCTGATGAGGAGTGGATCGCATGACGGTGCCATTTGAAGTGGTCACACCGGATCGCGTCGTGCTCGAGACGGAGGTCGAGATGGTGTCACTCCGTGGTGGCGGCGGCGAACTCGGCATACTGCCGCGCCACACCCCTTTGTCGGCGACCGTCAGGCCTGGTCTAATCAAGATCAAGTTCCCTGAGGGCGAAGACTACATGGTGGTCGCCAGTGGGTTTATTCAAGTTTTGCCCACGCGCATCACCTTGTTGGTTGACACCGCAGAGACGGCCGCGCAGATCGAAGTGGAGCGGGCAGAACGCGCTCGCGATCGTGCTGAGCGCCGGCTGGCCGACAACGCCCCCGACCTCGATGCAGCGCGAGCGAATGCGGCTCGGCAGCGCGCCTTGCATCGCCTCGAGGCCGTCGAACTCTCGACGCGAAACGGCGAGGTGCTGAAACAACGCGGCTCCGTGTAGGCGTGTAGGCGTGTAGGCGTGTAGGCGTGCAGGCGTGCAGGCGTGTTGGAGGCGCGGGCCTCGTGGTCAAGGTGGGATGCGGAGCACCCTCTTGGTCACGAGGCTTTTTGTGTTGGCTGGCGGTGAATGTTTGGGGCGCGGGTGCGCTTAGGGACGACTCACAGGCAAATGGCCGGCCTGTTGGGGGGGAAGTGGGGGCTGAGTGCCGCGCGGGTTTGGACTCGATCTCGGCTGAGCCAGCCGAGGCCTAATGCTGGAGCTTCATATGGCTTGGGACCGGACATGGCGACCTGGGATGGGATGGCGCGGCGGTGAGGGACCTCGAACTATTCATTTACATCTTGTAAAAACCTGCTTCGGTCTTAAGGGAGTGCCCTTGTCAGGTGGGCAATGTCGTGGTAATCGGATCGGACCTTTAGTGCACGTGTTTCGATATAGGCAACTTGGAAGCCTACGACCCGATATAAGGAAAGTGCGCCCGTGTTGGATGCGAGGACAGACACTGCGAGCACTTCCAGGCCAGGCATCTCCCGGGCTTCAACCAGAAGTTGCTCGAGTAGGCTTCGCCCCCTGCCTTGTCCCCGGTTATCTGGCGTCACGTACAACGTCAAGACGCTTGCTTTGTGATACATGGAACGGAGTTGCACCCTTTCCAACGTCACCATGCCGGTAATCAAGCCCTCATCCCCCTGTACCCCTAACACACACCGATGAGGAGTGTGGGCAAGGAACTCCCTCGACTGCTGCTCCAGGTCCTCGGGCCCTTTAAGATCCTGTACAAACATCCCGAATTCGAGTGGATGGTCGGTGATCGCTCGGGTCAGTAGTCGAGTGTACACGGGTGCATCGTCAGAATTGAGTCTTCGAATGACAGGAACGTCCATTCATGCGCCTCCCTCGTCATCTCTCTTGTCGTCTCTCCAACTTTCGTTGAGGTCTGCACTGGCTCTCATTCCTTGTCGCCTTCACCAAAAGTATCACAGTTTCCCGCTTTGGGGGTGAGTTGGTGAGTTGGTCAAGGACTAAAGGCGCGGTTTCGGCGGGTGTGACTGTTACGGACTCCGCTCGTTGCCCGTGTCTTAAAATCCGTCACTGACTCCGTGAGCTCCGAGTCAGCTTCTCTCGGCTTTCCTGCACGATAGGGACTTTGACAAGGAATTGGTAACCACATCTTCGCGCTCAATGAGAACAAGGGCCGCCTCCCGGCGGCCGAGTTCGATCTTTGATGGCACGCGTCAAATGGGCTTTCGAAGCCCCTCCACTTCGGCTCGATCAAGACCGGTCAGTTCGGCGATCGTGGCCGTCTCCATGCCTCTCGCCAACATGGCACGGGCCACTTCTTTCTTTCCTTCGTCAAGCCCCTTCTCTATGCCTTTCTCTATGCCTTTCTCCATCCCTTTCTCCATGCCGATCTCTATGCCCTTCTCTATGCCCTTCTGCATGCCCTCATCCAACGCATCATGCCAGATCTCCTTGACGATGTTCGTCATCTTTAGACCCTCCCGTAGTCGCTCTCTCTGGGCCTTGCTCAGCCGATTGCCGTTGATCCC